>CAVFWQ010000012.1:1610-27544 GCA_963626285.1 bacterium | reverse complement strand
AACAAAAATGCATCTTCACAGCCCTTTGTTATTTCGTGGGCGTTGGAACTTTCGGGGCGCGCAGGATATGCGCCTTGCCCTGCCTTATCATTTCGCACAGCTCGCGGCAGTCCACCGGCTTTTCGTCAAAGCCGACGCAGCCGACGCCCGTCGTGATGACATGGTGCGTATCCGAACCGGCGACCATCGGGTGACCGTGCGCCTGCGCATAGGCCAGCGCCTTGTCATCATAGTCCGTTCCGGCGGGATTGCCGCCGTTGTAGACCTCGATGGCATCCGCAATGCCCTCCCGCTCGATGCAGCCCGTGGGGATGTAGTCGGCGCGGCGGTAGGGGTGCGCCCGAATGATGAAGCCGCCCGCGTCGTGAACGGCCTTGGCGTACTGCTCAATCGTCCATTTGTCGCAGTCGACCGCCTTGTTGTACAGAAAGTCTTCATCCAGCGCCAGCGTCAGATAGTCCTCGGCGTTATTGCCCCGATAGGTGTATTCCCAGCCGAGGAAAACGTCAATGCCCAGCTCCTCGCCGGCCTTTTTCGCCGCGTGATAGCCCTTCAGATAGGCATCCATTTTTTCCTTCCATGTTTTGGGAAAGGCGGAATAGGAATAGCCGTTCACAAAGTGGTCGGTCACCACCACGCCGGAAAAGCCCTTGTCTTTATATGCCTTCACCATGTCGTAGGCGGTCGACTGCCCGCAGCGGCTGGTTTCGCTCGTGTGCAGATGCAGCTCGTATTTATACATCGCCAAACACCTTCCTTATGCGCCCGCCACGGAAATCTCGCCGACATCCAGCGTCGGAGAGCCCATGCTGCCCTGCGGGAAGGTGAGGTCGCTGCCGACGGCGCGGATGCCCTTTAAGAGCTGGTAGAAATTGCCCGCCACGGTGATCTGCTCGACCGGCGCGTCCTTTTTGCCGTTCTTCACGGTATAGCCCTTGGCAATCAGGGAAAAGTCGCCGCTGATGGCATTCGCGCCCGCATGGAGGCCGCTGACGTCTGTAATCACCAGACCCTCGCCCATGGCTTGCGTGAGCTGCTCCTTGGACTGTGCGCCGGGGACAAAATAGAGGTTGAACGGCCCGATGCTCACGGCGGTGGAATAGCTGGAGCGGCTGGCGTTGCCGGTGGTCTGAACCCCTGCTTTGCGGGCAGTCTTCAGGTTGTGCAGGAGCGTTTTCAGCACGCCGTTTTCGATGATATTCTTCTTAAAGGCGGCCACGCCCTCCGCATCAAACGGGCGGGACGCAAAGCCGTTCGGGAGAAGCGGGTCATCACACAGGGTGACGCACGGCGCGGCAATGGTCTCACCCTCCTTATTCAGCAGAAGCGACAGACCCTGCTGCGCGTTTTCGGCGGAGAAGACGCCGCAGAACGCGCTCAAAAAGCTGACGACCGCCGTCGGCTCAAAGAGAGTGCGGTAGGTGCCGCTCTTCACGGGCGCGGCATCCAGCATGAACAGGGTGCTGTCTACGGCCTTCTTTGCAACGGCGTGGGCGTCCAGCTCGGAAAAGTCATGCACGATTTTCAGCGCATACTCGTTGGAGACATGATTTTCCTTGCGGGCAACGGCATCCACATAGGCAAAGGCCATATTATCCCGATGGGACAGCGAGAGACCGTAGGTGTTTTTAAGCAGCGTGAGGCCGCTTTCCGATACTACGTTCGCGTGACCCACCTGAGAAATGCGCTCGTCCATGCGGAGCGCTTCCTTTTCAAGCTCAAGCGCCAGCGCCAGCTTGTCCTTTTCATCCACGTCATCCAGCGCGGCATTGTAGCTGTCCACCGCTTCGTAGTGCGGGCTGCCTGCAAAGATTTCCTGAACGGATTCATCCTCGATAAGCTCTGCGCTTTCCCGAACGCCGTTCACAAGCTGGGAAACGGCCTCATCATCGAAGGCTTCCGTGGAGGCATAGCCCATTTTGCCCTTCCACAGGCCGCGCAGGGACAGCCCGCCCGTGCTGTTGACGGAATATTCGGCGATTTCGCCCTTGACGCAGGACGCGATGAAGCTGTTCCTGCCGTTATAGTAAACCTCCGCCTGCTCAAAACCGGCTGCCTTGGCTGCATCCAAAACGCGGTCGATAAACACATTCATATCCATCTGCTTTTTCCTCCTTTAGCGGCCGCCGACGGTGATGGACGAAACGCGGATGCGCGGCTGGCCGACATTGACGGGGACACTGCCGGACGCGGAGCCGCACATGCCCTGCGCAAGCTGAACGTGCCTGCCGACACGGTCAATCTTTGGCAGGATTTCTCCGCCGTGGCCGATGAGGGAAGCACCGCGCACGGGATGTGCGATTTTGCCGTCCTTGACCAGATATCCGCGATTGACGGAAAAGTTGAATTCGCCGGTCATGGGGTTGACGGAGCCGCCGCCCATTTCGGCCGCGTACAGGCCGTCGCCCATCGTGGCGATCATCTCATCGTCGTCATCCTCGCCGGCGGCAATGTAGGTGCTGCGCATGCGGGAGGTCGGGGCATATTCATAGCTTTCACGGCGGGCGCTGCCGGTGATGGGCATCTCCATGCGGCGGGCGTTGAGCTTGTCAATCATATAATTCTTGAGGATGCCGTTTTCAATCAGCACCAGCTTATTGGTCGGCGTTCCCTCGTCATCAATGTTTTCGCTGCCCCATTCGTTCGGGATGGTGCCGTCGTCAATCGCCGTCACCTTGTCGGAGGCGATTTTCTGCCCCAGCTTTCCGCAGAATTCGCTGTTGCCGATGGCCACGGAGGTCGCTTCTAAGGAATGGCCGCAGGCTTCGTGGAAAATCACGCCGCCAAAGCCGTTGCCGATGACGACCGGCATCACGCCCGCAGGACAGAAGGGCGCTTTGAGCATTTCAACGGCTTCATCCGCCGCTTCACGGGCGCAGCGTTCCGGGTCGACCGTCGTATCAAACAGCTCAAACCCGCGCAGCGCGCCGGGGGCGCGGTAGCCGATCTGATTTTCCTTGCCGTCGCTGGCCACGGCGGTAACGGCAAAGCGGGAGTATACGCGCAGGTCATGCTTGAACAGACCGTCGGAATTGGCAATCCACACGCGCTGCTCGCTGTCGTTATAACGGATGGTTCCCTGCTTAACATCGGGGTACTGCTTAAGAACGTTCTGCGCCGCCCGCATTTTTTCCACCTTGCGGGCGCCCTTGACGTCCGAGGGCATGAGCTTGAATTCGTGAATGTTTTGCACCTTTTCCTCCGTCAGCATCGCGGGGGTGAGGATGCTGTCCCCGTGAATCGCCGCGGCCGCACGGCGGGCGCAGGCCAAGAGCCCTTCGCGGGAGGTATCGTTGGTATAGATATAAACGCCGCGCAGCCCCGAAAACACGCGGACGCCCGCACCGTGCATCCGCCCGTTGCCGACGGCCTCGACAACGCCGGAACGCATGGTCAGGGAATGGTTGAGCCTGTCCTCCAGAAAAATTTCGGCAAAATCGCCGCCGGTCTTGAGCGCTTCGACGATTACGTCAAACGCCGTCTGCTTGTCCAGCATAAACGCCTCCTACATGTTGTTCGACGGAACGCAAGGGTAAATGTTCCGCAACGCATTGTATCACGAAAAACGAAAAAAGTACAGGGCGGAAGAAGGCAAAAAAGAGAGTTGCGCCGTACTCTCTTCTGAGTGTCAAAAAACTCCGTTTTTGACACGCTCCATGCAGGATGAAGTGCTTCATCCTGCATGGCAAGGCTGCGGAAATGATTTTTCTGCGCTGACGCTCCGAAAAATCGCCCCGCACGACCGGCAAAGCCTGTCGATACGATACAAATGAAGGGGCTGCGGCCCCTTCATGCATCCCCAAAAATGTCTGCGGATTTGTTCGACAGTCTGAAGAGAGCTGCACTGTGCTCTCTTTCGGTTTGCCGCTGCTTATTCGGTGAATTCAAAATGAATCCGCGCATTGGCGGTCGAAACGCGCAGGCGCTTTTGTGCATCGCGCCTCGGATGCGTTCCCAGCTCGTTTTCGGCATTGACGGCATGACTTTCGATGTCGTAGTCCGCCATGCTGCCGCTCAGCCTGCCGCTGACGGACGCATTCGATGTTCTGATATTGATTTCGTCAGATACGCAGTCCTCCGTGCGGATCGCCCCGTTGGAGGTCTCCAGCGCAAGCAGGCTCGGCGCGAGGACGCCCTTTGCTTCGATGCGGCCGTTGGTGCTTTTGACCCTGACTTCACTCTCTATCCGAACATTTTCGAGCGTGACCCGCGCATTGGAGGTCGTCAGCGACAGCTGATTCGCATCGCAGTTTTCGGCCGTGATACGGGCGTTGGTCGTCCGCATTTTGATGTCGGCACGGCAGTGCAAATCGCTCACATGAATCCGGCCGTTCGTGCCGTTTGCGGAAATGCAGCCGATGAAGGAATCGGGAACGGCCAGCTTGACATAGATGCCGTCCGTGCTGCCGCGGTATGCGGAATGCCCGCTCAGCAGCCCGCTTAGCCCGCCGAAAAAGCCGCCGAAAGTTTGCTTCGGCTGTCCGTGCGTTGGCGCGATGAGCGTCAGCTTTCCGTTTTCAACATTCGCCGTATAAGGCATCTCATCGCTGCTGAAATAGGTGAGGGTGATGTCCTGCTCTCCGCGCACGATGCGGACGGGCAGGTCGAAGGCATTCAATTCGATTTCGTGAATTTCGTCCGCCGTGCGGGTTTCCGAGTGCATCTGCCAGTCCGTTTGAACGGCGCTCTTTTGACAGGGCTTTGTGTTTTCCCGCTCATCGGCATTCATCATTTCGCGTAAGTGTTCGGCAATCACTTCCGGGTTTTCGATTTGCCCGACGGCCTTTTCTTCCTCACAGCCGTCCTCTACGCGGTCGTCAATCATTTCGGCATAATAATTCAGCGTTTCCTCCGCATCCTCAGGCTTCATGAAGCTGAGCTGCTCCTTCAGGCTTTCCAAAAAGCAATGCTTGGTCATACCGTCGCCGCCTCCCTGATAAATTCATAGACCTTGGCCACATCCGCCCATTCATTCATAAACCGGTCGATCCGCGCCCGCCCCGCATCCGTGATGGAATAGTATTTGCGCAGCCTGCTGTTATGCTCCACCGTGTAAATCGTCAGGCACTGCGCCGCCTCCAAACGCCGAAGTACGGGATACAGCGTGGATTCGGACAGCGGCATGATGCCCGAAATATCCTTGATGAGCCGATAGCCGTAGGAATCTCCCCGCGACAGGAGGGAGAGAATACAGACTTCGATGAGTCCTTTTTTGAGCTGAGCATCCAAGAGATTGTCACCTCCGACCGAAAATTCTCATGCATACGCCCGCCGAATCGATTCATGTCACGCAGACCGCCTCCTTATACGATATATTATACAATGCATAGTATATCGTGTCAAGCAATATTTTAAATGAACGGTCATTCACACCTGCGTCATCGCAGGCGCTGTTTGCCGCCACATTTTCCTCTTGCCAATCCGTCCAAAAGCGTATACAATAGGACATGAACAACAAAGCCGGAAATGGAGGAGACCTGTATGACGCAGAAAGTCATTGACGCCGCTAAGGAAAAAATGGAAAAGACCCGCGAGTTTTACAAAAAGGATATGCTCTCCCTGCGCGCCGGCCGCGCAAATCCGCAGATCCTTGACAGAATTACGGTGGACTACTACGGCACACAGACGCCGCTCAAGCAGATGGGCAACGTGATGGCGCCGGAACCCCGTGTTTTGACGATTTCTCTGTGGGACCCCAAGGCCATCCCGCTGGTGGAAAAAGCCATTCAGAAGAGCGATTTGGGCATGAACCCGTCCAATGACGGCAAAATCATTCGCCTGATTGTGCCGGAGCTGAACGAGGAACGCCGCAAGGAGCTGACCAAGGTCGTCCGCAAGGGCGCGGAGGAGGCGAAGGTCGCCATCCGCAACACCCGCCGCGACGCCATGGAGAGCATCAAGAAGCTGAAGAAGGACTCCGCAATCACGGAGGACGACCAGCGCAAGGCGGAGGATTCTCTCCAGAAGGTCACGGACGCCGCGATCAAGGAAGTGGACAAAATCGCCGCGGACAAGGAAAAGGAGATCATGGAGGTCTGATGACAGAAACAAGCCTCATCGGGCTGCCGCTTGCAGAGGCAGTGCGGCGCCTGGACGAAAGCAGGGAGGCGTATCGGGTCGTGTTCACTTGTCCGCCGCGCAGGGACGGAAAAATGTCCTGCAGTGATGATGGCCGCGAGCCGTTTGTCGTCGCTGTGCGGAACGGGACATTGATTGCGGCCCGATTTCTGATATCCGACCCAAGGAGCCGTATATGACCGAACCGACGCTTCCACGCCATGTCGCCATCATCATGGACGGCAACGGCCGGTGGGCCAAGCAGCATAAAATCAGGGTTTCCTTAGGCCACAAGCAGGGCGTGGAGGCTCTTCGCGCCATCATCAGAGAAAGCAGCGACTTGGGGCTGGATACGCTTTCGCTCTACGCTTTTTCCACGGAAAACTGGAAGCGCAGCGAGCAGGAGGTATCGGCTCTGATGGCGCTTCTTTTGGAATACTTTTCATCGGAAATCGACGAGCTGGACGAAAAAAACGTCTGCATCCGCATTCTGGGCGATAAGGACGGTCTGCCCGCACCGCAGCGGGAGGCAGTCCTTCGGGCGGAGGAGCGGACAAAAGACAACACCGGCCTTCATCTGCTGATTGCCATCAATTACGGCGGGCGGCAGGAAATCGTGCGGGCGGCGAAAATGCTGGCCGAAAGGGTGCGGCGCGGCGATATGAAGCCGGAGGACATCACGGAAAAAACATTTTCGGATGCCCTGTATACGGCGGGAAGACCGGATGTGGATCTTTTGATCCGCCCCGGCGGCGAGCAGCGGCTCAGCGGCTTTCTGCTGTACCAGAGCACCTATGCGGAGTTTATGTTTCCCAAAGTTTTATGGCCTGATTTCACCATCGATGATTTTCATGTCGCATTGGAAGCCTACGCGAAAAGAGACAGGAGATTTGGAGGAAGAAAAGCATGACGACACGGATTTTGACGGGCGCGGGGCTTTTGGCGGTGCTGGCGTTTGCCGTCATCATGGGGTCATGGGTGTTTGCCGTGCTGTTCATGGCTGCGCTGTGTATGTGCGTGTACGAGGTCTACCGCGCTTTGAAGGGCGCGGGCAACCGTCCCGTGCAATGGCCGGTCTGGGTTTGCGTGGTCATCAGCGTGCCGCTGTTCGTGCTGACGAAAAGCGCCGTCCTGCCGCTTTTTCTGAGCGTCTGCGCCTGCTTTTTGGTCTGCACCAATGTTGTTTTCCGCGGCGAGCCGAAGCTGGACGACCTGATGGCCTCCTGCCTTCCGCTCGTATCCATCCTGATGCCGGGTCTTTGCATGCTGGCCTTTTTGCAGGCGGACAGCCGCCGCATCCAAAGCATGATGATTCTGCTTTCCTTCGGCATTCCGCTGATGGGCGATACCCTGGCCTACTTTATCGGCAGCCGCTACGGGGTGCATAAGCTCTGCCCCGCCGTCAGCCCGAACAAGACGGTGGAAGGCGCTGCGGCGGGCATGGTCGGCAGCATCCTGTTTTCCGTCGGCTGCGCCGCCTGCTTCGGCTTTTCCGGCGCGATTCCCGCCCTGTGGAAATTCCTGATTTTAGGGCTTGTCGGCGGCTTTGCCGGAGAGATCGGCGATTTGTTCGCTTCGCTGGTCAAGCGGCACTGCAAGGTGAAGGACTTCGGGACGCTCTTTCCCGGCCACGGCGGGATGATGGACAGGCTGGACAGCGTGTTCTTTTCAACGGTCGTCGTGTATATTTTCTACTGTCTTGTGAATATTTGACCGTTTCGGAGGCGCGAGATGCGAAAAATTGCCATTCTGGGCAGCACGGGCTCTATCGGACGGCAGGCGCTGGATGAAATTCGCCGTCATCGGGAACGGTTTCAGGTGGCCGCGCTTTCCGCTCACAGGAACGCGGCGCTTTTATTTGAGCAGATTCGGGAATTTCATGCGCCCGCCGCCGTTTTGACGGGCGCGGAGCTTCCGCCCGTTCCGCACGACCTGTCCTTCTGCCGGTTTTATCGGCAGAACGAGCTGGAAAAAATGGCGGAGGAGTGCGATGCGGACGATGCGCTCATTGCCGTGATCGGCGTGGCGGGACTCGGCGCGACTTTGGCGGCTCGCGCCAAGGGAAAGCGCATCCTGCTGGCCAATAAGGAAACGCTGGTGGCCGGCGGTGCGCTGGTCATGGCTGCCTGTCCCGATGAAAACGGCCTGCCGTCGCTCCTGCCGGTGGACAGCGAGCACAGTGCTGTTTTCCAATGCCTGCGCGGGGCGGAGGGCAACAGGCTTTCCAAAATTTTTCTGACGTGCTCCGGCGGCCCGTTCAGAACATGGACGAAAGAGCAGATGGAACGGGCGACCAAGGCGCAGGCACTTTGCCACCCGACGTGGAGCATGGGCAGTAAGATAACCGTTGATTCGGCCTCCATGTTTAACAAGGCGCTGGAAATCATCGAGGCAAAATGGCTGTTCAATGTTGAGCCGGAGCAGATAGAGGTGGTCGTTCATCCGCAGAGCATAGTCCATTCCATGGTCGCCTTTGAGGACGGAGCGGTGCTGGCGCAGCTGGGTGTTCCCGATATGCGCGTGCCGATTTTGTATGCGATGACCTTTCCGGAACGCATTCCGAGCGCCGTCAGCACGCCGGATTTCGCAGCCTTGGGGACGCTGACCTTTGAAAAGGGCGACCCCGACCGTTTCCCGGCGCTTCGTCTGGCATATGAAGCGCTGCATGCGGGCGGCGCGGCCTGCTGTATCCTGAATGCGGCCAATGAGGTGGCGGCGGAGGCGTTTTTGAACGACAAAATCCCCTTCGGCGCGATTGCCCGCACCGTGCGGGAAACGCTGGAGAGGGTCGGGCATCTGCCGCTGACCTGCCTGGCTGATGTTTATGCGGCCGATGAGCGGGCAAGAAGGGCGGCGCGTGATTATTTATCGGAGGAAAAATTTTTATGACGATTTTATATGTGCTGGCGGCGCTGCTTATGCTGGGCGTCATGGTGATGGTGCATGAGGCCGGGCACTTCTTTGCCGCTAGGCTGACGGGCATTCCCGTGAAGGAATTCGCCATCGGCTTTGGCCCGAAGCTGTTTTCGCGCAAGAGCAAAAAGCACGAGACGGATATTTCCCTGCGCCTGATTCCCGCGGGCGGCTTCTGTGCCTTTTACGGAGAGGACGATGTCGAGGGCAAAGAAACCAAAGACCCCCGCGCGCTTCAGAATTACAGCGTCTGGAAGCGGATGCTGACCATCATCATGGGGCCTGCCATGAACCTTATCATGGCCTTTGTCGTGTGTATGGCCTTTTACGCCTGCACGGGCGTGACCGACGTGACCTACGGCGACAGGGCGAAAATTGTGGAAATTTCCGCGGACAGCCCTGCGGAGGCGGCCGGTCTCCAGACGGGAGACATCATTGTGAGCATCAACGGCGAGGACGCAAGCGGCGTGAACGAGCAGGGACAGACCACCCGCGTGGGCGAGCTGATCGCCGAGCAGGGAAAAGACGGCAATGCGCTTGCGTTCATCGTTCTGCGCGGCGGGGAGCAGGTGACGCTTTCCGTCACCCCAAATGCAGAGGGGAAAATCGGCATCAGCATGGTTCCGGAGGAGCTGGAGCGGAAAACGGTGTATCTGTCCCTCGGACGGCTTTTGGAGGCGTCCTTTGATGAATGCACCTTTCTGGGCGGGCTGATTTTTTCGTCCCTGCGCGACCTTGTTTTCGGCAGGGCGGGCGTAGACCAGCTTTCAGGACCCGTGGGCGTGGTGCAGACCGTGGCGCAGCAGACGCAGGCATACGGCATCACGGCGTATATTTCGCTGCTCATTTTCATCTCGGTCAACTTGGGCATCGTCAACCTTCTGCCCATCCCCGGCTTGGACGGCAGCCGTGTCGTTTTTCTGCTGATTGAGGCCGTCTGCCGCAAGCCCGTACCGCAGAAAATCGAGGCATACATTCACTTGGCGGGCTTTTTCGTGCTTATCCTCCTGTTTATTGTTTTAACGTGGCAGGACATCGGCAGAATATTCGGCTTCTGAAGGAAAGACAGACATGAAAAGACAGGTTCTTGCGGGAAAGCTGAAAATCGGCGGCGGCGCGCCCGTTTCCGTGCAGTCCATGACCAACACGGATACGCACGATGCGGCCGCCACCTTACAGCAAATCGCTGATTTGACCCGCGCCGGCTGCGACCTTGTGCGCGTGTCGGTCTATGACGAGGCGTGCGTCCGTGCGGTGCGCGAGCTTGCGGACAAAAGTCCCGTGCCGCTGTGCGCGGACATTCATTTTGACCATCGGCTTGCCATCGGCGCGATGGAAAACGGCATTCAGAAGCTGCGCATCAATCCGGGCAATATCGGCTCGACGGAGAATGTGCGAAAGGTTGCGGACTGCGCAAAAATGCACCATGTCCCCATCCGCATCGGCGTAAACGCCGGCTCTCTTGAAAAGGACATTTTGGCGCGGGACGGCGGCGCGACGGCCAAGGGCATGTGCGACAGTGCGCTTCGCCATGTGCGGATGCTTGAAAAGGCGGGCTTTGAGGACATCGTGCTGTCCTTAAAGGCCAGCGATGTGCGTATGACGGTGGACGCCTACCGCATGATGGACAGGCTCTGCGGCTATCCGCTTCATGTAGGGGTCACGGAGGCGGGCTTGCCTGGCACGGGCACGGTGAAATCGGCCATCGGCATCGGCGCGCTCCTCTTGGACGGCATCGGAGACACCATCCGCGTTTCCTTAACGGGCGACCCTGTCCGTGAGCCGAAGGCCGCGCTGGAAATCCTGCGGGCGCTGGGTTTGAGAGGCGGCATCCGCTTTACTTCCTGTCCGACCTGCGGACGGACGCAGATAGATGTGGAAGGCATCGCCAAACGGCTGGAGGAGGAATTTGCCTCCGCCTCGTGTGACTTATCCGTGGCCGTGATGGGCTGCGTGGTCAACGGACCGGGCGAGGCAAGGGACAAGGATATCGCCCTGTGCGGCGGCAGGGACTGCGGCGCTTTGTATGTGCGCGGGCAGTTCGTGCGCCGCTTGGAGGGCGACCTTGCGGATGAAATGGTTCGTGCGGTGAAGGAATGGATTGAGCATGACAAAAACTGAGCTGCTGGACAAAATCATGCGGGAGCTCCCCGAAACGCGGGACAAGCTCCGCATTGAGAATGTCCATTACTGGAAGAGCAGAAATTGGGCGCAGATATCCTTTCTCTCGGATGTGCTGGTTGAGCAGGAGGGTTTTTGGACGATCAAAAAGGTCGTGTCGGATGCCTTCCCCGGCATACGTATTTCCGTGCGCGTGGCCTCTCCGTCCCTCCAAAGTGATTTTCTGGAAAGTCCTGCGCGGTTTTCCAAGCCCGTTGATGATTTTCTGCGCCGCGAATACCCCTCTGTTGCCGCGTGGCAGAGCGCCATGCGCTGGGAAAACGTGAACGGTCGCGTGACGCTGCAAATGCCGGATGCCTTTGCCGCCGCCTATCTGAATGAGCATGGGGCGAGGGAAAAGCTGCAGCAGGCCATTTACGATGTGTTCCGCTTGGAAACGGATGTGGCCATCGCCGTGCGCGGGGACGCGGAGGCGCTCTTGGAAGAGGAAATAAAGGAGCGCGAAAACGAGGAAAGGCTGGCGGCCGCCCGTGCCGATCGGATGCGCGAGGAGGCGAGGAAGAAGGCCGATAAGCCGGATAAGCCCAAGCCTGAGCACCATGAACGCATCAAGGGACGCTCCATTGCCGAGCCGCCGGTCGCCATTCGGGAAATCACCTCGGATACGGGGCTGGTCGTGGTGCGAGGCAAGGTGCTGTCCGCGGAGACAAAGGAGATTTCCGGCGGCGAGGCCGTCCTTCTGTCCTTCGCCGTGACGGATTTCACCGGCTCTGTCAAGTGCAAGGCGTTCCTGTACTACCGTGCGCGGAATCCGCGAAAGGAAGAAAAGGAAGCGCCGCCGCCCATCACGCCGGAGGAAAAGGCGGCTGTGGACGATATTATCAGGCAGATAAAGCCCGATATGGGCGTGCTGGTGCGCGGAAACAGCCAATACGACAATTTTTCGCATGAAACGGTCATCATGGTGCGCGATATCACCCGCGTGGAGCTGCCCGTCCGCACGGACGATGCCGAGGAAAAGCGCATCGAGCTGCATATGCACACGCAGATGAGCAATATGGATGCCGTGACGAGTGCCGGAACGCTGATTGCCCGCGCCGCAAAGTGGGGGCATGAGGCGGTCGCCATTACGGATCACGGCGTTGTGCAGGCGTACCCCGAAGCGTTTGCAGCGGCGAAAAAGAACAACATCAAGCTCATTCCGGGCGTGGAGGGGTATCTGACGGACGATGAGCAGATCGTGGAGGACGCGGACGAGCGGGATATCGACGACCCCATCGTCGTGCTGGACTTTGAAACGACGGGTCTGAACACGCAGAAGGACCGCATGATTGAAATCGGCGCGGTCAAGCTGGCGCACGGGCAGGTGGTCGATTCCTTCGGGATGTTCGTCAACCCCGGGCGCCCCCTGCCGACCAAAATTACGGAAATTACCCATATCACCGACCAGATGCTGCGGGACGCGCCCTCTGCGGCAGAGGCGCTGCCGCCGCTGATGGAGTTTATCGGCGACTGCACGATTGCCGCGCACAATGCCCGCTTCGACTGCTCGATTTTGAGAAACGAGCTGGCGCGGGTCGGAAAGACCTACCGGTGTCCGCGTCTGGATACTTTGACCTTTGCCAGAAAGCTGTATCCGGAATTAAAGTCGCACCGCTTGGGCGCTATGTGCAAGCGCCTGTCCGTGTCCCTGAAGGACGCGCATCGCGCCGTCAATGACGCGGCGGCCACGGCGCAGTGTCTGTCCAGAATGCTGGAGGAGGCGCAGAAGCGCGGCGCGAAAACGCTGGCGGATTTGAATGAGCTGTCCCACACCTATACCTTGGGCAACAGCACGCACATCATCCTGCTGGCGCGGACGCAAAAGGGTCTTGAAAACATCAATCATATCGTGTCCGAGGGACACCTGAACTATTTCAGAAGAAAGCCGCATATTCCCCGCGCCGTCCTGCAAAAGTACAGAGAGGGCATCATCGTCGGCTCGGCCTGCATCGAGGGCGAGCTGATGCAGGCCATCGTTGCGGGGGAAAGCGACGATAAGCTCAAGAAAATCGCCCGCTTTTATGATTATCTTGAAATCCAGCCCATCGGCAACAACAAAGACGTCCACTTCATGGACCCTGAGAACGCCGTTTTCCGCGCCATTTTGCAGGCCGGACAGGGCTTCAAGGACTGCGATGAGCAGCCGCCGCTCTATTTCAAAACCACGAAGGAAATGCTGGAGGAGTTTTCCTATCTGGGCAGGGATAAGGCGCACGAGGTCGTCATTGACGTGCCGCAAAGAATCGCCGGCAAGGTGGAAAAAATGTTCTGGCACGTTGACCATCCGGAGGGCAAGGAGACCTTCTCTCCCTTCTGGCCTGACGCGGCGCATGACATTGAGACCATGAGCTGGCAGACGGCGCACGAACTGTACGGCGATGAGCTGCCGGACATCATCGTCAAGCGTCTTGAAAAGGAGCTGCATTCCATCATCGGCTACGGGTACGCAACGCTGTACTCCATCGCCAACAAATTAGTCCAGAAATCCCTGAAGGACGGCTATCTGGTCGGAAGCCGCGGCAGCGTCGGCTCGTCCTTTGTCGCCTGCATGAGCGGCATCACGGAGGTCAATGCGCTTCCGCCCCACTATCGCTGCGCGCATTGCCGCAAGGCGTATTTCGATGTGCCGAAGCAATACACGGTCGGCGTTGACCTGCCGGATAAGAACTGCCCGGATTGCGGCCGGCCGATGCGCAAGGAGGGCTATGACATTCCCTTTGAGGTGTTCTTGGGCTTCAAGGGCGACAAGGTGCCCGACATTGATCTGAACTTCTCCGGCGAATACCAGCCCCGCGCCCATGCCTATATCGAAGAGCTGTTCGGCAAGGGCTCTGTGTTCCGCGCCGGCACCATCGGCACATTGGCGGAAAAGACCGCTTACGGTTATGTGCTTAAATATCTGGAGGAGCGTGGCCTGACGGCATCGGAGGCCGAAAAGGAGCGTCTGGCTGCCGGCTGCGTGGGCGTCAAGCGCACCACGGGGCAGCACCCCGGCGGCATCGTCGTTCTGCCCAAGGGCTACGACATTTGCCAGTTCACCGCCATTCAGCATCCGGCGGACGATTTGGACTGCGGCATCATCACCACGCATTTTGACTTTAACTCCATGCATGACGTGCTGGTCAAGCTGGACTGTCTCGGCCATGATGACCCGACCATGATGCATATGCTGGAGGAGTTGACGGGCGTCAACTTCCGCGATATTCCGTTGGACGACAAGAAGGTCATGAGCCTGTTTCAAAGCCCGGAGGCGCTGGGGGTCACGCGGGAGGAAATCGGCTGCACGACCGGCACATTCGGTGTGCCGGAATTCGGTACGGCATTCGTGCGCGGTATGCTGGATGAGACGCATCCGACGACGATGGAGGAGCTGATACGCATTTCCGGCCTGTCGCACGGCACGGATGTGTGGCTGGGCAATGCCCGCGACCTCATCATGAACGGCATTGCGCCCCTGAAGGAGTGCATCTGCACACGCGATGACATCATGAATGCCCTTATCGGCTACGGTGTCGAAAGCAAGATGGCGTTTACCACCATGGAAAGCGTCCGCAAGGGCAAGGGGCTGAAGCCGGAAATGGAAGAGGCGATGCATGAGCATAACGTGCCGCAGTGGTTTATCGACAGCTGCAAGAAAATCAAGTATATGTTCCCCAAGGGGCATGCCGTGGCCTATGTCACGATGGCGCTGCGCGTGGCATGGTATAAGGTCTATCATCCGCAGGCGTACTATGCCGCCTACTTTACCATCCGCGGCAAAGGCTTTGATGCCTGCACCATGCTTCTGCCCATCGACCAGCTCAGGATGCGGCTCAGCGAGTTCTACCGTTTGGACGCGGAGAAAAAGCTCTCCGCCAAGGAGGAGGACGAGATAACCGCGATGGAAATGGTGCTGGAAATGATGGCGCGCGGCTTTTGCTTCCTGCCGGCCGACCTGTATAAGAGCGATGTCGTCCGCTTCATCCCGGAGGGCGAAAAGGGGCTGCGCGTTCCCTTCACATCCTTGGGAGGCCTCGGCGAAAGCGCGGCGGAAAGCATCGTGGCCGAGCGCGGCACGCCGTTTATTTCCGTGGAGGATTTAAAAAACCGTGCCAAGGTATCCAGCGCCGTCGTGGAGCTTCTGCGCGAGCACGGATGCCTGAACAACCTGAGCGAAACCAGCCAGGTAACGCTCTTCTGAGCGTCAAAAGGGATTTTTGACGCTGCTTTCTGCGGCGTATAAGCCGCTGCGGAATCGGCCTGAAAGGGCGTATGCCCTTTCAAATATCACCCATAACAGGTCAGGTCAACACGGACAATTCAGAAAACGTAAGGAGGAAACACTGATGGAAAAGCTTCTGACCATTGAAGGGATGCATTGCATGCACTGCGCAGGCGCTGTGCAGAAGGCGATTGAGGCGCTGGGCGGCCATGCGGAGATATCACTGGAGAACAAGACGGCGCTCGTGACGGCGGAAAAGGAAATCTCGGATGAGGCGCTGCACGGCGCGATTGCGCAGAAGGGCTTTGAGGTCGCCGCCATTTCGAAAAAATAATCCTTCTTAAAATACCTTTTCTGCGGGAAAACGCTTGAAAAACCGTAAAAGGTATGCTATACTGACGCAGGAAACGCCGATTTGCGTGAGCAAACACACAAAATGGCGCGGAGACCGGAAGCGCTTTACGCGGACGGCCGAATGCAGATGTGTTACCCCCGGAAACACTGAGAAAGAAGGGTTTAACGAAGAGTGGGAGCTGCTTTGGAAGGAGTGAAGCCGGAAGCGCTGTATTTTGGCCGCACTTTTTCAATCAAAGCAGGGAAGCCCGCTCTTTCTTTATGCAAAGGAGCATGAGATGGCGCAGAAGCAGTCGTTTGTAAAAATCATCACGCCCGCCTGCGAAAGGCTCGCCTCGGAGCAGGGCTTGGAATTGTGCGATGTGGCGCTTGAAAAAGAGCCGCAGGGCAGCTATCTGCGTATTTATCTGGACAAGGAGGGCGGGCTGACGCTGGACGACTGTGAGCGTTATCACCATGCCGTGCAGCCGATGCTGGAAAAATACGACTACGACTTTTTAGAGGTCTGTTCGCCCGGCATTGACCGCCCGCTCAAGACAAAACGCGATGTTGAAAAATCGTTGGGCTTGTTGGTTGAGGTCAGGCTTTATAAGCCGCTGAACGGGCAAAAGACCTATCAGGGCACGCTTGAGGGCATGGATGAACAGCAGGTGTCGATTCTGACAAACGATGGTACGGCAGTATTTGAAAGAAAAACAGTCGCCTTGGTCAAACTGGTGCCCGATTTGAGCGCATTGAATGACGAAGACGGCGATGAGCAATAAACGGAAGGCAGGAAGAAGATAAAATGGCAAGCAAAGCAGCTCCTAAAAACCCCAAGGCCGAAATTCTGGATGCGGTTCTCGCTTTGGCCCGTGAAAAGGACATCAGCGAGGATCTTATCATCAACGCGATCGAAGAGGCTTGCAAGGCAGCCTTCCGCAAGAATCTGAAGCGTCCCGGCGCACCGATGAATCTGGCGGTCAGCCTGACCAGACAAAACGGCGTGCAGGTGTTTGCGCGGAAGGTCGTCACCGAGGAAGTGGAGGACGAAAACATCCAGATCTCCTTAGAGGATGCACGCCGCATATCCAGCAGCTACGAAATGGGCGATATCGTGGAGATTGACGTAACGCCCGCGGACTTTGGCCGCGTGGCCGCTCAGACTGCCAAGCAGGTCATCATGCAGCGGCTGCGCGAGGCGGAGCGCGGCAAGGTCTATGATGAATTCAGCGACAAGGAAAACGAAATTCTGACAGGCATTGTCCTCAAGGCGGATGAAAAGAGCGTTCTCTTCGAGCTGGGCCGCACGCAGGGCATCATGGAAGCGTCCGAATTCCTGCCCGGCGAGGAATATCACGAAGGAGATCATCTAAAGGTGTACGTTTTGCAGGTTGCGCGTGCGGCGCGTGACGGCGGCTCGGCGGCGCAGATCCGCGTCAGCCGCTGCCATATGGGGCTGGTAAAGCGCTTATTTGAAATGGAAGTCCCCGAAATCGCCACCGGCGTTGTGCAGATAAAATCCATCGCACGGGAGGCCGGCAGCCGCACCAAGATGGCCGTCGCGTCCTCCGACCCGATGATTGACCCGGTCGGCGCCTGCGTCGGCCCCCGCGGAACGCGGGTGGACAGGGTCGTGACCGAGCTGCACGGCGAAAAAATCGATATCATCAAGTGGTCGCCCGACCCGGCGGAGTTTGTGGCGAATGCGCTGAATCCCGCGCACGTCATTTCCGTGTTCATTTCCGAAAAGGAAAAGATATGCCGCGTCGTCGTGCCGGATAATCAGCTTTCCCTGGCCATCGGCAAGGAAGGACAGAACGCTCGTCTGGCCGCCAAGCTGACCACATGGAAGATTGACATTAAGTCTCAGGCGCAGGTCGCGGAGCTTCTGCAGGCGCAGCACGGCGATATGCCGGAGCCGCAGGGCATGGTGATTGCCGATGAGTACGAGGATTATCATCCGCCCGTGATGGATGATGACGACGAAATCATGTAAGGCAGGGACAGCATGAAGGAGAAAAAAATTCCGCTTCGCATGTGCGTCGGATGCCGCGAAATGAAGCCGAAAAAGGAGCTCCTGCGCGTTGTACGCTCCGCCGAGGGGGATGTGTCCATTGATTTGACGGGGCGAAAGCCCGGCCGCGGCGCTTATGTATGCGCCAGTGCGGACTGCCTTGCGAAGGCCATCAAGCAGCGTCAGCTTGAAAGGGCGTTTTCCTGCCCTCTAAGCGAGGAGACCCGCCATGGGCTGACGGACACATTGGAAAAGCTGAGAAGCGGGGAAGGCACGCATGAATGAGCAGGCCGTGCGCGGCACGATAGGGCTGGCGATGCGGGCGGGGCAGGCCGTTACGGGGCTTGACCTCGCCGTGCGTACCATTCGCGGCGGAAAGGCCGCCGCCGCGCTCTTGGATGCGGGCGCATCGCCGAATGCCAAAAAGCGGCTGACGAATTCTGCTTCATTTTACAGGGTGCCGCTGTTCAGCCTACCGGAGGGCTTGCTGGATGCGGCATGCGGCAAAGAAGGGCGCGTTGCGGCTGTGATTCTGAAGGGCGACCTCGCCCGAAAACTGATTTCCTTAATGACCGGCGCCGAATCAAACTGAAACGGCAAAACATAAGTCGGAGAGACTATCGCAATTAGCGGGGGTGCAAACGTCGAATGACCAAGGGAAAGCTGGCAGAAGCCACCAAGGAGCTGAATGCTCAGTCCGGAGTAATGCTGGAGGAGACAGCTCGCGTCAGGCGCAACATTGACAGCCTGCTGCAGTCGCTGCGCAAGCAGGAGGGGCTTTTCGCCCGTCAGGAGGAAGAGGCTCGCGCCAAGAAGAAGCTGGAGGAGCAGCAGCTGCTGACCCGACAGCACGCCAAGGCATGGACGATGCCGGACGATGACATTTCGGAGCAGGAGCCTGCAGCCGAGGCAAAGCCCGTTTCTCCCGCGCCGCAGGAGGTCAGGACGGATGCCCCCAGGCAGGAGGAAGCCAAGGCCGAACCCGTAAAGGCGGAAGAAAGACCCGCTGCGCCCAAGGCACAGGAGGAGCAAAAGCCTGAGCCTGAGCAGCTGCCCGTTTCCAAGGCAGAGGATAAGCCTGCCGTGCCTCAAAAGGCGGAGGAAAAGGCTGCTTCGGCGCAGAAGGCGGATAATAAGCCCGCCCCCGCGAAAACCCCCGCACAGCCCGCTGCCAAGCAGCCCGCGCCCAATGCGCAGGCGGCGTCCGGGCAGCAGCGCCCCCGTCAGCAGGGACCATACGGCCGTCCCGCCAATGCGCAGCAGGGCGGACAGTTCGGCCGTCCGGCGAATCAGCAGGGACCATACGGCCGTCCTGCCAACCAGCAGGGGCCTTACGGTCGTCCCGCCAATGCGCAGCAGGGCGGGCAGTTCGCTCGTCCCGCGAATCAGCAGGGACCTTACGGTCGTCCTGCCAACCAGCAGGGGCCTTACGGCCGTCCCGCCAATGCGCAGCAGGGCGGGCAGTTCGCTCGTCCCGCGCCGCGTCCCGGCATGGGCGGTCAGCGTCCGGCCGGCGCTCAGGGTCAGGGCGGCTTCCAGCGCCCGCAGGGAGGCGCACCGCGTCCCGGTATGGGCGGCAACCGCTCCGGCGTCGGCCGTCCCCGCGCCGCATCGCTTGATTTAACGCCCGTTGCGGAGAAGGAGCGCGTCAGCAATTACGACCCCAATAAGAAACAGTACATCCGGCAGCATGACCCCGAATATGTTGCGAAGAACCGCAAGCAGCTTGTCAAGGAGAGCTTCAACGGCTACGATGATGATGTCGTGCGCGGCGGCAAGCGCTCCCGTGTCAAGAAGCCGTCCGTCCAGCAGACCATGGCGCCCATCAAAATCGAAAAGGCGTACATGACGGCGGAAACCATCACCGTCAAGGATTTGACCGAGCGCATCGGCAAGCCCGCCGGTGAGATCCTGAAGAAGCTGCTGATGCTGGGCGTCATGGCCAACATCAACAGTGAGCTGGATTTTGATACCGCTGCCCTCGTCTGCTCCGAGTTTGATGTCACCCTCGAAATGAAGCTGGACAAGACAGCGGAGGATGCCCTGAGCGAAACCAACTACGAGGACAAGGAAGAGGATCTGCTGCCCCGTCCGCCGGTCATCACCATCATGGGTCATGTTGACCACGGCAAGACGACGCTGCTGGACTATATCAGAAAGAGCAAGGTCGCCGCAGGAGAAGCGGGCGGCATCACCCAGCACATCGGCGCTTACACCGTCAGCTTGGACGGCCGCCAAATCACCTTCTTGGACACCCCCGGCCACGAGGCGTTTACCGCCATGCGTCTGCGCGGCGCACAGGCAACGGACATTGCCGTGCTGGTGGTCGCCGCGGATGATGGCGTGATGCCGCAGACCGTTGAGGCCATCAACCACGCCAAGGCTGCCAATGTGCCGATCATCGTTGCCATCAACAAGATGGATAAGCCCGATGCCGATCCTGACCGCGTGATGCAGGATCTGACCAAGTACGGCCTTGTTTCCGAAGCGTGGGGCGGCGATACCATCATGGCGCCTGTAAGCGCCGTTACGGGGCAGGGCGTGGATGAACTGCTGGAGCTGATTCTGCTTCAGGCCGATGTCCTGCAGCTCCGTGCAAACCCCAACCGCATGGCCTCCGGCGTCATCATCGAGGCTAAATTGGACAAGGCACGCGGCCCGCTGGCCACGGTGCTGCTCAAGAACGGTACGCTTCATGTGGGCGATAACATCGTTGCAGGCATGGCCTCCGGCCGCGTCCGCGCCATGACCAATGACCGCGGCGAGCGCGTCCAGTCCGCCGGCCCCTCCATGCCGATTGAAATCGCCGGCTTCACCGATGTGCCGCTGGCAGGCGAGGAAATGACCGCCGTCGAAGACGACAAACTTTCCCGTCAGGTGGCTCAGGAGCGCCGCGACAAGCTCAAGGCATCCCGTGCGGCCTCCGTCAAGGTTTCTCTGGACAACCTGTTTGCCAACATCAGCGAGGGCAAGGTTCAGAATTTGAACATCATCATCAAGGCGGATGTGCAGGGCTCGGTCGAGGCCGTCAAGCAGAGCCTTGAAAAGCTGTCCACGGAACAGATCAAGGTGCGTGTGCTGCACAGCGCTGTCGGCGCGATCACGCAGGACGACGTCAATTTGGCCTCCGCCTTCAATGCCATCATCATCGGCTTCAACATCCGCCCCGATGCCTCCGCCCGTGACGCTGCGGAAAAAGAGGGCGTTGACATTCGCCTCTACCGCATCATTTATCAGGCTATCGAGGATATTGAGAAGGCCATGAAGGGTCTGCTCGACCCCGAATTCAAAGAGGTGCTGCTGGGTCACGCGCAGGTGCGCAATGTCTTCAAAATCACCGGCGCGGGCACGATTGCCGGCTGCTATGTGCTGGACGGCAAGCTCCAGCGCAATGCCTCCGTCCGCCTGCTGCGCGACAATGTGGTCGTGTTTGAGGGCAAGCTGTCCTCTCTGCGCCGCTTCAAGGATGATGTGCGTGAGATCGCTGCCGGCTATGAGTGCGGCGTCGGTCTGGAAAACTACAACGATATCAAGGAAAATGACGTGGTCGAGTGCTTCGTCATGGAAGAAATTGAACGGTAAATCGATATAAGACGGGAGCCCGTGACCGCCGGCTTTGCTCCGTGCATCCGGGCTCTTGTCAGCCTTTAGAACGGAGGGACTATCCATTGAGCAGCTTTCGCATTGACAGAATTTCGGAGGAGGTGCGCCACGCCGTGGATGCGGCCATCCGCACCCTGAATGACCCGCGTGTGAGCGGCACGTACGCCGTCACCCGTGCCGATGTGACCCGCGACCTTCGCTATGCGAAGGTCTATGTCAGTGTACTGGAGGATGACAAGGCAGACGGCCTGATGCAGGCGCTCAAAAACGCGGCGGGCTATCTGCGCCGCGAGGTCGGGCGGCAGGTAGATTTGCGCTATACGCCGGAGCTGATTTTCGAGCGCGACCGCAATATCGCCTATGGCTCGCATATCGCACAGGTGCTGCGCGAGGTCGTGCCGGAGGACAAGGAAAACAATCATGAAGAAATTTGAAAATAAGGCTATGCTGTCCGCACTGGAGCGTGCGAACAGCATCTTGCTGTGTACGCACGTTTCGCCGGACGGCGATGCCGTCGGCTCTCTGCTTTGCGTCGGCTTGGCGCTGAAAAAACAGGGCAAGCGGGTCGTCATGGCCTGCCATGATGCCGTGCCGGAAAAGTATGCCTTTTTGCAGGGCGCTGATTTGGTCGTGCTGCCGACCAAGCTGAAGAATGAGCGTTTTGACCTTTCGTTGGCGCTCGACGCGGGGGATTTAGGCCGCATCGGAGATTGCCGCGAGGCTTTTTTGCAAGCCCCTGTGACGGCGCAAATCGACCACCATGCGACCAACCCGCGCTATGCGGCCATCAACGAGGTGGACGGGACTGCGGCGGCGACAGGCTGCATCGTGCTTCGCCTGCTCCATGCGCTCGGCATCGCGCTGACAAAGGAAATGGCGGAATGCCTGTATACTGCCATCAGCACGGATACGGGGAATTTCTGCTTTGCCAATGCGGATGAGGAAGCGTTCTCCGCCGCGGAGGAGCTGTTGAGGGCAAAAATCGACCTTGCGGATTTGGCGCGGAAGATCCATCTGATGCGCGAAAAAGAGCATGTGCAGCTTCTCGGTCGCGCGCTGTCCACCCTGCACTTTTTTGAAAACGGCCGCGCCAGCGGGATGAAGCTGACGCAGGAGGATTATCAGGCGTTTCAGGCAAGGCCGGAGCATTCGGATAAAATCGTGAATTACGGTCTGTATCTGAACGGCGTTTATATGACCTATTTGGCGGATGAGCGCGAGAAGGGCATCACGAAATTCAGCCTCCGCGCCCTGCCGCCCTGCGATGTGAGCAAAATCGCCGCGTCCTTTGACGGCGGCGGTCATGCCTTGGCCGCGGGATGCAAAATCGAAAAGCCGATGGCCGAGGCCTGCGCCGTCATGGAAAAGGCCATGCAGGAACAAATCGAGGCAGTGCTTTAAAAAATGGACGGATTTTTGAATATATTAAAGCCGCCGGGCATGTCCTCCGGCGCGGTCGTCGCGGTCGTAAAAAGGCTGCTCGGCGAAAAGATTGGCCATGCGGGGACGCTGGACCCTGAAGCAGCGGGCATACTGCCGCTGATGGTCGGAAGGGCGACACGGCTGCTGGATTATTTTTCGGACAAGGAAAAGGAATATGCGGCGCAAATCGCCTTCGGCTGCGCGACCGACACGCAGGATGCGCAGGGAACGGTGACGGAAACGGGCGATGCGCTGCCTGAGCGAGCGCAGATAGAGGCGGTGCTCCCTGCATTTACGGGCGAGATTATGCAGTGTCCGCCGGCCTATTCCGCCATTAAGCTGGACGGAAAGCCGCTTTATGCGCTTGCGAGGCAGGGTGAGCTTGTGCAGACTATGCCGCGCCCCGTGATGATCCATGAAATCACCTTGGGGGCTCAGGCGGGGGAGGGGGTCTATGTGCTGACGGTGCGCTGCGGGAAGGGAACATATATCCGCACCCTCTGCCATGATTTGGGACAGGCGCTCCGCTGTCCTGCCCATATGCGCTTCCTTCTGCGCACACAGTCCGGCCCGTTCCGCATAGAAAACGCAATCACTCTGGAGGAATTGACAGAGGCCGTCCGAAATGGGGAAACGCAAAAAATGCTTCTTCCGACAGACTATCCGCTTATGCAGCTTCGCGGCATCGACATTCCGCCAAGGCTGTGGAAGCAGGCCGTGAACGGCGTGCATCTTTCCGCACGGCTGTTTCCGTTAGAGGAAAACGAACAGGCGCGGATGTACGCAAACCATGAGCTGATTGGCATTGCAAAACGGCAACAACAGGAAATCGTCTTTTCCGTGCTGCTCACCGGCGCAAAGGAATTTTTCGAACGGTGCAGAGCGGAATGAAGGCATCATCCAAAAAGCGTCGGCGGGGAGTATCCGCCGACGCTTTCAGTGTGGGATAAAGGGGTGAAATAAAATGTGATCGTCACGGCTGTTTTATCGATTGCGGAATTATCAGCTTGATTCGGTTGCTGTTTGATAAGCTTTATGCTCTTTGCTATCTTTTATTACGGCGCTTCCTCTTTTGATGATAAGGCGGGGGTTGTCGGCGTTCTGAAAAGGATGTGCCTTGCAGCGTTCTTTTCAAGTCATATACTCATCCCTTGACAGCGCCTGCGGTTAAGCCGGATATCATATATTTCTGGAAGAATACAAACATCAGCACAATGGGAAGGGAGCCGGCCATAGAGAAAGCCATCAAAGCACCGTAGTCATGCGCATACTCGCCAAGGAAGCTTTGCGCAAGGCCGACAGTCAGCGTTTTCATATTGTTGGTGTTCATAATCGTCAGCGCCATGAGGAAGTCATCCCATGCAGACAAGAAGGTATAGATGCCGACGGCGACAAGACCAGGAAGCGTCAGCGGAACAAGGATGCTCACCATAGTGCGGATACGGCCGGCACCGTCAATGCGTGCGGATTCATCCAACGAGCGCGGAAGCGTATCAAAGAATGAACGCATGAGCGTGATGGCCAGCGGCAGGGCAAAGGTCGTGTCGGCCAGAATAACGCCCAGATATGTATTGAGCATATTCCAGCGCATATAGAAGCCGTACAGGGAAATCAGGATGACCACGATGGGGAACATCTGCACGGACATAATGGTGGTTAAAATGACATTCTTGCCCTTGAATTTATAGCGTGAAAAGGAGAAGCCTGCGGGCAGGGCAATCAGCAAAACAGCCAAAACCGTGCCGCCTGAAGTGATAAAGGAGTTAATAAAGTAGCGAATATACTCAGCCTTGGAAAACACTTTGGTGTAGTTGAAAAAGCCGCTTTCGCTTGTGATGCTCAGAGTCGGCGGGAGCTTCATGATATGCTCACTCGGCAGCAGGGAGGAGATGGCCATCCAATAAATGGGGAACAGCATGATGATAAGCAGAACGGCCAGCAGCAGGTAACGAAGAACCTTTGAAATTTTGCCGCTGATATGCGCAACAGACGTATTCAGCCGAAGCTGACCGCAGCGCGGCATGAGGAAGATGAGCCCCGCAATGCCGCCGATCATCAGCAGGAGCCGCCACAAAATGCCGTTTGCCTGCAAATTTCCGCCCAGCATACGCAATAAACTGTAAAGCGGAATAAGAATAGCCGCCCAGCAGAAAACTTTAACGAGGCTGAGAACCCGCCATTCGTTAAGAACGGCCATGTCGGTTGATGTGTTTTTTCGCTTCATTTTCGCATACCCCCTTACTGATAATCACGCGCCGTGCGTTCGGAGGCAAAATTGGAGATCATTGTGATGATGAAGAGAATGACTAACCAAAGCACGCCGATGGCAGCACCGCGCCCGAACTCGTAGTTCTTGAAGGCTTCCTGATAGGCGGCAATCGAAAGCGTCATCGTGCCCGTGCTGTTGCCGGTGCCGGCTAAATTTGCAATGATGGTGTACATCTGGAAATTATTCATAATGGCAATCCATGTCGATGTGATCAGCACCGGACGGATGGAAGGAATCGTGACATGAAGGAAGGCGTCCCATGCATTTGCACCGTCAATTTTTGCAGCTTCTTCCAGAGAACTGTCAACGGACTGCAAGCCTGCCAGCAGCATGACCATCATATAGGGGAGCTGACGCCAGACAGAAGCCATGATAATAGATGCCCTTGCGCGAGGAACGGTTTCCAGCCAGGAAATCTGTGAAACGCCTGTAAACTGAGCGAGATTGAGAAGGTAGTTGATAATGCCGCCGTCCTGATGCAGCATCAGACGCCAGACAATGGCGACGACAACCGAGGGAATGGTCCACGGAATCAGAAGCAGCCCGCGAAATGCGCCTCTTCCTTTGATTTTTGTGTTCAGCAGCAGGGCTATCAGCATGCCCAATACAAGCTGAATGACAACAGTAAAGAAAACAAAGACGATGGTATTGACGAAATAAGTGACAAAATCGCTTTTCAGAAAATTCTTGCTGTTAAAGAGCTTTCGATAGTTCTTAAAGTTGTTCCATTTGAGATTGCTGAGTGCCGAAATATCTTTTTCGCCTGAAATCACCTCAGACACAGTTTCGGAGGAGAAGTCAAACACGTCCTTGCGGATGTCTGCCAGCTTATAGTTAAAAAAGCTGACATAAATGCCCTTAAGAATCGGCAGCGCGATAACAACGCAAAGCACCACGATTGCCGGGATCGTCAGCGCGAAGCCAAACCAGCTGTCCGCTTTTGCATGACGCGATTC
>CAVFWQ010000012.1:0-1600 GCA_963626285.1 bacterium | reverse complement strand
GCATAAAGATGTGTTCTCCTTTCGATAAATCCCGCCCTTCCCGCCGCAAAAAGCGGGAAAGGCGGGACCGAATGCCGGAGAGATGAATCAATTCCGGCTTCATTTCTCATTCGATGAATCAATCCTCGTAGATTTCGGAAATGGCTTCCTGAACGGTATCGGCAACCTCCTGCGCCGTCTTGCCCTGAGCCAGACCGGTCAATGCGTCAACGAGCTTGGATTCGGCTTCCATGAAATGGTTGTCAATCGGCAGGGGACGAGCGCTCGCCATAGCCTTCACATAAGCGGCGGTAATGTCACTGACATCGGTGAATACTTCGGCATTGACGCTGGCACGGCTGGACATCTTGCCCTGACCGCCCTGATAGAAGATGTTGATGACGGTAGAGCCGCTCATATATTCGAGGAAGCGGCCGATTGCGGGCATCTTTTCATCCGGAACGGAATTGAAGACGATCAGATAGTGGTTGACGGCATATCCATCCAGACCGTCAACGGTGATGGCTGCAAAGTCTTCGTAGAACTTGGTTTCATCGGCGGCAGAACCGGCAGCTGTCTTGATGGTGGCTTCAAGGTCATAATAGAAGCCGATTTTGCCCTGACCGAACAGGTTGCGCAGATCCTTCAGCGAGTAGCCGACGGTGGGGGTCACTTTGTTGTCAATCATGTCCTTGATGGCCTGGAAAGCTTTGACAGAGTTTTCGCTGTTCAGCGCCAGATTGCCATCGGCATCGCGATAGTCAGCGCCGTATGCCCAGAGAATCGGCAGAATGTTGTAGCCTTCGCCGGCTTCCACGCCGTTGCTGTTCGGAATCGCAAAGCCATAGATGTCATCGCCCAGCGCGGCGATTTTGTAGGCATCTTCCAGCAGCTCATCCCAAGTGGCGGGCAGGGTTTCAATGCCGGCCTGCTTGAGCAGCGCAGTGTTGCAATAGATGGCTTCCGTGTTGCCGAACCAAGGCATGGCAATCATCGTATCGCCTTCGGTCACGCCGGAAAGGGCGGAAGCGCTGTAATCGGCAAGAACTTCCTCGCTGATGTAGGGCTTAATGTCCTTCACAACACCCAGTTCAAGGAACTGAGGAAGCCATTCGGCCTTGATGTGCGCAACATCCGGCGCAGTGCCGTTGGCAGTGGCAATCAGCAGCTGATCCAAATACTGAGCATAGGGATTGGTTTGGGAATAATCCACAACGATGCCGGGATTCTCAGCCATGAACGCATCGGCAGAGCCGCCGTAAATCGGAACGAGCTTTTCCTCGGCCAGCGCCCAAGAAGTCCAGGAGATGGTCGTCTGTTCGTCCGCCTGTGCGAAAGCACAGCAGGAAATCATCAAGACGACAGCCAGAAGCAGAGACAGTTTTTTCATAAAAGTACCCCTTTCGATTATTTGAAGGCTGTTCCGTGCCTTCTTCTTTCGCCCTTATTGTATAAAAATCGGGTATTAAATGCAAGGTGAAAAGAATGTAATCCACGGCAAAAAATTAGTGTTGCAATACATTTAAATATATGATATAATAAAACATTATGATATGAATATCTCGCGAATGCATTGCTTGCGTCGTTATGCCTGTCCTCAAAAATGATTTCGGAAAAGAGC
>CAVFWQ010000011.1:0-28194 GCA_963626285.1 bacterium | reverse complement strand
AAACGTCCGGATCGCTCTTTGAAAAGTACGTCGCGGAAGCCGCTTGAAGCCTTCTAAAAAAATATTTTAGTTTTTTCTGCTTTTACTCTTGACTTTTGCGACAAAAAACGCGCATCGGGGAAAATTTTCGGCAGCCGGCAAAGCAAAAAGCCTGCTGCGTGATGCTGTTTGCGCTTTGTCGGGCACAGCCCCGAGCATCATCGAATCGTCAGAGCTTTTATTTGACGGCATCATCAATGCTTTGCATCAAACATGGTCGGAATATCTTTCCGCTGTATTTTGGATTGACACGAAGCGGCATGACGCATACAATAAGACAAGTCTTGAGGAGAGGCGGCATGAGCGGGACGGTGAGGAACGGGCGAAAGACGGCTTTTGCCCCCGCACTCCGCGCAATTTTTTAATCATTCGTCACTCCCCGCCATTTTTGATTGAGAGAAGGTCGTTTCCCGATATGGAGAAAAGCGTCACCGACGGCAGCGTCTTCAAGAGCATCCTGCGGTTTTCCCTGCCGTATCTGCTGTCGTATTTTTTGCAGACGCTCTACGGCATGGCGGATTTGTTCATCATCGGACAGTATGAGGGCGTTGCGGGGACGACGGCGGTCTCTGTCGGCAGTCAGGTGATGCATATGCTCACCGTCATGCTGGTCGGGCTGGCGATGGGCTCCACCGTGTCCATCGGGCAGGCCATCGGCGGCGGGCAGAAAAAGAAGGCGGCACTGGCCATCGGCAACACGGTGACGCTCTTCATGGCGCTCTCGCTCGTCCTGATGCTCGTCCTGCTGGTCTTTGTCCGCTCCATCGTGAGCGTCATGTCCACGCCGGAAGAGGCCGTCGACGGCACGGCGCAGTATCTGGCCATTTGCTTTATCGGCATCCCGTTTATCACCGCCTACAACATCATCAGCTCCGTTTTCCGCGGCATGGGCGACAGCAAAAGCCCCATGTATTTTATCGCCGTGGCGTGCGCGGCCAATATCGCGCTGGATTATCTCTTCATGGGGGCGCTGCATTTAGGCCCCGCCGGGGCGGCGCTGGGGACGACGCTCGCTCAGGCGATCAGCGTGGCGGTCGCGCTAATTGTGATTATAAAGCGCAAAATCGGCATCCCGCTCGGCAAGGCGGACTTTAAGCCGCAGAAGACCGCCATGGGACGGCTTCTTACAATCGGCCTGCCCATTGCCATGCAGGACGGGCTGATTCAAATCGCCTTCATCGTCATCACCGTCATCGCCAATCAGCGCGGGCTGACGGACGCGGCGGCTGTCGGCATTGTGGAAAAAATCATCAGCTTCCTGTTTCTTGTCCCATCGTCCATGCTGTCCACCGTCTCCGCGCTGGGCGCACAGTGCATCGGCGCGGGCAAGCCGGAGCGTGCGGTGCAAACCCTTCGCTATGCCGTGCTGACGGCGGCGGGCTTCGGGCTGGCGATTTCGATTTTGATGCAGTTCATCGCCGAGCCCGCGGTCGGGCTGTTCACCGCAGATGCGGATGTCATTCCCGCCGGCGGGCAGTATCTGCGCGGCTATATCTGGGACTGCCTGTTTGCGGGCATTCACTTCAGCTTCAGCGGGTATTTCTGTGCAGTCGGGAAGTCCGGCCTGTCCTTTCTGCACAACATCACGGCGATCGTGCTGGTGCGCGTGCCGGGCGTGTACCTGACCTCCCGCCTCTTCCCGCATACGCTGCTGCCGATGGGACTTGCCACGGCCGCAGGGTCGCTGCTTTCCGTCATCATCTGCGTAGCCGCATTCTCCGTTCTCTCCAAACGCCGCAAAGCGGGCTTTTGACAATCGGCGGCCGCACTGGTATAATATTTATTTGTAACGATTTTTTTGAGGACGGATGCGGGCAGGGCTCGCAGAAAGGAAACCGGCTTTGGCAGACATGAACAACGAGGCAGTACAGGAAAAAACGGACGAGCGGCAAAATCAGCCGCTCGAAGCGAGTGATGCGATTAAAGATGAAGCGGAGCAGCCGTCCGCATCGGCAAACACGGACGGCATAGACGCCCCCAAGAAAAAACGGTCAAGGCCGCGCAAGAAAAAAAAGAAAGCGCCGTTGCCGCTCGATGCGGAAGAGACGGCCGCCCCATCGGAACCGGACTTGGAGGAGCTGCGCAGCCAGCCGCTCCCGCACACGGGCTTTGAGGGCATGGACATTTCGGATGATGTTATGTGCGCCATTGCGCGGATGGGCTTTACCGAGGCGACCCCCGTTCAGAAGGAGACCATTCCCGTCATGATGCAGGGAAACGACATCATCGCCCTTGCGCCCACCGGCACGGGCAAAACCTGCGCCTTCGGCATCCCCATGCTGGAATATATGAGCCTGAAGGATACGCGCATTCAGGAGCTGGTCTTGGCGCCCACCCGTGAATTGGCGGTTCAGATAGGCGATGAGCTGAAAAAGCTGGCGTACTACATCAAAGAGGTCAAGGTCGCCGTGCTGTACGGCGGGCAGCCCATCATGCGCCAGCTTGACCAGCTTCGGAAGCGCCCGCAGATCATCGTCGCCACGCCGGGACGGATGCTTGACCATCTGGAACGCGGCAATGTCTGCTTGGATGCCGTGCACACGATGGTCATTGACGAGGCGGACGAGATGCTCAAGATGGGCTTTGTCAAGGACGTGTGCCGAATCATCGAAAAAACCCCGAACACGCGCCAGCTCGTCATGTTTTCCGCCACCACCAATCAGGATGTCATGACCATCTCATGGAAATATCAGCACGAGCCGGTGCAGATCACCATTCAGGCGACCAAGGAAAACAGGCCCGACATCAAGCAGTACATCATCCCCGTCACGCGGGACGACAAGATGGACAGGCTTTTGTATCTGCTGGACGCGGATGTGTACGGGCGCGTGATGATATTCGTGAACACCAAGTTCATGGCGGAGCGCCTGAACAGCGCCCTGCAAAAGGCGGGCTACGATTCTGAGACCCTGCACGGCGATGTGCCGCAGAAAAAGCGAAACCAAATCATGCAGGCGTACAAGCGCGGCAAATTTCCCATTCTCGTCTGCACGGACGTGGCCGCCCGCGGCATTGACGTGGATGATGTGGAGGCAGTCATCAACTACGACCTGCCGCAGGAAAATGAATATTACCTGCACCGCATCGGCCGCACGGGACGCGCTCATAAGCACGGCGTGGCCTTCACGCTGATGAGCTTCACCGAGAGCGTCCGCATGGATGAGATATTAAAGTACATGAAGTCCAAGCCCACCCGCCTTTCCTTTGACGAAATGGGCATTTTGCGCAATGAGGACGGGGAAGCGTTCTTTGAGAATATCTGACAGGCAGACGGATAAGCGGACGGTGATGAGGCATAGAAAACCTCATCCGTCATTTTTCGGCGAACGGCTGATTTTACAATTGCTTCATTGACGAAACCGTAATTTTCTGTATAATATGTATGACTGCATGACGAACGAGGAGGACGGGCACATGGAAAACATCTCGGCGAAGGACATCGCTTCCAATACCGGCATTTCTGATTTTTTTGCGAATCAGCTGGCAAATTTCACGCCGCTCAGCGTTGCGGTGGCGCTGCTGGCCGGCCTGCTGGTCGGCATCATTATCGCGCTGGTCTATAAAAAGACCTATCGCGGCGTTCTGTACAGCCCGACCTTTTCCTTCACCCTGATCATGCTGACGCTCGTCACCGCGCCCGTGGTCATGGCCATCGGCTCGAATGTGGCGCTGTCCATGGGCATGGTCGGCGCGCTTTCCATCGTCCGCTTCAGAACGGCCGTCAAAGAGCCGCTGGACACTGCCTATATGTTCTGGGCCATCACGATGGGCATCCTGCTCGGCGCGGAGCAGTACCTGATTGCGTTGGTCGTGGTCATCGGCATTTCCGTCATTCTGCTGGCGCTGTCCTTCCTGCATTTCCGCCAGCCCAACAGCTATCTCTTGGTGCTTCACTATGACGAGTACGCTCAGCCCGACATCGAGGCCGAGCTTCGCCGCAGCGTCCGCTTCTTCCGCATGCGCTCCAAGACCGTGACCCGCGCCGGCGGCGAAACCACCTATGAGGTGCGTTTGGACAGGCGGGCGGATTTGGTCGGCCATATGCTGGACATTGAGGGCGTGCATGACGCGACGCTGGTAGCCTGCCAGACCGAAACGGGGGCCTGACGATGGGCATCCCGCTGAGGCACGAGCTTAAATATCTGTTGATGCCGTGGCAGGTGGATGTGCTGCGCCGAAACCTTACGCCGATTCTTTCCTTAGACCCGAACGCAAAAAAGCACGGCGGCGAATACCATATCCGCTCCCTGTACTTTGATACGGCGTTTGACGATGCGCTGTACGAGAAGCTGAGCGGCGTTTACGAGCGCCAGAAATATCGGATGCGCATTTATAACTACTCCGACCGTGAAATTTTCATGGAGTGCAAGAGCAAGTACGGCGCATTGATTTCCAAGCGCTCGGTCAAAATCCCGCGGGAGCTGGCCGACCAAATCATCGCCTGCGACCCCAACGGGCTGGAAAATACGGCCTCCGGCCTGCTTAAAGACGTATATCGGGAAATGCGCACGCGCCTTTTGCATCCCGTGGTCATCGTGGATTATACCCGCGAAGCGTATCTGCATCCCGCCGAAACCGTCCGCATCACCTTTGACAAGGGGCTGCATACCGGCCTTGGCAGCATCGACATTTTTAACCCCTATCTGCCGACCATTTCGCCCTTTGACCACGACTACACCGTCTTAGAGGTCAAATACGACCGCGTCCTCCCACCCTATATCGCCGAGCTGCTCGCCTGGGCCGTCCCCGAAGCGTGCCGCAGCGCCGTGTCTAAATATACATGGTGCAGAAGGTTTGAGGGAAAGGACGACATTTGATATATACAATACAACAGGGTATCGGCATTGCCGATACCCTGTTGCTTATACTGTTTATCGAAGCGTCCTATTCAAGAACGATTTCTTCGCCTGAAGGAATTATGTAAATTCTATCATCCAGTCGCACATACATGGTTTGGCAGGACAGATTCAGAATGCGCCTGCCGTCCGCCGAGGACTGCATATGCCGCCACGCCTCCACATAGTTATGCACCTCGATGTTCGTGGCGTACCAAATGTCGTCCCGCCCGCCGATGTACGCGGCGAAATCCTCGATGACGCGCCAGTTGTCGTGCGCTTCAAATTCATAGCTGTGCCCCCACAGATAGAACAGCCACGGGCGGTTGGTTGGCGTTTCCTCGGCCATTTTTTTCGCAAGCGTCATAAGATGCGGGCTGTCGTGATGGCAGGTCGCCGCTAAATGCAGCCAGTCCTGCGGCAATTCAAACTGGCCGGTGGAGACGGTCGTGCGGGCATAGGCGACCCCGCAGGCGGGCAGCGCCCGCGCCACCTCATCCGTGACAGGGCCGTAGGGGTAGGCCATGCCGCGAATGATGCGTCCGAACAGCTTTTCCAGCTCTTCCTTGTCCCGAATGACTTCCCGAACGGACGCGCCGGCAAGCTGCATGGTCAAATCGCCATGCGCATAGCAGTGCAGGGCGACCTCCTGACCGGACTGGGCATACAGGCGAACGGCCTCGCTCCGGCTCATGCGGCGATGAATCTGCCCGGCCGGATATTTCGTTCCCTCCGGTGCGAACAGCCCGCTGTTCAGATTAAACGTCCCCTTCAGTCCGTGCTTTGCCATGATGCCCATCAGCCGAGCGTCCTGCTCCACGCCGTCGTCATAGCTCAGGGTCAGCGCCTTGCGCTTCCCGCCCGGAAAGACCATGTAAATATCCGGCATAAGCGTGCTCCCTTCAGCCGTAAAATTCCGTTCCGCGCCGTGATGCTTCCCGATTATAGCATAAAAACGCGGTCTGATGCAATCCTTCCCCGTGCCCTCCGCTCGATTATTCGTTTACAGTCCTCCTGTTTTCTGATATACTATCCTTGGATTGAAGCATCTGCAAGGGAGGAAGCGGCATGGCGTTTGCCCATTTACATTTACATACGGAATACAGTCTGCTGGACGGCGCGTGCCGCATCAAGCGGCTTATCCCTCGTCTCAAGGCGCTGGGGCAGGATGCCTGCGCGGTGACGGACCACGGCGTGCTGTACGGCGCGGTGGAATTTTACACGGCGATGAAGGATGCGGGGCTGCATCCCGTCATCGGCTGCGAGGTGTACATCTGCCCCAACCGTTTCGACAAGCAGACGCGGGACGCAACGAGCCACCTGATTCTTCTGTGCGAAAACGAGCAGGGCTATAAAAATCTGATGTACATGGACAGCCTTGCGTTCACGGAGGGCTTTTATTATAAACCGCGCATTGATTATCAGCTTCTCAGAGACCATCATGAGGGGCTGATTGCGCTGTCCGCCTGCTTGTCGGGCGATTTGCCGAAGCTGCTGTCGGATGGCCGCTTCAAAGAGGCCGAGGACCATGTTTCCAGGATGCGGGACATCATGGGCAAAAACAATTATTTCATCGAAATCATGGACCACGGGCTGCGGGAGGAAAAGACCGTGCTGCCGCGGCTGATGGAGATGAGCCGAAAAACCGGCGTTCCGCTGGTCGCCACAAACGACTGTCACTACCTGACGCAGGACGATGCCGATGCGCAGGAGGTGCTGATGTGCATCCAAACCGGCAAAACGCTGGAGGATGACAAGCGGATGCGGCTGGAGACGCGGGAATTGTACGTCAAGAGCGAGGAACAGATGAAGGCGCTCTTCCCCGGCCATGAGGATGCGGTGGAGCGCTCCCATGAGATTGCCATGCGCTGCCGGCTCGACTTTGATTTTCACACCATCCATCTGCCGCGCTTTCCCATCGAAACAGGCGAAACCGCCGAGCAAATGCTGCGGCGCCTCTGCGACGAGGGCTTTGCCGAGCGCTATCGGGCGGATGATGCCCGCGCCCGCGAGCGGCTCCAGTATGAGCTGAATACCATCATTCAGATGGGCTATGTGGACTATTTCCTGATTGTCTGGGATTTCATCCACTATGCGCGGTCGCACGGCATCATGGTCGGCCCCGGCCGCGGCAGCGGCGCCGGAAGCATCGTGGCGTACTGTCTGGACATCACCCAGCTTGACCCGCTGAAATTCAACCTTCTGTTTGAGCGCTTCCTGAACCCTGAGCGCGTCACCATGCCGGATATCGACGTGGACTTTTGCTATGAGCGCCGTCAGGAGGTCATTGATTATGTGGCGCGGCGCTATGGGCAGGACCATGTCAGCCAGATTATCACCTTCGGAACAATGGCCGCCCGCGCCGTTCTGCGCGATGTGGGACGTGTTTTGGGCTATCCCTATGCGGAGGTGGACAGGGTCGCCAAGGCCGTCCCGATGGACTTGGGCATGACGCTGGAAAAGGCACTGGAGGTCAGCCATGATCTGAAGGCGATGGTCGAGAGCGATGAGCGGGCACGGCGGCTGTATCAGACGTCGCTGTCCCTGGAGGGTCTGCCCCGCCACGCCAGCACCCACGCGGCCGGCGTGCTGATTACGAATGAGCCGGTCACGCATTATGTGCCGCTGCAAACGAATGACGATGTGGTCACCACGCAGTACCCGATGGGCATCATCGAAAAATTAGGGCTGCTCAAGATGGACTTTTTGGGACTGCGCACGCTGACGGTCATTCGGGATACGCTGGACTTGCTCAAAAAGCGGGGCATCGACATCAATTATCTGAAAATCCCGCTGGACGATGAGACCGTGTACCGCATGATTTCGGACGGCGACACGGACGGCGTGTTCCAGCTGGAAGGCGGCGGGATGCGCTCGTTTCTATCGAATATGCGGCCGCAGAATTTTGAGGACATCATCGCCGCCATTTCCCTCTACCGCCCGGGTCCTATGGAGTCCATCCCGCGCTACATCAAGGGCAAGCAGCATCCCGAAACCGTGGAATACGCCACCCCACTGCTCAAGCCCATTTTGGAGGTCACCTACGGCTGCATGGTCTATCAGGAACAGGTCATGCAGATCGTGCGTGATTTGGCGGGCTATTCCTACGGGCGCAGCGATTTGGTGCGCCGCGCCATGGCCAAAAAGAAAAAGGACGTCATGGCCAAGGAGCGCCGGTATTTCGTGTACGGCTCTGAGGAAATGAACGTGAAGGGCGCGGTGAAGAACGGCGTTCCCGCCGAGGTCGCTGAAAGAATTTTCGATGAAATGACCTCCTTTGCGTCCTATGCATTTAACAAATCCCATGCGGCGGCGTATGCCCTGGTCGCTGTCTGGACGGCGTGGCTCAAGCGCCATTATCCGGCGGAATTCATGGCGGCGATGCTCAATTCCGTCACGGGCAACGCGGGCAAAATTTCGGGCTACATCAATTACTGCCGCTCCCGCGGCATTCCCGTCCTGCCCCCGCACATCAACTTTTCCGACAGGCGCTTCACCGTGGAATACGATGAAAAGGGCGCTCCCGCCATCCGTTTTGGCATGGGCGGGGTGAAAAATGTCGGCGCTGCCTGCGTGGATGCCATCGTGCAGGACCGTGCGGTGCGCGGCGCATTCAAGAATATCTTTGATTTTTGCCGCCGCATGGGGGGCGAGGATGTCAACAAGCGCGCCGTGGAATCGCTCATCATGGCCGGCTGCTTTGACCATATGGACGCCAAGCGCACGCAGGTCTATGCCGTTTACGAAAAGGCGCTGGACGCACAGGCGGATATCCGCAGACAGAATGTCGCCGGACAGTTGTCCCTGTTTGACTTGGGTCAGCCCGCGCAGAACATGGATATGCAGGAAACCTATCCGGCGCTGCCCGAATACCGGCATTTGGATCTGCTCCGGCAGGAAAAGGAAATGACGGGCGTATATTGCAGCGGCCATCCCTTGGACGAATATAAGGAGACCATGGCATCGCTCAAAGTAAACACCGCCTACCTTGCCGAGCTGTCCGAGCGTGAGGATCACGGGCTGTCCGAGGACGGAAAGAGCGTGCAGATGGGCGGGCTGATTACGGAATGCCATCAGAAGACGACCAAAAAGGGCGCCTTGATGGGCTTTATGACGCTGGAGGATTTGACGGGGCAGGTGGAATGCCTGCTCTTCCCCCGCGTGTATGAGGTATACGGGCGGGAACTGAGCAGCGACTGCGCCGTGCTGGTCTCCGGAAAGCTGTCCGTGTCCGGCGAGGAGGACATCAAGCTGCTGGCGGACATCATTGAGCCGCTGCCCGCCGCGCCGGACAAAAAGGACACGCGCACGGATGCGCAGCGGGCGAAGGATGCGCCGGTCAAGCTGTACCTGCGCATCAGGCGCAGCGAAATGCCGGAGGTCGAGGAGACCCTGGAGCGGATGCGCGGCAATGTGCCCGTTTATTTGAACATACCGGATGAGGGCATCACCCTCCTTGCCCCAAAGCGGCTCTGGTGCTGCGATGCGGAGGATACGCGGGCGACGCTCATGACGGTGCTGAGTCTTGACAACATGAAGGTGGTAAAAAAGCAATGAACAAAATGACCATGACCGTGCCTGCAAAAGCCGAATGGACGCTGGTGCTTCGCATGGCCGTCAGCGGTGTGGGCGCTGTGTTTGATTTGCCCTTGGATGTGATGGATGACCTGAAGACTGCCCTGGATGAAAGCGCGGAGCTGCTCATGCATCAGCCCTACTGCGTCAGCCACTTGACGCTGGCATGCAAGGCAGATCAAAACGGCATCCATGTATCGCTCACGGCGGAGCGCTGTGCGGAAAAGCAGGATGATGAAACGGCTGATGCGGATATCGCGGGGCTTATCATCGGGACACTGGTTAAGGAGGTCCGTTTAGCACGGGATGAGGGCGGCGTGAGCGGCGTTCATATGCTGCTGCCCGCACAGGCACATGGATGCTGAAAAAATGCACGCGCTGGCGTGCCGATATGCGGAACTGAGGACGGACGAGGCGCTGAATGAGGCCGTGGACGCCTGTCTTCCGCTGTGCGCTTTGATTGCCCGGCGCTTTTCCGGGCGCGGCGTCGATTATGAGGATTTATATCAGGTGGCTTCCATGGCGCTGGTGGCTGCGCTGCGCGGGTTTGATATGACCCGCAATCTTCGCTTCACCACCTATGCGACCCCGACCATCACGGGAACGGTGCGCAATTATCTGCGCGACAAGGGCAGCGTTTTGCGCACGCCGAGGCGGATGCAGGAGCAGGCGCAGGCACTCAAAAAATGCCGCGCCGCGCTGACCGATACGCTTCGCCGTGAGCCGAGCGCCAAGGAATTGGCGCAGGCGCTGTCATGGACGGTTTTGCAGGTGCTGGAAATTTTGACCGTTCTTGAAAGCACCGCCGTATCCTCCCTGGATGCGCCCGATGCGGACGGCCGCCTGCCCGCCGACACGCTGGGCTTTTCGGATGATGCGTTTGAGCGGTTTGAAAGCAGGAGCGATTTACGATCGGCGCTTGCCGTGCTGTCCGAGGATGAGGGGACGCTTTTGCAACTTCGTTTTTCCAAGCGCCTCTCCCAGCGCGAGACCGCCGCACGGATGGGCATCAGCCAGATGCAGGTATCGCGCATGGAGCGGCGGGCGTTGCAAACGCTGCGCCGCACCATAGAGGGAAGGGAAACGTCATGAGGGCACAGACGCTGGAGCATTTGAATATGCGCAAGGCCGCGCTGACCGCCATCGTCATCAACAGCCTGCAAATCATGGCGGCCGCCGCGCTTGCGCTGTATGTGCTGCTGGACGGGAAGGCGGACACCCTGCATGGGCCAATCGGAAGCCTCGTGCTGATGGTATTGGTCTGCATCGTGGTCTGCGGCGCGGCGTTGGATATTAAGGAGGGCGTCAACGCCGTGCGCGTGGCGCATAAAATGGGCGGGCTGAATGAGACGGTCGAGCAGATGAGCGACTTCAATCACGCCCTCCGCGCCCAGCGGCACGACTTTCTGAACCATTGGCAGGTCGTATACAGCCTGATTGAAATGAATGAGCCGAATGAGGCGCTGGACTATATCGAGCGCGTGTACGGCGATATGAGAACCGTTTCTCAGGCGCTCAGGACAAAGTGCGCCCCCGTCAATGCCCTGCTCCGCGCCAAGCTGACGGAGGGGCAGAAGCAGGGGCTGCAGATGGTCACGAACATCACGGGGATGTGGGAAGGCCTGCCCATGCCCGCTTGGGAAATGTGCCGGGTTTTGTCTAACCTGATCGATAACGGCATGGACGCGCTGGAGGGCGTCAAGGACGGGCGCATCATCATTTCTCTGGCCGAGGATTTGCACGCCTTTTCCTTCTGTGTCGAAAACAACGGGCCGGTCGTGCAGGAGAGCATTCGGGACAGTATTTTTGAGGCGGGCATTTCCACCAAGGGCGCGGGACGCGGCATGGGGCTTGCCATTGCGCGGGAAACCATGCGCACTTACGGCGGCGACCTGACGCTTGCCTCCGTTTCCGGCAGGACGGCTTTTTCCGGCTTTGTTCCCAAGACCCTCATCCGCCCGACGAAAGAGGAAAAATGACATGGACGAGCAATTTTTAAAGGACGCACTGAACCGGCAGTACGGCGAAGCGCTGACAAGCGATATTTTCGGCGGCATGAGCGGGACGCGCCGGACGACCCTGCGCGCCAACACCTTAAAAACGACGGCGGAGGCCGTCGGAAACGCGCTGACAGGCGCGGGCATCGGCTGGAAGAAAGCGCCGTTTTATGCAGACGCTTTTCTTTTGACGGATGCGGACGAGCGGGCAGTGCGGGCGCTGCCGATGTATGGAAACGGCGAAATATATCTGCAGGGGCTGTCCTCCATGCTGCCGCCCTTGGCGCTTGCACCGAGGGAAAAGGCGGACATTTTGGATATGGCCGCCGCGCCCGGCTCCAAGACAACGCAGCTGGCCGCGCTGACGTGCAATCGAGCCCAAATCACGGCCTGCGAAATCGACAAGATACGCGCCGACAGGCTGCGCCATAACTTGGCCGTGCAAGGCGCACGGGCAAATGTCATGGTGCAGGACGCACGGAAATTGGAGGACTTTTTCCGCTTCGACCAAATTCTGCTGGACGCACCGTGCTCCGGCAGCGGGACGCTGCTTTTTTCCCTGCCGGCGACGACGCGGGCATTTTCGCAGGCGCTCGTCAAAAACTCCGCGGCGCTTCAAAAAGCGCTCCTGCAAAAGGCGCTGACGATGTTAAAGGCGGGCGGCGAGATGGTCTATTCGACCTGCTCCGTCCTGCAGGCGGAAAATGAGGAGGTCGTCCGCACGGCGCTGAAGAGCCGCAGGGCCGAGCTTGTCCCCATTGACCCGCCGAGCGGCCTTCCTCTTCTGCCGACCGCTGTCAAAGGCTGCATCTGTGTCCGGCCGACCGGGGAATACGAGGGATTTTTCATGGCGAAGCTGAGAAAAAGCAAATAGCGGCAGAAGCAAATACAATTTTGCTTTGCGCCCCGTTTCACTTTGCTCATTACAGAAAGGAACTGTCGTTTTATGCGCTTTCAGTGCCTGGTTTTGGACCATGACGATACGGTGGTCAACAGTACGGCCGCCATCCACTATCCGTCGTTTGCGGAGTCGCTGCGGGTGCTGCGCCCGAATGTGCATCTGACCCTGGACGATTATTTTCTGTTCAATTTTGACCCCGGCTTTTCGGACTATTGCGAGGATGTCCTGCATTTCACCAAAGAAGAGACCGAAGCGCAGCAAAAGCAATGGTGCGACTATGTGGCCGCCCATGTCCCCAAGGCATATGACGGGATGCGGGATTTGCTGACCCGCTTTCGGAAAGAGGGCGGGCATATCTGCGTGGTGTCGCACTCGCTCAGGGAAAACATCCTGCGCGATTATCGGGAAAACGACCTGCCGCTGCCGGAAATCGTCTTCGGCTGGGAAATGCCGCCGGACAAGCGCAAGCCCGCGCCGTGGCCGCTTCTGGAAATCATGCGGGAGCTGTCGCTTCAACCCGACCGGCTTCTCATGGTGGACGACCTGAAGCCCGGCAAGGTGATGGCCGATGTCTGCGGCGTCCCCTTTGCGGCGGCGGGCTGGGCGCATCGGGTGGATAAAATCGTCCGCTATATGAAAGCCGAGTGCGAATTTTACCTTCCCACCGTTCGGGATTTGTCCGAGCTCGTTTTCGGAGATGAACGACCCGCTTCGATTGATCACGGACGAACGGTATAACGGGTTCGGAAATCATAACTGTGAATTGTGCATATACAGAACTTTCCGCAGGGCAAACCGCCTGCTGCATCCATGACAGCATCCCATGCCGTGCGGACTGTTTTGTATCGTTGTTTTCTTAAATCACACCCGAACGATATAATTGTTCTTTCTTTTGGCTGCTTCGCCTGCTGCTTTGGCAGGGTATCCGAGTGCGATGCTGCCGACACCGCGCAGCGTTTCGGGAAGCCCCCATTCGACAAGAAGGGCTTTACCCCTTTCGCTGTCAAATATCTCTCGCTCTCTGTGTACCCACACGGAGCCGAGTCCCAGCGATGCCGCGGCAAGCATCATGTTTTCAAGCACGCAGCTCCCATCCTCAACAAAGGTGCTTGCCGTTCCCTCCGCCAGCACAAGAACGATGACAGGTGCACCGTAATACGGGTCAGTGTCCTTACCCATCACGCCGGCGTTTAATTCGGCGATTTCTTTGCGGTACTTTTCCGATGTGACAGCAATGATTGTCGGCGACTGCCGTCCTCCGCCGGTCGGCGCGTAGGTTCCCGCCTCAAGGACTGCATCGAGCAGCTCTGTCGGAACAGTATCAGGCTTATACGCTCGGACACTCCTGCGTTCTTTGATTGAGTTCAATACTGCGTTTGTCATAACAATGCCTCCTTAAAAAATAAAATCGCCACACACTCACAGAGCGTGTATGGCGAAAAATGAGCTTGGTGTCTCAGAAAAATCCATACTGATTTTGGAGCTTCAGTATAGCACGCAAAAGCATAAAAGTCAACCCTTCAGCTCGGCTTTTTCAAATAAAAGCAGCCGAAAGGAGAAAAACAGACAATTTGTAAACAATAAAATTCGCTCTTGCCTTTTTTCGTCAGAAGTGATATTACTTAAAGAGAACTCGTTTTCTTCCTTATAATCCAAAAAATGGAAATTGGACGGAGCGTATGGACATTAACTGGTATCCCGGCCATATGGCCAAGGCGAAACGGCTGCTGAAGGAGCAGCTTTCACGGGTGGATGTGGTGGTCGAGCTGTGCGATGCGCGGCTCCCGCGAGCCAGCCGAAACCCCGATTTGATCAGCCTGACACGCGATAAACAGTGCGTGCTGATTTTGCAGAAGGCGGATTTGGCCGACCCGAAGCAGACGGAGAAATGGCTGGCCTATTTCCGCTCGCTGGGGCTGACCTGCGCGGCCATCGATGTGAACAGGCAGGCAAAGACCGCCCTTCGGCTCATCGAGGGCGCTGCGCGGGAAACGGTGGACAGGGCAAAGCAGCGCGGCATCAGCAAGGTGGTGCGCGCGATGACGGTGGGCGTGCCGAATGTGGGCAAATCCACGCTCATCAACAGGCTGCACGGCTCGCCGATCGCCAAGGCGGGCGATATGCCGGGCGTGACCCGCGCCAACCAGTGGGTGCGCATTTCGCCGTATCTGGAGATTTTGGATACGCCCGGCCTTCTGTGGCCGCGTCTGGACGACCAAAAGGCCGCGCTTCGTCTGTCCTATATCGCCGCCATTCGCGATGAAATTCAGGATACTAAAATGCTGGCGATGTCGCTTTTAGACGATATGATGGACGTGAACGCCGAAAACACGCAGGCGCGGTTCAAGATTCAAGACGCCTCCTTGCGCGGCGAGCCGCTTCTGCACGCGGTCTGCACGGGGCGCGGCTTTCTGATGCGCGGCGGCGTGCCGGACGAGGAACGCGCCTGCTCCGTTGTGCTGGATGAATTTCGTGCGGGAAAGTTAGGGCGCGTGACGCTGGAAAGCGCGCCGCAGCCCTTCAAACGACAAACAGAGGCGGAGGCAAGACCCCATGAGGACGAACAGACAGGAGCGGCTGGCGCAGCTCACGCAGACTGATGCGCCGCTCTGGGCGCAGGGCATTGCCTTTGCGGGCATGGACGAGGCGGGGCGCGGGCCTTTGTGCGGCAATGTGGTTGCGGCCTGCGTCATGATGCCGCCGTCCCCGCTGCTTGAATGGGTGGACGACAGCAAAAAGCTCTCCGCCTCCCGGCGGGAAAAGGTATTTGATGAAATCATGCGCACGGCGCTGTATGTCGGCATCGGGCAGGCAGACCCCGAAGAAATCGATGCAATCAACATCCTGAACGCCACGAAGAACGCCATGCGCCGCGCCGCAGAGCATGTTCCCGCCGAGCTGTTTTTGATTGACGCGCTCAGCGGGCTTGGGCTGAAGGGTGAGGAGCGCGGCATTGTCCACGGCGATGCGCTGTGCTATTCCATTGCCGCCGCGAGCATCGTCGCCAAGGTGACGAGAGACTGTCAGATGGAGGAGCTGGACAGGCTGTATCCGGACTACGGTTTTGCAAAACACAAGGGCTACGGCACGGCGGAGCATATCAGGACGCTGAAAACGCTTGGCGCGTGTCCGGCGCACAGACGCTCGTTTATCGGGCATTTCGTGGACGTATGACGGATATGGGCAAACAGGGCGGGCTTTTTTCGGGGCTCAGGGGGCTGATGGCCGAGCGCCGCGCCGCCGCGTATCTGCGCGGGGTGGGGATGACCGTGGAGCGCAGCCGCTACCGCGCCGCGGACGGGGAGATAGACCTCATCATGCGGGACGGGGAGACGCTCGTGTTCGTGGAGGTCAAGAGCGCGCCGCACTTGGGCGAGGGCGCGATGCGCGTGGACAAGCGCAAGCGGATGCGGATAAAGAGCGCCGCCCGCGCCTACCTGAAGGAGCATCCCGCAGACGCCGTCCGCTATGATGTGCTGGAGGAAAGCGATGCGGGGCTGCGGCTCATGAAAAACGCATTTTAGGAGCGTGTATGAATTTTATGAAAAAACGCCGGTATATCATCATCGCCTTGGCGGTGGCGGCGGTCGTTTTGTGCCTGATTTTCCTGCCGAAAACGCAGGAAAACGTCACGGGAGAAAATCTGCTGCAAAACAGCAGCTTTGACGAACTGGACGCGGACGGCCTGCCGACAGGCTGGTATACCGATGCGTATTCGGACGCGCAGGGTGTGACAAAATTCGGCGTCGGCGATGACATGGATGCGGACGGCCATTCCGCCTACATCAAAAATGTCGAGGAAAATGACGCCCGCTTTGCGCAGACGGTCTCCGTCAAGCCCGACAGCCTGTACCTGCTGCACGGGTACATCAAGGCGAGCTGCGAGGGCGGCATGGGCGCGAATCTGTCCGTTGAGGGCATCTATGTGTTCTCCGACTGCGTCTATGATACCTCCGACAGCTGGGAGGAGGTCACGCTCTACGGTCGCACGGGGCCGAAGCAGCGCGAGATGACCGTGTTCGTGCGCTTGGGCGGCTATTCCGGCGAGGCGGCGGGCGAGGCCTGGTTTGACGATGTGAGCCTGACCGAGGTCTCCGAGGTGCCGGACGGCTACCGCGCAAGCGATTTATTCAAGACCTCATCCGCTGTTTATGACGATGATGAGGAGGACGGCGCCGAAGGCACGGGCACGGCGCGGCTGCTGCTCTGTGCTCTTTTCTTCCTTGCGCTGTGCGGCGTTATGCTTGCTTTGTCCCGCCGCGGGGTCGTTGTAAGCAGCAAACGATATGGGCTGATTGCCGCGCTGCTGTTTATGCTGGCGCTGCTTGTGCGGGTACTGACGGCGCTCAACGTCAGCGGCTATGATGTGGATATCGGCTGCTTCACCGCGTGGGCCAACCGCATGGCGGAGAAAGGACCGGCCGGCTTCTATGCGGACAACTATTTCTGCGATTATCCGCCCGGATACCTGCTGGTGCTGTGGGTGTGCGGGGCGCTGGGCAGGCTGTTTCAAACGGGTGCGACGGAGTTTCTGGTCAAATGCCCGTCCATTTTGGCTGACCTTCTCGGCGCGTATCTCCTGATGCGCAGAGCGCGGCGCGAAAAGCAGGGACTGCTGCCGCTCGCGTTGGGCGCGCTGTACCTCCTGAACCCGCTGATGCTGCTGGCGGGCGCAGGCTGGGGACAGTCGGACGGCGTGATGACGCTGTTCCTGCTGCTGACGGTGCTGTTTGCCCTGGACGGGAAATGGCGTTACGCTTTGCCGTCTTATATGCTTTCCGTACTGATGAAGCCGCAGGCGCTGATGTTCGGCCCGCTGGGGCTGTTCGCCCTCTTATTTAGCGTTTTCAGGGAAAGGGAAAATCAGAAAAAGCTCCTTCGGGATGTGCTGTACGGGCTTTTGCTGACGGCTGCGCTCTGCACCGCCGTCACCCTCCCCTTCTGTATCGGAAAGGGCGGGGTCAAGTGGCTGTTTGAATTGTATGCAAGCACCATGCAGTCCTATGCCTATGCCGCGGTCAATGCCTGCAACCTGTACTTTTTGTTCGGCGAAAACTGGGCATCCGCCGCAAGCGCCGTGCCGCGGCTTTTGTCCTGCGCGCTCGGCGCAATGCTGACCCTGCCCGCCGCGCTTGCCTACCTGCGTGCGGGCGGCGGCAGAGAACGCCGTCTTCTGTCCGTCGGGCTGATGGCGGCCGGCGCGCTGACCGCCGTGTGCGGGGCTGTCTTTACGCCTTCCTATACCGTTCTTTCCGCCGTGCTTATCGTTCTGTGCGTCCTCTTTTGCTGCGCGGCGTATGCGCTTCAGGGCGGAATGAAGCGCCTGCCCTTTTTAGGCGCGCTGCTGCTGCTGATGCTCTTTAACACCGGCACGATGATGCACGAGCGCTATCTTTTCCCTGCCGTCATCCTGCTGCTTTTGTCCTATGCGCTGGAAAAGGATGTGCGGGTTCTGCATCTGGCCGTGCTGGTCTCCCTTTCGGCTTTCCTTAATGTCGGCTGCGTGCTGGACAGAAACATCCGCATCGGCGGGGCTTCCGGCCATCTTTCCGCGCCGCTGTACGGAATTGAAAGCGATATGGCGGGGCTTGAATACCTGTCCGCCGCGCTGAACGTCCTGTCCTGCATGGCGGGAATCTATATCGCCCTGAGCGACGGAAGACCGCTGCCCGCGAAGGCGACGTTCGAGCAGGGAAAGGAAAGCCGGCTGCACAAGCCCTCCGCGCTCTCCAATGAACAGGCGGAGTGGCTGAAAAGCCATCGGACGGACAAAAAGGACTGGCTGATTTTGGGCGCGGTGACGCTTCTGTATGCCGCCGTCGCCTTCTTCCATCTGGGCAGCACCAAAGCGCCGCAGACCTTCTATGTCTTTGAGGAGCCGGACGAGCAGGTGGTCTTTGATTTGGGCGAGAACCTCGAAGACTTCCGAATGCTTTACTACGGAGGCATACACTCCTATGACAGCGACTTTACCGTGGAGGTCTCCGAGGACGGCGAGCATTGGAGCGAATACACAGCCGAAATGAAGATAGGCTCTCTGTTCCAATGGAAGTATGTGAAGTCCTATGCCTCCGGCGATTCCCGCAGGCTGAAGGGGCGCTATGTGCGTCTGACCGCCGACCGCATCGGGCTGACGCTGTTCGAGGTGCTGTTCCGCGACGCGGACGGCCAAGTCCTGCCCATAGAGGGCGTTTCGGACAGCTTCGGAAAAGATGTCTCCGCCCTGTATGACGAGCAGGACACCTTGGACGGAGAGCCCGGCTGGTACAACAGCATGTACTTTGACGAAATTTACCATGCGCGGACGGCGTATGAGCATCTGCACGGGCTGCGCACCTACGAGACCTCGCACCCGCCGCTGGGCAAGGTCATCATGAGCTGGTGCATCGCCGTGTTCGGCATGACCCCATTCGGCTGGCGCTTTGCGGGGACGCTGTGCGGCGTGCTGATGCTGCCGGGGATGTACCTGATGGGGCGGCTGCTGTTCAAAAAGCGGCGCTACGCAGTGCTTTCCGTGTCGCTGCTGGCGCTTGACTGCATGCACTTTACGCAGACGAGGCTGGCGACCATCGACAGCTTCGTGGTGCTGTTCATCATTTGGGACGTTTACTTCATGCTCCGCTGGTTCTTTGAGGATTTCTTCGGCAAGCCGCTTTGGAAAACGCTCATCCCGCTGGCGCTGTCCGGCCTGTTCATGGGGCTTTCCGTCGCCAGCAAGTGGACGGGCTGCTATGCGGGCGTGGGGCTGGCCATCCTGTTTTTCTTCGGCGTATACCGCCGTGCGCGGGCAGTCAGGGAGGCAGGGAAAATCCCCGAAAAGGAGCGAGACGAGCGGGCGAAAACCGCGGCGGAGCAGGGGATCAAAAGGCTGCTTCTCACCGTTTCAAGCTGCCTTATCTTCTTTGTCGCCGTCCCGCTCATCATCTATTACCTGTCCTACATTCCGTATTTTGCCTATGAGGGCGGCGTGACCGTCAAGCGCGTCATTCGGGCCGCCGTCGGCACATACTTTGAAACGGGCGAGGTCGGCGGGATGCTGGGCTACCACTCCACGCCGGGGCTCGGCATGGACCATCCCTATTATTCGCCGTGGTACGAATGGCCCTTCTCCATCCGTCCCATGTATTATGCGGCGGACGCCTATGAGCCGGCGGGCTGTGCCTGCACCATTCTGGCCTTCGGCAACCCTGCCGTGTGGTGGACGGGCTTTGCGTGCCTGCTTCTTGTCCTGTATGCCTTTGCGCGGCATCAGGCGTACCCTGCCCTGCGCGGCGGATATGACGAAAAATGCTTCGTGCTTGCGCCCAAGGGGGAAAGAGACGTGCGCCCCGCCCTTCTGTCCGTCTGCTTCTTGGCGCAGTTCCTGCCGTGGATGCTCGTGCCGCGCGGCACCTACATCTACCACTACTTTCCCTCCGTCCCGTTCATCATCCTCTGCACGGCCTATGTGTTTGAACGGCTTCAGGAATACCTCTGCGCCCGCTTCCCTGCCCATGAGCGGCAGGCGGACAGGCTGCTGCTCATCGGGCTTTCCGTCTATATCGGGCTGACGGCGCTGCTCTTCATCGGCTTCTACCCCTATGCCAGCGGCATGCTGACCGACACGCGCTGGCTCGACTTCATGAACTGGTTCGGCAATCTGTACTATTAATCAGTCAAGCGGCTTTTTGCGGAGAAAAGAGAGAACAGAAAAGAGAGGAGGCTCATCATGCTGTCCAAAGCCATGTGCTGCGCGTTAAGCGGCGTGGAGGGCGTTCGCGTGCAGGTGGAGACAGATGTCAGCGGCGGCGCGTTCGCGTTTTCTCTGGTCGGCCTTCCGGACGCCGCCGTGCGCGAAAGCCGAGACCGCGTGTTCTCCGCCATGAAAAACAGCGGCTTTTTGTGTCCGACGGGGCGCGTGACCATCAACCTGGCTCCTGCGGACATCAAAAAAGAGGGTGCGGCGTTTGACCTGCCCATCGCCCTGTCCATGCTGGCGGCCACGGGACAGATGCCGGATGACGGGCTTTTTGATACGCTCATCTTCGGCGAGCTTTCCTTGGACGGCACGTTATCGCCCGTGCGCGGGGCGCTGCCGATGGTGCTGGCGGCGCGGGAGCAGGGCATTCAAAGCGTCCTTCTGCCAAGCGGCAATGCCGCCGAGGTCTCCTGCGTGGAGGGAATGCGCATTTACGCGGCGCGGACGCTGCTTCAGGCCGTCCGCCACTTAAACGGCACGGAGCCGCTTCTGTGTCAGGAAATCACCGGCTTTGAGGAATTAAAGACCATTCACGGCCCGTGCGCCTATGACCTGAAGGATGTGAAGGGGCAGCAGGGTGCTCGTCGCGCTCTGGAAATCGCCGCGGCAGGCGGGCATAACCTGCTCATGGTCGGCGCGCCCGGCAGCGGCAAAACCATGCTGGCGAGGTGTCTGCCGGGCATACTGCCCGAAATGACGGTGCAGGAGGCGTTTGAGGTCACGCGCATTCATTCCGTGGCGGGACTGATGAGCGCCGGTCAGGGGCTTGTCACTGAGCGCCCTTTCAGAACACCGCACCATTCCGCCTCCCTGCCCGCGCTGGTGGGCGGCGGCACGGATGCGCGTCCGGGCGAGGTCTCTTTGGCGCACGGCGGCGTATTATTCTTAGATGAACTGCCGGAGTATCAGCGCAACGCATTGGAGGCGCTCCGTCAGCCGCTGGAGGATGGGTTCGTGACCATCGCCCGAGTCAAGGCGCGGACGCGCTATCAGGCGCAATGCATGCTGGTCGCGTCCATGAACCCCTGCCCCTGCGGGTATCTGGGCAGCAGGGTCAGAGCCTGCCGGTGCAACCAGCACGAAATCAAGAAATATCTGGAGCGCATTTCCGGTCCGCTTTTGGACAGGATAGACCTTCAGGTCGAAATGGACGCGGTGGGCGCGGATGAAATCAATCGGGCGGGCGACAGCGAAAGCTCCGCGGCCGTCCGGCAGCGCGTTCAGGCGGCGCGGCGATTGCAGCATGAGCGCTTTGCGGGGACGGATATCGCCTGCAACGCTCAGGCGGAGGGCGCGGCGGTCAAGGAGCGCATCCCGCTCCCGAAGGACAGCCGGGACATCCTGACACGCGCCGTGGAGCGCTTCGCCCTGTCCATGCGCGGCTATACCCGCGTCATCAAGGTGGCACGGACGATAGCGGATCTGGCGGGCGAACGGGACATCCGTCCCGCACACATTTTAGAGGCGGTGCAGTACCGCACGCTGGATAACAAGTATTGGGGGCGCTGACGATGGATTATTCCCTGGAAACGCTGGCGCTCATGTGGCTGTCCTCGGCGGATATGCTGACCCCGAAGGGGCGCACGGCGCTGATTGCCTATTACGGCAGCGTGCAGAAGGCGTATGCCGGCTTTTCCTTCGCCGCCCGTCCGCTCGTGGGCGGCAAGGCGTATGCGGTGCTGCAAAGCGCCAGGGAGAACGGGCTGCTCGGCATTGCGCGGCAGCTTTCCCGCTTAAATGCACGCGTCACGGCACGGGGCGAGGCGGATTATCCGTTCAGGCTCCTGCCCTTGGACGATGCGCCGGAGCTGATCTACTATCGGGGCGAACTGCCGACGGAGCCTGCCGTTGCCATCGTAGGCTCCCGGCATGATACGCGCTACGGGCGCTCTCAGGCGTTTTCCATCGCCAAGGACTTGGCGCTGTCGGGCGTGACGGTGGTGAGCGGGCTGGCGCGGGGCATTGATACGGCGGCGCATCAGGGCGCTTTGGCGGGCGGCGGCAGGACCGTGGCGGTCCTGGGCTGCGGCCTTGCAACGACCTACCCTCCCGAAAACGCGACGCTGGCGGAGAACATCGTCCGCTCAGGCGGCGCGCTCGTTACCGAATACGCGCCGGATACCGCGCCGCTTCCGTTCCATTTTCCGCACAGAAACCGCATCATCAGCGGGCTGTCGGACGCGCTCCTGCTGGTGGAGGCGCCCTTGAAGAGCGGCACGAACAGCACCGTCAACCATGCCCTCGATCAGGGCATTCCGGTGTTCGCCCTGCCGGGCAATGTGGATGCGCCGGGCAGCGAGCTGCCGCTGCTGCTCTTAAAGCAGGGCGCGTTGATGGCGACCGAGGCCAAGGATATTTTGGACGAGCTGAAGTTGCCGTCAAAAGGACAGGCGGCGCCTGCCGCCGATGCAGCCGAAGCCGCGGACGACCCCGTCCTCAGAGCGCTTCGGCGCGAGGAAAAGACTTTTGAGGAGCTTTCGGCGGAAACCGGCATGACTCCGGCCGACCTGTCCTCCGCGCTTTCCATGCTGGAGCTGGAGGGAAAAATCGAAAAGCGGGCGGGACGCGCTTATGCGCTCTGCTCGCATCCATAAGAGGAGGAGCTTTTAAAATGGCTCAGAAAACCAAACTGGTCATCGTCGAATCGCCCGCCAAGGCGAGGACCATTGCGAAATTTTTAGGGCGCGGCTACAAGGTGGAGGCATCGCAGGGCCATGTGCGCGACCTGCCCAAATCCCAGCTCGGCGTGGATGTGGACAATGACTTTGAAATGAAGTACATCACCATTCACGGGCGCGGCAAGATTTTGGCGAAGATACGCAAAGAGGCAAAGGCTGCTTCCAAAATTCTGCTGGCGACAGACCCTGACCGCGAGGGGGAAGCGATTTCGTGGCACTTGGCGCAGACGCTGGACATGGATCTGGACTCCGCCTGCCGCATCGAGTTCCATGAAATCACCCAGAAGGCGGTCAGGCAGGCGCTGAACAATCCGCGTAAAATCGACATGGGAAGGGTGGACGCGCAGCAGGCGCGCCGTGCGCTGGACAGGCTCGTGGGCTATAAAATCAGCCCCCTCCTGTGGGCGAAGGTCAAAAAGGGTCTGAGCGCCGGCCGTGTGCAGTCCGTGGCGACAAGGCTCGTCGTGGACAGGGAGCAGGAAATCGAGGAGTTTATTCCCGAAGAATTTTGGACGGTGACGGCCTCTGCCGTGATGCCCGCCGCCCGAGGCCGCAAGACCACCTTCCGCCTGAAGCTTTCCCAGCTGGACGGCAGGAAGGCGGAGCTTTCCAACGAGGATGAAGCGAAGGCGGCCGTCCGCCGCGTGGAGAACGCGCACTTTGCCGTTTCTCAAATCAAAATGGGCGAAAAGAAAAAGACCCCCGCTCCGCCCTTTACCACCTCCTCTTTGCAGCAGGAGGCGGGGCGCAAGCTGAATTTCACCACCATGCGCACCATGCAGGTCGTTCAGCAGCTTTATGAGGGCATTGACTTGGAGGGCGAGGGGACGCAGGGTCTTGTCACCTATATCCGCACAGACTCCGTCCGCGTGAGCGATGAAGCCCTGAATGCCGTCCGCGCCTTTATTCCCGAACAGTACGGCGCGGAGTATCTGCCCGAAACGCCGAACGTCTATAAAGGGCGCAAGAACGCGCAGGACGCGCACGAGGCCATTCGCCCGACCTCTGTTGCCCGCACGCCGGACAGCATCAAGGCCTCCCTGACCAGAGAGCAGTTCCAGCTTTACCGGCTGATTTGGTCGCGCTTTGTCGCCAGCCAGATGAAGCCCGCCCTGTACGACACCATGCAGATGGATGTGACCGACGGCGGCGTGCTGCTCCGCTTCAACGGTGAAAAGAAGCGCTTTGCGGGCTTTACCTCCCTGTATGAGGAGGGGCAGGACGAGACGCAGGAGGCTGCCGAGACCACCCTGCCCGCTTTCAAAGAGGGCGACCCCGTTCTGCTGGAGGGGGTCGAGAGCGAGCAGCATTTCACCCAGCCGCCCGCCCGCTTTACGGAGGCTTCGCTGGTGAAGACGCTGGAGGAAAAGGGCATCGGCCGCCCGTCCACCTATGCGCCGACCATCACCACCATCATCGCCCGCGGCTATGTCATGCGCGAGAGCAAGCGCCTCTATCCCACGGAGCTGGGACAGATGATAAACCACATGATGGTCGAATACTTTGCGCCCATCGTGGATACGGAATTTACCGCGGAAATGGAGAACGAGCTGGACGAGGTCGAGGAGAAGGATACGGACTGGCGCGAGGTGCTGCGCCGCTTCTACCCGCCCTTTCAGGAAATGCTGGACAAGGCCGAGGCGGACATTGAAAAGGTGGAGCTGAAGGACGAGGTCAGCGATGTGCAGTGCGATAAGTGCGGGGCGATGATGGTTTACAAAATGGGACGCTTCGGCCGCTTTCTGGCCTGCCCGAACTTCCCTGAATGCCACAACACCAAACCCGTGCTGCATTACATTGACGCCGCCTGCCCCAAGTGCGGCGGACGGCTGCTGGAAAAGAACTCCCGCAAGAACCGCAGGTTTTACGGCTGTGAGCATTATCCGGAATGCGATTTCGTATCGTGGGATATGCCCGCCAGGGAAAAGTGCGAGAAGTGCGGCAGCTACATGACCGTCAAGCATACCAAAAAGGGCGAGGAATGGCATATCTGCGCCAATGAAGCCTGCCGGCACAAGGTGAAGGTCTGTGACAATGAGGAGGAGCAGGGCGAATGAGCGTCACCGTCATCGGCGCGGGGCTGGCCGGCTGCGAGGCAGCATGGCAATGCGTAAAGCGCGGCGTGCCCGTCACGCTCATGGAAATGAAGCCGCATAAAATGAGCCCGGCGCACAAAAGCCCGCTGTTTGCGGAGCTGGTCTGCTCCAATTCCCTCAGGTCGGACAGACTGGAAAACGCGGTCGGCCTTCTGAAGGGGGAAATGCGGGCGCTGGATTCGCTCATCATGCGGGCGGCGGATGCGGCGCGTGTCCCTGCGGGCGGCGCGCTGGCCGTGGACAGGGAGCGCTTTTCCGGCGCGATTACGAAGACCCTCATGGAGCATCCGCTCTGCACCGTGGTAAGCGGCGAGGCAACGGACATCCCCAAGGAAGGGCTGGTCATCGTGGCCTCCGGCCCGCTGACGAGCGACGCGCTGGCGGAAAGCATCAAGGCCATTCCCGAAGTTTCGACCCTCAGCTTTTATGATGCCGCCGCGCCCATCGTCACCCGCGATTCGCTCAACATGGACAAGGTGTTCCGCGCCTCCCGCTACGGGCGGGGCGACGATTACCTGAACTGCCCGATGAACGCGGAGGAATACAACCGCTTTGTCGATGCGCTCATCGCCGCGGAGACGGCGCCCGTTCACGGCTTTGAGGAAACGCGGGTGTTTGAGGGCTGCATGCCCATTGAAACGATGGCCAGACGCGGCCGCATGGTGCCGGCCTTCGGGCCGATGAAGCCGGTCGGACTGGTTGACCCGCATACGGGCAAAATGCCCTTTGCCGTCCTGCAGCTTCGGCAGGACGATGCGGCGGATTCGCTCTATAATCTGGTCGGCTTCCAGACGCGGCTCAAATTTCCCGAGCAAAAGCGCGTCTTCGGCCTGATTCCGGGCTTGGAGAATGCGGAATTTGCCCGCTACGGCGTGATGCACCGCAACACCTTCCTGCATTCGCCGGGCTTCCTGAACGACCGCTACCAGTGCCTGAGCCGCGAGACTTTGTTCTTTGCGGGGCAGATGACGGGCGTGGAGGGCTATGTGGAGAGCGCGTCCGGCGGGCTGGTCTGCGGACTGAACGCGGCGCGGCTGCACGAGGGGCTTTCGCCCGTCAGCTTTCCGGACAGAACGGCCATCGGTGCGCTCGGCGCGTATGTATCGCGCCCAAACCGCTCCTTCCAGCCCATGAATGTCACCTTCGGCATCATTGAGCCGCTCGACCGGCGCGTCCGCAATAAGCAGGAGCGCTATCTCGGCATCGCCCGAAGAGCGCTGGAGACGATCGAGCAAATCAAAGCGGAAAAGAACATTTGAAGAAACAAAGCGCAAGGCAAAGGGCGGAAGCGCCCATCTCTATTCAAAAGAAAGGACTTATGCAAGTTATGGGCAACCTCATGGGAACGACCATTTGTGCCGTCAATCGGGGCGGGCAGATCGCCATCGCCGGGGACGGACAGGTCACGATGGGACAGAACACCATTTTTAAAACGACCGCGCACAAGGTGCGCCGCATCTTCAACGGGCAGGTGGTCACGGGCTTTGCCGGCACGGTGGCGGACGCCTTCACCCTCTGCGACCGCTTTGAGGAGAAGCTGACGCAGTGCGGCGGCAACCTGGAGCGCGCCGCCGTCATGCTGGCGCAGGACTGGCGCAGCGACAAGGGCATGCGCCAGCTGGAGGCCATGATGATTGTGGCGGATAAGACGGGCATGCTGATTTTGTCCGGCACGGGCGAGGTCATTGACCCGGACGACGGCGTGGCGGCCATCGGCTCCGGCGGCAACTATGCCTTGGCAGCCGCCCGTGCCCTTGTGCAGAACACGGAGCTTTCCGCGCACGAAATCGCCCAAAAAGCGCTGGAGATAGCCGCGTCCATCTGCGTGTTCACCAACGAGCATATCATCGTTGAGGATGTGTAAGGAGACATTGTATGAAAGAGTTATCACCGCATGAGGTCGTGCGCGAGCTTGACCGCTATATCATCGGCCAGAGCGACGCCAAACGCGCCGTGGCCATTGCGCTGCGCAACCGCTACCGCCGGGCGCAGCTTCCCGAAGAGCTTCGCAATGAAATCACCCCCAAGAACATCCTGATGATAGGGCCGACGGGCGTGGGCAAGACGGAAATCGCCCGCCGTCTGGCCAAGCTGGTCAGCGCGCCGTTTATCAAGGTGGAGGCGACCAAATTCACCGAGGTCGGCTATGTCGGCCGAGATGTCGAATCCATCATCCGCGATTTGACCGAAAACGCCGTGCGCATGGTGCATGACGAATACGCGGCGCGGGTGAAGACCCGTGCGCAGGTCATTGCCGAGGACAGGCTGCTGACGCTTTTGACGGGGACAGCCAAGAAGCAGCAGAACCCGCTGGATTTCCTGCTTGGCCGCAAGCAGGAGGAGCCGCAGCAGAGCACCGAGGAAAAAGAAAAGCTGGCTCTGCGCAAGGATTCCCTGCGGGAGCAGCTTCGGCGCGGCGAACTGGAGGAGCAGGAGCTGGAAATCGAGGTCGAGGAAAATATGCCGCAGCTGGAGGTGGGCGGCGCGTCCATTTCCTTGGGCGACATGATGGGCGGCATGATGCCGAAGAAGACCAAAATGCGCCGTGTGAAGGTGCGCGAGGCGCGGGAGATCCTCATTGCCGAGGAGTCCGATAAGCTGATTGATGAGGATGCCGTCAAGGAGGAGGCCGTGCGCCGCACGGAGCAGAGCGGCATCGTCTTTTTGGACGAGATTGACAAGATTGCCGGACGCGGCGGCGGCGGGAGCGGTCCCGATGTGTCCCGCGAGGGTGTTCAGCGCGATATTCTGCCCATCGTGGAGGGCAGCACGGTCAACACCAAGTACGGCCCCGTGCGCACGGATTACATGCTCTTTATCGCCGCAGGCGCTTTCCATGTGGCGAAGGTCACGGACTTGATTCCCGAATTGCAGGGCCGCTTCCCCGTCCATGTGATTCTTAAATCCCTTTCCGAGGAGGACTTTGTCAATATCCTGACCAAGACGGACAACGCGCTCACCCGCCAGTACGCCGCGCTGCTGGAGGTCGACCGTGTGCATCTGACTTTTGAGGAGGATGCGCTGCATGAGGTGGCGCACATTGCGCTGCTTCAGAACGAGGTCGGCGAGGATCTCGGCGCACGCCGCCTCCACGCCGTGTTTGAGGAGCTGCTGGAGGACGTGTCCTTCAATGCGGGCGGCGGCGATATGCCGGATGTGTACCTGTCCATCACCGCGCAGTATGTCCGCGACCACCTCAAGGACACCAAGGCGCTGGATATGAAAAAGTACATTCTGTAATGATTATATGATATAAAAAGCGCTCCGGCCTGCCGAACATACTGGACCGTTCCCCGTTTAACGGACAGTAGAAAAAAGAGACCTCCTGTTGTAGA
>CAVFWQ010000010.1:0-29682 GCA_963626285.1 bacterium | reverse complement strand
CCAAGGGTCGCAATGTCGTGCTGGACAAGAAGTACGGCGCTCCCCTCATCACCAATGACGGCGTGACCATCGCCAAGGAAATCGATTTGGAAGACCCCTTTGAAAACATGGGCGCCCAGCTCATCAAGGAAGTCTCCACCAAGACGAACGACGTCGCCGGCGACGGCACCACCACCGCCACGCTGCTGGCTCAGGCCATCGTCCGCGAAGGTCTGCGCAATCTGGCCGCCGGTGCAAATCCCATGGTCTTAAAGCGCGGCATCGAGGTCGCTACGGATGCGGCCGTCGAGGGTCTGAAGGAAATCTCCCGCCCCATCAACGGCAAGCAGGCAATCGCGCAGGTCGCCTCCATTTCCGCGGGCGACGACACCATCGGCCAGCTCGTTTCCGATGCGATGGAAAAGGTCGGCAAGGACGGCGTTATCACGGTCGAGGAATCCAAGACCATGAAGACCGAGCTGACCACCGTCGAGGGCATGCAGTTTGACCGCGGCTATGCCTCCGCCTACATGGTCACCGACTCCGATAAGATGGTTGCCGAGCTGGACAACCCGATGATTCTGATCACCGATAAGAAGATCTCCAACATTCAGGAAGTCCTGCCGGTGCTGGAGCAGGTCGTGCAGAGCGGCAAGAAGCTGCTCATCATCGCCGAGGACGTTGAGGGCGAAGCGCTGGCCACGCTGGTGCTGAACAAGCTGCGCGGCACGTTCACCTGCGTTGCCGTCAAGGCGCCGGGCTTCGGCGACCGCCGCAAGGAAATGCTGCAGGATATCGCCATCCTGACCGGCGGCACGGTCATCAGCTCCGAAGTCGGCATCGAGCTGAAGGACGCCACCATCGACATGCTGGGCACTGCCCGCCAGGTCAAGGTGGACAAGGAAAACACCACCATCGTCGAGGGTGCCGGCAAGAAGGCCGACATCGAGGCGCGTGTGCAGCAGATTCGCGCTCAGATCGCCGAAACCAAGAGCGATTACGACCGTGAGAAGCTGCAGGAGCGTCTGGCGAAGCTGGCCGGCGGCGTAGCCGTCATCCAGGTCGGCGCGGCGACCGAGGTCGAAATGAAGGAGCGCAAGCTGCGCATCGAGGACGCTCTGGCGGCGACCCGTGCGGCTGTCGAAGAGGGCATCGTCCCCGGCGGCGGCGTGGCGCTTCTGAACGTCATGACCAAGGTGCAGCAGCAGCTGAACAAGTACGCGGGCGACGCCAAGACCGGCGTGTCCATCGTCCTGCGCGCCATGGAAGAGCCGCTGCGCCAGATCGCGCTGAATGCGGGCATTGACGGCGCCGTCATCATCGAAAACATCCGCCGCAGCCGCAAGCAGGGCTATGGCTACGATGCCCTCAAGGGCGAATATGTGGATATGATCGAGCGCGGCATCATCGACCCGACCAAGGTCACCCGCTCCGCGCTGCAGAACGCCGCGTCCGTCGCCGCGATGGTGCTGACCACCGAGAGCCTCGTGACCGACATTCCCGCGCCCGAACCCGCTGCTCCCGCCGGCGGCAACCCCGGCATGGGCGGCATGTACTAAGCAGCGCCACACCTTGAAGCAGACTGATGCTTAGGTCTGGTCAAAGCGGATGTACGCTGCGGCCTGCGCCGAAGCATCAGGCACACAATAGAATCATCAAGACCGCCGGCCATGCCGGTGGTTTTGATTATCCTCGGCGCTTTATAGGCATTTTTCGCCGACAAAAGACAGCCGCATCTTTGCGGCAAGGTTGACAAAAATGCTGTGGCGACCCAAAATTCGCTTGAAATCGCCGAAGGCTTTCGGGTATAATCATCAGGTGCCCGGCAGGTTTATGCCTGCCGGGCGCCGCTGCGTTTATTCCCCGTCTTTGCGAAAAATTAATGCCGCTTCGCTCCTGTCAGACGGCAGAGCGACCTCTGTTTTTTTGCCGTCGGGAAAGAACGGGCGGGCAAAGCCAATATGCAAAAGCAGGAGGAACTGTATGCCCCAAACAAAATTCGAATCCGTTATCTTTACCGCCGTGACCGCATGGCTCATGGTCTATATCATGACGCTCTACAACACGGTGCTGGCGGGCGGTGCCTTTGTGAACGAAACGTTCCTGATTGCCCTCAAAAGCATGTGGCCCGAATTTGTCATCATCTTTTTGTGCGCCTATTTCATTTCCGGCCGTATTGCCAAGCATTTTGCGTTCCGCGTGGTAAAGCCGGGCGACCGTCCCATCGTCATCATTCTGGCCATCCAGACATTCACGGTCGTTTCCCAGGTGGCGCTGGCCAGCATCCTCGGCGTCTGGCACGCAAGCGGCTTCACCGAACAGTTCCTTCCGAATTACCTGACCGCCTATTGCCGCAACTTCATCATGGCGCTGCCCGTGCAGCTGTTTTTGGCAGGTCCCGCCGCCAGAACACTGTTTCGGCTGCTTTTCCGCCGCACGGGCGGAGACGGGGGGCAGGAAAACGGGAGAGCGCTTCCGAAAGAAGGCATCGCGGGATGAAAGCATGCCGAATTAAACGGGAGAGAGGTTCAGGTGTTCGGCTTCTTCCGTGGGTCTGCATCATCGTGCTGCTCCTTGCGGGGTGCGTTTGCAGTCTGACAAAGTACCCGCAGGTCAAGCGCGAAACAATCAAGGAAGTGATGCGGGACGCCGTTTTGCACGAAAGCGGGCAAATCAGCCTGCTGGGGTTGAAGGATGTGAATCCCGCGCTGATTTCGGCCATCGCCCTCACGGTGGTTTTGCTGCTTGCGGCAGCGTGCATCCGGGTGTTTGTGATTCCGAGGTTCCGGTACGTCCCCGGCCGCTTTCAGCTTCTTTTGGAGCAATGGGTGGGATGGTTTGACGGTCTCGCCCAAGCCAACAGCCCGCACCGCAGCGGCTTTTTGGGCGCTTATCTCTTCGGCGCCGGCAGCTATGTCTTTATCAGCACCCTGTTTGAGCTGTTCGGCTTTCAGGGCGTGACCACTGCGGGGCTGTCCGTTGCGCTCCCCGCCCCCTTGTCGGACATCAACGCGGCCATCGCCTTGGGGTGTCTTTCCTATCTGGTCATCCTGTCCGGCGGCATTGTCGGAAACGGGCTCAGGGGCGTCGGAAAAACGCTGAAGGACTTTTCCCTGCCCATTTCCATGAGCTTTCGGCTGTTCGGCGCGTTGCTGAGCGGCCTGCTGGTAACGGAGCTGGTGTATTACAACGTCTGCCTGAGCTTTGTGCTGCCCGTCGCGGTCGGCATCATGTTCACCCTGCTCCACGCGCTGATACAGACCTATGTGCTGACGATGCTGACGGCGCTGTTCTACGGCGAAGCATCCGAGCCGGAAAAAAAATCATAAAATGAAGAAAGAGGGTATTTAAAATGAAAACGATGCTGAAACGATTCTCCGCTGTCCTGATGCTGGTGCTGATGCTGACCGCTCTGATGATCCCCGTCTGCGCGGCGGAGACCGCCGACACGCATGAGTGGGGCGTTTCCGCCGAGACAGCCGCCGAAGCAAAGTCGACCGGCGACAAGGCATGGGCCGCCGCCCTGACCATCGGTCTGGCTGCCGCCGCGGGCGCAATCAGCATGGGGCTTGCGATTTCAAAATCCGCCGAGAGCATTTCCCGCCAGCCGGAGGCCGCGGATAAAATCCGCACCGGCCTGATGCTGGGGCTGGTGTTCGTGGAAACCACCGTCATTTATGCGCTGATTGTCGCGATCCTGATTGTTTTTGTGCTGTAAGGAGGCCGCTGAGCATGGGAATTCCCCTGAACATTGACTGGCAGCAAATCCTTCTGCATGTATTCAATTTTGCCGTCTTAGCCGCCGGTCTTTATGTCCTCCTGTACAAGCCCGTTAAGGACTTCATGAACAAGAGAACGGCATACTACGCGCAGATGAACGCAGATGCAGAAAGCAAAGCGGAGCACGCTGCGGCCTTGGAAAAGGAGCATCAGGCGCAGCTGGACAGGGCGGAGGACGAGATTCGGCAGAAAAAGGAAGTGGCCGACAGGGAGCTTGAAGCAAACAAGCGCGCCGAGCTTCAGACAGCCCGCGCCGAGGCGGACAAAATCATTGCCGATGCCCGAACAACCGCTCAGGCCGAACACGATAAGATACTCGCCTCCGCGCAGGAGGAGATCGGAGAGCTGGCTGCGGCTGCGGCGGAGCGCCTGATCCATACGTCCATGGAGCAGGTCTGCGATGATTTTTTTGCCGCTGCCAAAGGTGAGCGTCAGAATGGACAAAGCCATGAAGAATGAAGCTTCCGCGGCGTTTCTGTACAGCGCCGTTCGACCCGATGCGGCGCACATGGAGCGGTTTTCCGCCTTCCTGAAGGAAAAGTATCACGAGGACATCGCGCTTGAATGGCGGCAGGACGCTTCGCTTCAAATGGGCCTTCGCCTGACCGTTGGAAGCGACTGCTACAACTGGAGCGTTTCCGACCGACTTGAGCTTTTGCAGGCCGAGTGGCGGGCGGTATCCAAAGAAAAGAAAAATGTCCTGCCGCTCCTGAAAAAGACATTGGACAGCTGGACGCCGCACATTCTGCCGGAGGAGTCCGGGGAAGTTCTGTCCGTGGGCGACGGCATCGCCAGAGTAAGCGGCCTGCCGAGCGTCAAATACGGTGAAATCCTTATCTTTTCCGACGGCAGCTGCGGCATGGTGCAGGATATGCGCGAGCAGGACATAGGCTGCATCCTGTTCGGCGACGACCGTGACATTGCGGAGGGCAGCACCGTCAAGCGCACGGGAAAGGCAGCCGGCATTCCGGTCGGCCGTGCCTTTATCGGGCGCGTCATCGATGCGCTGGGCAGCCCCATTGACGATAGGGGTCCCATCGAGGCCGAGGACTACCGCCCGATCGAACGGCCCGCCCCCGGCATCATTGACCGCCGGCCCGTCAATGAGCCGATGGAAACAGGGCTTCTTGCCATCGACTCCATGTTCCCCATCGGGCGCGGGCAGCGTGAACTGATCATCGGCGACAGGCAGACGGGAAAGACAGCGATTGCGCTGGACACCATCCTCAACCAAAAGGGGAAAGACGTCATCTGCATTTATGTGGCCATCGGACAGAAGGCAAGCTCCGTGGCTCAGCTCACGCAGACGCTTCGCGAGCATGACGCGCTGCGCTACTCCGTCGTTGTCTGCGCCGGCGCCGGCGAGTCCGCCCCGCTTCAATATATCGCGCCGTATGCGGGCTGTGCGCTGGGCGAATATTTTATGGAGCAGGGAAAAGACGTGCTGATCGTGTATGACGACCTTTCCAAGCACGCCATCGCCTACCGCGCGCTCTCCCTCTTGCTGGAGCGCTCTCCCGGCCGCGAGGCCTATCCGGGCGATGTGTTCTATCTCCATTCCCGCCTGCTGGAGCGCTCTGCCCGCCTTTCGGAAACAAAAGGCGGCGGCAGCATGACGGCGCTTCCCATCGCGGAAACGCAGGCGGGCGATGTATCCGCCTATATCCCCACCAACATCATCTCCATCACCGACGGGCAGATCTTCTTGGAGAGCGACCTGTTCTTCTCCGGCCAGCGTCCGGCGGTCAACGTGGGGCTTTCCGTGTCCCGTGTGGGCGGCGACGCCCAGACCAAGGCCATGAAAAAGGCTGCCGGTGCGCTTCGGCTGGAGCTGGCGCAGTACCGTGAGATGGAAGTTTTCATGCAGTTTGCAAGCGACTTGGACGAAAGCACCAGGCAGCAGCTCGCCTACGGGCAGGGGCTGATGGCGCTGCTTCGGCAGGAGCAATGCCACCCCATGCGGCAGCACCGGCAGGTCATCACGCTGGTCGCGGCGCTGGAGCATGTCATGCAGCCGATCCCCGTTCGGGAAATCAAAAAGTTTCAGGCGGGCTTGATGGCCTATGTCGAAGCGAAGGCGCCGAAGCTCTGTGAAAAAATCGATACAGAATGTCTGCTGTCCGATGCAATGCGGCAGGACATCCTCGATTTGGCGCATGACTTTCTGAAAGAATATGCCGCCAGCGGGACGGTATAGGCGGTGAGCGTCAATGGCAAACACAAAGGAAATCAAAAGCCGAATCAGCAGCGTCAAGGATACGCAGAAAATCACCAACGCCATGTATCTGATAGCGTCCGCAAAGCTGCGCAAGGCCAAAAGTGAGCTGGAAAACACCCGCCCTTATTTCAACGCCCTGCAGGGCGAGGTCAAGCGGATTTTCCGCACGGTCGGCGATGTGGAAAGCAAATACTTCTATCCCGCCGACGGCAGCCCCGCCCTGAACGGCCCCTATGCCGTGCTTGTCATCACGGCGGATAAGGGCTTGGCGGGCGCATACAATCAAAACGTCATCAAGGAGGCGGAGAAGCTGCTCAAGCAGCACCCGAACACCAGGCTGTATGTCGTCGGCGAATACGGGCGGCAGGCTTTTATGCAGCGCCGCATCCCGATCGAAAAGAGCTTTCTGTATACGGCGCAGAACCCCACCCTCCATCGGGCGAGAGAAATCAGCAGCCTGCTGCTGAGCCTGTTTGACCGTAGGGTCGTGGACAAGATCTTCGTGGTTTATACGGATCTGAAAAGCAGCCGGGAATCGGAGGCGGTATCCACGCGGCTGCTCCCCTTCCACCGCGCGCAGTTTGCTCCCGTCTCCAATGAAAAGGCCGTGGCCGCGCCGTTTGAATTCATACCGTCCGTGGGCGCCGTGCTGGATAACATCATGGAAAGCTATGTTTCCGGCTTTATTTACAGCGCATTGGTGGACAGCTTCTGCTGTGAGCAGAGCGCCCGAATGTCGGCCATGGATTCCGCCAACCGCAACGCCGAGGAGCTTCTGAGCGACCTGACGATCCAGTACGACCGCGCCCGTCAGGCAGCCATCACGCAGGAAATCACGGAGGTTTCGGCCGGCGCAAAGGCGCAGAGAAAGAAGCGGTCAAAGGAGGCAGGTACTTCATGAATACAGGAAACATCACGGCCGTGTCGGGACCTGTCATCGACGTGCGCTTTCCGCACGGGCAGCTTCCGAAAATCAGGGACGCCCTGCGCGTAACGGTGGAGGGCGCGGAGCGGGTCATGGAGGTCGCGCAGCACATCGGGCATGATACCGTGCGCTGCATTATGCTGGCGGAAAGCGAAGACATCGTGCGCGGCATGGAAGTGCGATGCAGCGGCGGCGGCATCCGCGTGCCGGTCGGCCGATGCACGCTCGGCAGGATGTTCAACGTCTTGGGACAGCCCATCGACGGGGGACAGCCCGTCCCAGACGCGGAAAATCATTGGGAGATCCATCGCAAAGCCCCCTCCTTTGCGCAGCAGCTGCCGGCAGCGGAGATCCTGGAAACGGGCATCAAGGTCATCGACCTGCTGGCGCCCTATTCAAAGGGCGGCAAAATCGGCTTGTTCGGCGGCGCAGGCGTCGGCAAGACCGTCCTCATTCAGGAGCTTATCCACAACGTCGCCATGGAGCACGGCGGCTGTTCCGTCTTTACGGGCGTGGGAGAACGCAGCCGCGAGGGAAACGACCTGTGGACGGAGATGCGCTCAAGCGGCGTTGCGGATAAGACGGCGCTGGTGTTCGGCCAGATGAATGAGTCTCCCGGCGTCCGTATGCGGGTGGCGCTTTCCGGGCTGACGATGGCGGAGTATTTCCGGGACGAAGAGCACAAGGACGTTCTGCTTTTTATCGACAACATCTTCCGCTTCGTGCAGGCGGGCAGCGAGGTCTCCACGCTGCTTGGGCGCATGCCCTCTGCCGTCGGCTATCAGCCCACGCTGGCGGAGGAGCTGGGCGCGCTGGAGGAGAGGATCACCTCGACCCAAAACGGCTCGGTCACATCCGTGCAGGCCGTTTATGTGCCCGCCGACGACTTGACCGACCCCGCGCCGGCCACCACGTTCACCCATCTGGACGCAACGACCGTGCTGAGCCGAAAAATCGCGGAGCAGGGCATCTATCCCGCCGTGGACCCGCTGGCATCCGCTTCCCGCATTTTGGAGGCGTCCGTCGTTGGCAGGGAGCATTATGAGACCGCCCGCAAGGTGCAGGAAATCCTTCAGAAATACCACGAGCTGCAGGACATCATCGCGATCCTGGGCATGGACGAACTGAGCGACGAGGACAGGCAGACCGTCACCCGCGCCCGCAGGATCCAGAAATTCCTTGCGCAGCCGACCCATGTCGCGGAGAAGTTCACGGGCATTCCCGGCGTTTATGTGCCGCTGAAGGAGACCGTCCGAGGCTTTCAGGCCATCGCGGACGGCCGCATGGACCAGTACCCGGAGGCCGCGTTTTACAATGTCGGCACCATCGACGATGTGGTGAAAAAGGCCGCGCAGATGGAGGCTCCCCATGCGTAAGCCCTTTCAGGTCTACATTCTGGCGGCGGACCGCGCCTTCTATGAAGGGCCGTGCGAATCCCTCGTCATCCCCACCATAGACGGGCAATACGGCATTCTGGCCGGGCACAGCAACATAATCGCGGCAGTCGTCCCCGGTCTGCTGCAATACCAAATTCCGGGGCAGCCCGCGCTGACGGCCGCCGTTTCCGAAGGGCTTGTAAAAGCGGAGGGCGGCGAAGTGCTCGTGCTGGTGGATACCGCGGAGCGCCCGGAGGACATAGACGAAAACCGCGCAAAGCGGGCAGCGGACGAGGCCAAAGAGGAAATGCTGCAAAAGAGAAGCACTCGGGAATACCGCTCCGCGCAGGCCAGCCTTGCGCGAGCCATCAGCAGGCTGCGGGTCAAGCAGCGGAATCCGCACGAATAAAGCGGTTCGGCATCGGCAGGGCAGGGAACGTATCCGCCTGATACGGCGGATCTGTCCCCTGCCTTCTTTTTGTCTTTTCAATTTCGTTTCGTTCGGGTATAATAAAAGCGGAGGAATTCTCTGAACGAGCGGAGGTAGGACGGATGGAAAAGCGCGGGCTGGCGCTGTTTGACTTTGACGGGACGTTGATACGGCTGGACAGCATCGTGCGCTATGTGTTCTTTGCCGTGCGGAAGGGGAAGATCCGCCCGTCTGAATTTTTCCGCGCCTGCCTTGCGCCGCTTCAATATGCGCTGGGGCGCATCACGCAGGAGGAAGCCAAAACGCGGGCTATCGCCTTTTCCATGCGGATGGAGCGGGCGGAGCGCGACGGCTTCAACCGATCCTTCGCGCAGTACCTGTACGGCAAGTGCTTTCGGGAGGGGCTTGATGAAATCGAGCGGTGCAGGTCGCAGGGGCTGACCGTCCTCATCGTGTCCGCATCCACGGAGAATTATATGCGCTTTGTCGCCCCGCTGCTGCACGCGGACGCGCTGCTTTGCACCCCCGTGTCCGAAGACGGGCGGGTGCTGACCAACTGCCGGGGAGAGGAAAAGGTACGCAGGGTGCGGGCCTATCTAAAGGAAAACGGCTGGGAGGCGGATGCCGCTTCCACACGTGCCTACGGCGACACGGCGGGCGACTATCCCATGCTGACCGCCTTCGGGCGGGGCTTTATGGTCAATCCCGGCCGGGCGCTCAAAAAAAAGGCCGCAGGTCAAATGGACGAGCGGCATTGGAAATGAGGCTTTTATGCAATACGATGCTTTAATCATCGGCGCGGGTCCCGCCGGATGCGCGGCGGCGCTGACGCTTCGCAGCCGCGGGCTGAGCGTGCTGGCGGCGTATACGGACGGCGGGGCGCTGGCAAAGGCGCATCAGGTGAACAATTATCCGGGGCTTCGCGGGCGGACGGGCGATGACATGGTGCGCCTGTTCCGCGAGGAGGCAAAAGACGCGGGCGCGGAGCTGCGTCAGGCGCGGGTGACGCTGGTGCTGCCGATGGGCAGGGCGTTTTCCGCCGCCGTGGACAATGACATCGTGTCCGTGCGTGCGGTGGTGCTGGCCTGCGGCGCGGCGCGTGCCAAGCCCTTGGAGGGCGAGGATGCGCTGCTGGGGCGCGGGGTGTCCTATTGTGCCACCTGCGACGGGATGCTGTACCGCGGCAAGAGCGTCGTCGTGGTCGGCGCGGACGCGCATGCCGTTCAAGAGGCGAACTTTCTTGCGACGCTGGCGCGGGTGACCTATATCCCCGAGCGGGCGCACGACTTGAGCGGGCTGAGCGCCGATATCCGTATTCTCAAAGAAAAGCCCGCGGCGGTGCTGGGCAGCGGTCAGGCAGACGGGCTGCGGACGGACAAACAGGACGTCCCCGCGGACGGCGTGTTCATCCTGCGTCCCGCCGTTGCGCCCGCGCAGCTCATCAAGGGGCTGAAAACAGAGGGCGGCGCGGTTCTGCATGACGCGCAGATGCGCACCGATATTCCCCGCGTCTATGTCGCGGGCGACGCCGCAGGTCTTCCGCATCAGGCGGCCAAGGCCGTCGGCGAGGGCAACATCGCCGCGCTGACGCTGGCGAATGAATTGGAGAGCGAAACATAAACAGTCAAGCTTTTATGCGTTTGACGAATGTGCGGCATACGCTCCCACGCTCATATCCATGGTTGTCAAACGGGCGCGATCTATGCTACAATGGGAGCGCAATGCGCCGCGCATTGCCCAAATGCAAAGGAGGATAAGACCATGCTGGAATTTAAATTTGATACGCAGCTTCTCATTGAGGGCAAAAATCTGGACGAGGACCAAATCAACGAGTACATCCGCACCCAAATCAAGGGCGACTGCCTGCTGGCCGTGGGCGATGACGAGCTGATCAAGATCCATTACCACACCAACGAGCCGTGGCAGGTGCTGGAATACTGCGCCTCTCTGGGCGATATCTACGACATCGTGGTCGAGAACATGGAGCGGCAGGAGAACGGGCTGCAGGGGTAATGGTTTTTTCCGATAGCAGGAGGGAGCTTTGACGGACAAAGCTCCCTCTGTTTTTTATATCGTTCTTATATCGAGCCCAGCGCCAAGCCCAGCGCGGCGGACAGCAGGATGGTCTTGGGGACGCTCCACTTGGCGAAGTAGAGCACGATGAAGGAGATGATGCCGATGAGAATGGCCTGCCACGACACGCCGAACAGCGCGCCCGCGTAATTGGTGGCGGCCAAATCGATGATAACGGCGGCGATCATGCCGATGCACACGGGGCGGATGCCGTACAGCGCGTTCTTGAGCAGGCGGCTTTCCTTGAATTTCCTGAGGAATACGGCCGCCACCATGCACACCGTCAGGGTCGGCGCCAGCACGCCGAGGCTTGCGCACAGCGCACCCGCCATGCCCGCCACCCGCGTGCCGGCAAAGGTCGCGCAGTTTAAGCCGAGCGGCCCGGGCGTCATCTCCGCGATGGCGACGATGTCGCTGACCTCGGTCGCCGTCATCCAGCCGTGGCCAATCATTTCCTGATTGATGAGGGGGATCATGGACATCCCGCCGAAGCTGGTGAAGCCGATGAGCAGGAAGGACACAAACAGCTCAAGATAGACCATGGCGTGTTTTCACCTCCATTGCAAGCAGCCCCGCCAGCGCGCCCAGCACCACGACCAGCACATTGCTCAGCCCTGTGAACAGGCACAGCGCCGCCGCGCCCAGCGCGATGACCCAGCACGGCCAATCCTTGAGGGCTGTCTTGGCGAGCTTGAGCAGCGCGCAGATGATGATAGGCACCACGGCCGCCCGAACGCCCATCATGGCGCGAGCGATGTATACATTTTCATGCACTAAGTTATAGATAAATGTAACGACGTACATCACCAGGATCGGCGGGATGCTGATGCCCGCCAGCGCCGCCAGCGCGCCCCAATAGCCTCCCGTGTGGTAGCCGAAGAGCGTGCTGGCATTGCCGACCATCAGCCCCGGCACGCTGCGCCCGACGGAGGTGAAATCCAGCAGCTCCTCATCGGTTATCCAGCCCTTTTTCTCCACGTATTCCTTCTGAATCTGCGCCACGATGCTCCAGCCGCCGCCGAAGGTGAAGCAGCCGAATTTGAGGAACGTCAGGAAAATATCCCTGACGCGCCCCTTTTGCTTGGTTTTGTCCAAAGTCCCCTGCGTCATGCTTTCAACTCCTTCTTTCAGATAAAAAAACAGTATGCGTCCGTGCGGATAAGACGCCTTCATTTTCCTGTCGACCGTGTGTTCGCCCGCTTTCCCGTCTTGCCAACCAAAAATTTTTTTGCTACAATCTCCGCAGGATCATCGGTATGGGAGGACAACGGGATGCGGTCGTTTGCGTTTGGTGAGGTCACGGTCACGGATATGATGGCGGCGCGGGAGCGTCGTGCGGAGCGCCAACGGACGCTTTTGCTGTCCGGCCGTCCGCTCATCTGCCTGACCATGAACATCCCCGGCCCCGTGAAGGTCACGCCCCGCGTCGCCGTCGCCTTTGCGGAGGGGAAGCGGCTCATCGAGGCTGCTTTTCCGAATGCCCGTTTCTGCGGGGAGATTGCTGAAAAGACCGGCCTTGAGGCGTACTATTCGGCGGACGGCGATGCCGCCGACATCAAGCGCACGCTCTGCGCCACAGAGGATGAAACGCCCCTGGGACGGCTGTTTGACATCGATGTGCTGCGGACGGACGGCGAAAAAATTTCCAGAGAAGCGCTCGGCCTGCCCCCGCGCACCTGTTTTTTGTGCGGTCGTCCCGCCTTTGTCTGCGCCCGCAGCCGCGCCCATTCCATCGGCGACATGACGGACGAAATCAACCGCCGCATCACCGTATTTTATCGGGAGCGGACGGTTTCCCGCCTGTCCGCCGCCGCCGTTTCCGCCCTCATCGAGGAGGCGCGCACCACGCCGAAGCCCGGCCTTGTGGATGAGCGCAACATCGGCTCCCACCCCGACATGAGCCTTTCCCTGCTCATCCAAAGCGCCCGTGCGCTGGAAAATTACTTTACGGAATGCGCGTCCCTGGGCTTTGACAACGCCCCTGCGCAGGTATTCCCCTTGCTGCAAAAGGCCGGCATCCGGGCGGAGCATACGATGCTGGCCGCCACGGGAAACATCAACACCCACAAGGGCGCGATTTTTTCGCTCGGCCTGCTCTGCGCGGCGCAGGCGCACCACGCGGCTGTCTTTGACATGTCGCCTGAGACCGTCTGCCAGACGGCAGGCTGCATTGCCCGTCCCGCAACGGAGCAATACTTTGCCGCGCTCACGTCCCCGCGCACCTTCGGGGAGCGCCTGTATGCCGAAAAGGGCGTCCGCGGCATCCGCGGCGAGGCGGCGGACGGCTTTCCTTCGCTGCTGGCCGTCCTGCCCGCATTTTCGGCGGAGTGCAGGGTCATGCCCCGCATGGAAGCGGGCGTCCGCGCCCTGATCCGCCTGATGTCCCGCATTCAGGATACCACCCTTGTCAAGCGCGGCGGCGAAAAGGCGGCAGAGCACGTCCGGACGGAAGCCAGGCGCATCGAATCAGCGGGCTTTCCGCAGCGGGACATCCTTGCGCTGGACGATGCCATGATAGCCGAAAACCTCACCTGCGGCGGCTGCGCCGACCTGCTGGCCTGCTTATACTTTCTTACAGCTGTGCCAGCTTGGAACGAATGATTTCCAGAAAATCCTCCATAAAACGGGTAAAATATAAATCCTTTCGGTAGCACAGGTACAGATGCCTTTCATAGCCGAGGTCGCGGATAGGGTAGCAATGCACCTGCGCCCGCACCTGAGGCGACTGGGCGACATACACATACGGGCAGAGCATGACCGCCCGCGCACCGGCCGCCACGAGCTTGGCCAGCTCCAACGAATTGCTTTCCAGCAGCACCTTGGGCTTCATGCCGTTGACCTGAAAGAGATGGTCCTGAATGGCGCGGATGCTGTGGCCGTGCCGAAGCGTCACGAACGCCTCGTCCGCCGCCTCGGTGATGTCGATGGTCGCCCCGTCCGGCAGGCGCTTTGCGATGTCCGTATCCGCATCCGCCATCAGGACGATGACCTCGTTTTCCAGCAGGATATAGTTCAGCTCCTTGCGCTTTGCGTTGGTGGTGATGAGCGCCAGATCGCACACCCCCTCGCACAGGAGCTGCTCCAAGGTATCCGAGCCGTGCTCATGCAGCTCAATGCGCACATACGGATAATTTTGCGTAAAGTCCGGTATCACCTGCGGCAGAAGCTGCATCCCGCGCTGGACGGAGAAACCGAGCCGCATCCTGCCGTGCGACTCTTTTTTGATTTCTTCGATTTCATTGAGCAGGTTGGTATCGATGCTCATGACCTCGCGGGCGGCCTTCACGAACATCTGCCCCGCATAGGTCAGCGACATGGGCGAGGTGTCCCGGTTAAAAATCGGCGTCCCCAGCTGCTCCTCCGCCTGACGGATGGTCTGGCTCAGCGACGGTTGGGAGATGTAGAGCTGCTTTGCCGCCTCCGTCATGCTGCCTGCGCGGAGCACCGCCAGCACATACTGCGCATGCTTGAGATTCATCCCCTCGCTTCCTCCCTTCCATAACTTTTAGATTATAACCTCCATAAGAAACAATGTAATTGACTTATGTGCAGGGAGAGTTTATCATATGTTCATACAGAATGCAAGATGTGGGCGAAAATTATTTATTTTCGACACGCTTTGCGTTCGTATCGTTACAAAAGTGCCGGAAGGCGCACACAAACCATCAGTCAAGGAGGTTTTCCCTATGAAGAAACTGGTATGCCTCACCCTGGCGCTCGTCATGCTGATGAGCGTCGCCCTCCTTCCCTCCGCCTCCGCCGAGGGAGAATGGAAATTTGAACGCAAAATCGAGCTTGTCTGCCCGTGGGGTCTCGGCGGCGGCGCCGACTCCACCCTGCGCCCGATGGCGGCTCTGCTCCAGCAGAAGCTGGGCGTGGCCGTGGAAGTCCGCAACGAAGCCGGCGCGGGCGGCGTGACCGGCATCGAGTACACCTACAAGCAGCCCGCCGACGGCTACACCTTCATGCTGGGCACCCAGTCCCTGTTCATTCAGGACATGCTGGGCAACACCTCGATGGACTTTAAGACCGAGATGGAATGCATCGACGTCCTCGTTCACTCCATCAACCTGCTGGTCGGCTCCAGAATCCAGCTTGAAAAGTACGGCATCACCAACTTCACCGAGCTGAAGGCCTATGCCGCCGAGCATCCCTATGAGCTGAACGTCGGCATGCTGACCGCCACGGGCGTGGACGGCATGTGCTTCGAAATCGCCACCGAGGGTCTGGCGCTGAATCTGGTGCAGTACGGCGGCGGCGCCGAGGTCAACGCTGACCTGGCCGGCGGCCACTGCGACCTGGGCGTCGGCGGCTACGACGACATGAGCGGCCTCATCGAGTCCGGCGACATCGTCCCGCTGCTGGTGTTCTGCGAGCATCGTCTCTCCATCTTCCCGGACTGCGAATGCACCGCCGATGTGGGCATCGACTCCTACGCAGGTCCGTGGCGCGGCATCTTTGCAAAGAAGGGCACCCCGCAGGGCGCTATCGATGCGCTGGTCGCCGCCATCGAAGAATGCCGTCAGGACCCCTCCTGGCAGGAATTCATCCACAACGCCGCCTATGACGAGCGCACCGTGCCCGCCCCCGGCGAAGAGCTGAAGACCTTTGTTTGGAATGAATACAAGGATTTGCGCGACTATATGTTCGAGCAGGAGACCCTTGAAAAGGACTATGACGACCTGAAGTAAATCGCTGTTCCTCTTTGAACATGGGGAAGGAGACATGCTCTTCTTCCCTATTTTAGAAGGCATTTCCGCTAATTCCGCGTTAAAAATATACACCTGTTTTTTCACGGAATGTCTAAAAAACAAAAAGGGAGTTGAGAAGCCTTGTTTGAGCTGTTTGCCAACATCATCATGCTGGTATTCATGGTGTTCACCTTCTTCACTCATGTGTTGGAGGCGAATATCCCGAAGAAATACGCGGCAAACCCCTACAACCTGATGCCGGACGTCTGGCCGAAGGTCATCATCGGCCTCATCGTGCTGTGCCTCGTCATCAACATCATCAAAATCATCCGCAAGAACAAAGGAAACCCCGAATTCACCCTGAGCGCGTTTGCGAAAAACAGCCTGACCTTCTTCAAGAGCAAGATGTTCCTGGGCATGCTGATTCTGGCGGGCGCCGCCCTGTTAATCGAAACGCTGGGCTTCGTCGTCACCACCTTCCTCATCCTGTTCCTCTACGGTCTGCTGCTGGGCGAAAAGAAAATCGTCCGCCTGCTGATCGTTTCTGCGGTCGTTGCGCTCGCGCTGCACATCATCTTCAGCGGCCTGCTGGATGTGACGCTGCCCCGCGGCACGATTCCGTTCCTGCGCAACTTCGCGCTGTGGCTTGAAAATCTTGTTTAAAGAGGAGGCGAGTTAAAACATGGATTTCGGTCAAATGATGCTTTCCGGCGCTCAAGCCGTATTCGGCGGCGGCCAATTTATCATGGTTTTGCTGGCCATCGTTCTGGGCACAGTCTTCGGTGCTCTGCCCGGCGTCAGCGCGACAATGGCTGTTGCGCTCGGTCTGACCTTCACCTACACGATGGCGCCTGTTCCGGCGGTCGTCTTCCTGGTCGCCATCTACTGCTCCGCCATCACCGGCGGCTGCATTACCGCCATTCTGTTCAAGATTCCCGGTGTTCCCTCGTCTGCGCCGACCACCTTTGACGGCTACCCGATGGCGCAGAAGGGGCAGGCGGGCAAGGCCATCGGCGTGGCGCTGTTCTGCTCCGCCATCGGCGGCCTGTTCTCCGCCATCGTCATGTTCGCGCTGAGCACCCCGCTGTCCAAGGCGGCGCTGGCCTTCGGCCAGGGCGACCTCTTCGCCGTCACCTTCTTAGGGCTGTCCATCCTGACCGTGCTGGACACCAAGCACATCCTGACCACCATCATCTCCGGTCTCCTGGGTCTGCTGCTTGCCTGCATCGGCCAAGACCCGATGGCGGGCGTTGCCCGTCTGACCTTCGGCAACCGCCAGCTCCTGGCGGGCATTGAAATGATCCCCGTGCTCATCGGTCTCTTTGCCGTGAGCGAGGTGCTCAAGCAGACCAACGAAAAGAAGCGCCTCTCCGCCGAGGAAGGCATCAACAAGGGCCGCGTGAACACCAAGATGCCCTCCCTCAAGGAAATGTGGAGCATCCGCTGGGTCATGCTGCGCTGCGCCATCGTCGGCACCATCATCGGCATCCTGCCCGGCGCGGGCGCGACCATCGCTTCCTTCATGTGCTACGCGATGGAGAATAAAATCTCCAAGTATCCCGAAAAGTTCGGCACCGGCATCATCGACGGCATCGCTGCCGGCGAGACTGCCAACAACGCGGCGACCGGCGGCACGATGGTGCCCCTGCTGACGCTGGGCATTCCCGGCGGCAACGCGGCGGCCGTTATGATGTCCGCTCTGGCGCTCAAGGGCGTGCAGATGGGTCCGCTGCTGCTGACCAACCAGCCCGAATTCCTCTCCGCGACCTTCGTCACCATGATCGTCACCAACATCCTGATGGTCGTCGTGGCCATCGGCATTGCGAAGATCTTCGCGCAGATCCTGTCCATCCCCTACAGCTACTTGGGTCCCATCATCCTCATGCTGGCGACCATCGGCGCATACTCCGAGGGCGGCTCCGTGGGCGTTCAGGTCATGGTGCTGGCCGGCGTCATGGGCATTGTCGTCAAGTATATGCACCTGAACAGCGCGGCCATCGTGCTGGGTCTGGTGCTGGGCGGCATGTGCGAGGAGCATTTCAGCCGTGCGTACCTCATGAACCGCGCCAATGTGGGCGCAGCCCTGTTCGGAACGCCCATCGCGGCGGTGGTCATGGCGGCCTGCATCCTGATGCTCCTGAGCCCCGTGTTCATGCCCCTGCTCAAAAAGTTCTTTGCCAAGAAAAAGCAGGCCTGACAATTTTCAATCAACTGTTTCGGGGCGCTGACGGGAGGCCGGATACGGTCTCCCGCGGCGTCCCCTTCTCAAAAGCGGATATTTGCTGTGAGCAACAAGCGGAGGAGACTATGACAATCGATAAAAGTGCCGTTGCCGGCACGCTGGAAAGCAGCGACGCGCAGATCACCGTAGAGCCGGGCGCGGACGGCCTTCAGCTTGACATCACCTCCAGCGTCATGAACCAGTACGGGCGGCAGATCAAGGCGGCCGTGCTGGAAACGCTGGAAAGGCTTGAGGTCAAAAGCGGCCATGTCACGGTCGTGGACAAGGGGGCGCTGGACTGCACCCTGAAGGCACGGGTGGAATGCGCGGTCTTCCGTTCCTGCGGCAGGAGCAATAAGGATATTCCGTGGGGAGGTGCTGTCAAATGATTCCTCGCCCAAAGCCGGAGCGCTTCCGTCTGCGCCGCACCATGATGTTCATGAACGCGCAGAAGCCCGGTCTCATCAAGGACGCTTACATTTACGGCGTGGACTCCATCATGCTGGACCTGGAGGATGCCGTTGCCGAAAACCAGAAGGACGCGGCGCGCTTCAGCCTTTATCACGCCCTCAGGATCATTGATTACGGCGATACCGAGGTCATCGTGCGCATCAACGGCCTGGACACCCCGCACTGGCAGGAGGACATCCGCGTGTGCGTGGCGGGCGGGGCGGACGGCATCCGCATCGCCAAATGCGAAAGCGCGCAGGACGTCAAGACCGTGGAGGAATATACCGAAAAGGCCGAGCGGGAGTTCGGCGCGGAAATCGGCCGGACACTGCTCATGGCGGCGCTCGAAAGTCCCAAGGGCATCATGAACGCATACGAAATCTGCACGGCCAGCGACCGTCTCTTCGGCGTGGCCATTTCCGGCGGCGACTTCCGCCGCTGCATGCAGACCAAGCCCACCGCGGACGGCATCGATATGCTCTTTGCCCGCGGCCAGATGCTGCTGGCAGCCCGCGCCGCCGGCGTGCAGTGCTTTGACACCGTGTTCACCGATTTGGACGACAACGAGGGCTTCCTGAACGAGGTGCGCCAGAACAAGGCCATGGGCTTTGACGGCAAGAGCCTCATCAACCCCAAGCAAATCCGCCCTGTTCACGAGATATTTGCCCCGACCGAAAAGGAAGTGCTGCAGGCCGAAATGTGGGTCAGCGCCTTCCGTGAGGCGCAGCAGAAAGGCATCGGCGTCTTCACCGTGAACGGCAAAATGGTGGATGTTGCCTTTATTCCCGGCGCTGAGCGCACCCTCCGCCTCGCCAAGGCGTATGGTATGTATGAGGGGGATTTGGTATGAAGAACGCAGTCGGACGGGATATCCCCGAATTCCTTCTCACCTACGGACGTGAGGTCTATCAGGGCAAAAACTACATGGACGGCCAATATATGCAGAAGGCCGCCCCGCGCACCCGTCGCCATGAAAAGCCGCAGGAGAGCAAAATCGTTTCCTCCCTTGCGGACGCACTCCGTCAGTGCGGCGCAAAGAGCGGCATGACCTTTTCCTTCCATCACCATCTGCGCAACGGCGACTTCGTGGTCAACATGGTCATGAAGGCCGCCATCGAGGAGCTGGGTCTGGATAACCTGACCATCGCCGCGACCTCCCTGGGCGAAGCGCACGACCCCGTGGCCGAATACATCGAGCAGGGCAAGATCGTCGGCATCCAGACCAGTGGCATCCGCGGCAAAATCGGCGAGGTCGTTTCCGCCGGAAAGCTGAAGACCCCCGCCGTCATCCGCAGTCACGGCGGCCGTCCCCGCGCCATCGAAGCGGGCGAGGTGCATATCGACATCGCCTTCATCGCCGCCCCGACCAGCGATTGCATGGGCAACTGCCGCGGCATCGGCGGCAAGAGCAACTGCGGCTCGATGGGCTACGCCATGACCGATGCCCGCTATGCCGACCATGTGGTGGTCGTCACGGACTGTCTGGTGGACTTTCCCAATATGCCCGCCTCCATTGAGGCCATTGACGTGGACGCAGTGGTCGAGGTGGAGTCCATCGGCAACCCGAAGAAAATCGCCAGCGCCGCCGCCCGCATCAGCCAGAATCCGCGTGATTTGATGATGGCGGAGAACGTGGCGCGCATCATCGCCGCAACGCCCTACTTCAAAGAGGGCTTTTCCTTCCAGACCGGCGTGGGCGGTCCCTCTTTAGCAGCTAACCTCTTCCTTGAAAAGTACATGGACGAGCGCGGCATCAAAATGGGCTGGTCTATCGGCGGCATCTGCAAGCCGATGGTCGACCTGCTGCAAAAAGGCAAGGTCGGCAAGGTCATCGACGTGCAGGATTTTGACCTGGACGCGGTGAATAGTATCCACCAGACCCCGAACCACTTTGAAATGAGCGCCAGCCAGTACGCCAACCCCGCCAACAAGGGCGCGTTCGTCAACAAGCTGGACTTCGTGGTGCTGGCGGCGCTGGAAATCGACACGGGCTTTAACGTGAACGTCCTGACCGGCTCGGACGGCGTTCTGCGCGGCGCGCCCGGCGGACACCCCGACGCGGCGGCGGGCAGCAAGTGCTGCATCATCGTCACCCCGCTCATCCGCGGCCGCATGGCGACCGTGTGCGAGCATGTCGTCACCGTGACCACGCCGGGCGACTGCGTGGACGTGCTGGTGACGGACTACGGCATCGCCGTCAACCCCCTGCGCCCCGACCTCATTCAGTGCCTGGACGAGGCGCATATCCTCCATGTCCCGATCGAAGCCCTTCAGAAAAAGGCGTACAGTCTGGTCGGCACGCCGGATGACCTCGAATGGGAGGATAAGGTCGTCGCCGTGCTGGAGGCACGGGACGGAACGATCTTGGATGTCGTTCGGAAAATCAAGCCTCTTCAGCTGTGATGCCGATGCCGCTTAACGCCTGAGCGTAGGATAAGAAAGGAGCGTCCGCCGTGAGCTATACCGTTGCTGCGATTTCGGATAAGCGCGGCTATGCCGCGGCGGACGCCCTGCTTTTGAAAAGCGGTCTCAGGCGGGACGCGCTGGCGGATTACATCTGCGGCGTATTCGATGATGACTTTACGCTTTGCGCCACGGGCAGCAGCTATCAGAATACCCTGCGCTGTCTGGCCGTGGATGATGCCCACAGGGGCGAGGGGCTGATGAACCTGGTCATCGGCCATTTGTGTGAAATGCAGGCAGCGCGTGGATGCACGCGCCTCTTTTTGTATACCAAGCCCGCCTCGGCGGTCTTTTTTCGGGAGCTGGGCTTTTACGAAATCGCCCGCACGACGGATGTGGCGTTCTTGGAAAACAGGAAAAACGGCTTTGCGGACTGGCTGAAAACGCTCCCGACAGCCTCCGCGCCCAAGGACAGGACAGCCTGCGTGGTCATGAACGCCAATCCCTTCACGAAGGGACACCGCTTTTTGCTGGAAAACGCCTGCGCCGCCGCGGACGCCGTGCATGTGTTCGTTTTAAGCGAGCGCTTCGGTCCTATCGCGCCGGAAATCCGCAAAAAACTGGTGACGCTCGGCACGGCGGATCTGCCGAAGGTCATCCTGCACGACAGCGGACCTTACATCATTTCCTCGGCGACCTTCCCCAGCTATTTTCTCAAACAGGAGCAGCAGGTCTCCAGGGTACATGCGGCATTGGATGCGGCGGTCTTTGTGCGCATCGCGCAGGCCATGAACATCGGCATCCGCTTTGCGGGCGAGGAGCCGTTCAGCCGGGTGACGGCGCTGTACAACGCGGTCATGGCGGACACCCTGCCCAAGGCGGGCATTGCGTTTCGCACCGTGCCGCGCCTTGAACTGAACGGCCGCGCCGTCAGCGCCAGCGATGTCCGTCAGGCCATCCACGACGGAAACATGGGCGCAGCCCATGCCCTTCTCCCCGAAACCAGCTGGCGCTTCCTGACAAGCCCGGAGGGGCAGGACACCGTGAATGCCATTCAAAGGGAAACGCAGCTCATTCACCACTAATGCTCTTTTTTAAACGTATCTATCAGTTTCAGGAGGTGCATCATGCTCAAGCTATATGATTCCGGCGTGTATCTGCTGAACGGGCGGCAGATAGCCGAAACCGATGAGGAAGCCGCCCACCTGTCCGGTCAGCCCGTCAGCAGGGAGGAGGCCGAGCGCGGCACGATTGCCTACGGCATTTTGAAACGCCACAACCAAAGCGGCGATATGCGGCAGCTCCGCCTTCGCTTTGACAGCCTGACCAGCCACGACATCACCTATGTCGGCATCATTCAGACCGCCCGCGCCAGCGGCATGACGCGCTTTCCCCTGCCCTATGTGCTGACCAACTGCCACAACAGCCTCTGCGCCGTCGGCGGCACCATCAATCAGGACGACCATGTGTTTGCCCTGTCCGCCGCCCGCAAATACGGCGGTATCTATGTGCCGCCGAATCTGGCCGTCATCCATACCTTTAACCGAGAGATGATGGCGGGCTGCGGCAGGATGATTTTGGGCAGTGATTCGCACACCCGCTACGGCGCATTGGGCACTTTGGCCGTCGGCGAGGGCGGCGGCGAGCTGGCGAAGCAGCTTGTCGGGCGCACCTACGATATGGCGCGTCCGCAGGTCGTCTGCATCTATATGACGGGCGCGCCGCGCCCCGGCGTCGGCCCGCATGATGTGGCGCTGGCCATCTGCGGTGCCGTTTATGCAGGCGGCTATGTCAAAAATAAGGTGATGGAGTTTGTCGGTCCCGGCATTGCCGAGCTGCCCGTTGAGTTCCGCAACGGCATTGACGTCATGACCACGGAGACCACCTGCTGGTCGTCCGTGTGGGAGACGGACGAAAGCGTCCGCGAATATCTGGCGCTGCACGGCAGGGAGGGCGACTATCATCCCCTTGCCCCCGCGCCCGTCGCCTATTATGACGGCTGCGTTTATGTTGATTTGTCTAAAATCGAATGCATGATTGCTCTGCCCATGCATCCGAGCCTGTCCATGCCCATCCGTACGCTGCTTAACAATCCGAAGGACATCCTGCACGACTGTCAGGAGCGGGTGAACGCGCAGATAAACGGCGCGAAAATCGACCTCCTGCATAAAGTCCGCGACGGCGGCGTGTATGTGGAGCAGGCTGTCATTGCGGGCTGCTCCGGCGGCATGTTTGACAACCTCTGCGCCGCGGCGGACATCCTGCGCGGGCATTCCGTCGGGAACGGCGAATTCAGCCTGAGCGTCTATCCGGACAGCATGCCCTCCTATCTGGAGCTGATGAAAAACGGCGTGCTGGGCGATTTGGCAGGCGCCGGCGCAATCGTCCGCGAATGCTTCTGCGGTCCGTGCTTCGGCGCGGGCGACACCCCCGCCAACGGCGAGCTTTCCATCCGCCACACCACGCGCAATTTCCCCAACCGCGAGGGTTCAAAGCCGGGCGAGGGGCAGCTGAGCTGCGTTGCGCTGATGGACGCCCGCTCCATTGCGGCGACCGCCCGAAACGGCGGACGCCTGACGCCCGCAACCGATTTGGACGTTTCTTACCGCAGCTATCGGCACACCTTTGACAAAAGCGTCTATGACAAGCGCGTGTTTTTCGGCTTCGGTCACGCCGACGCGGATGCTTCGCTTGTCTTCGGCCCGAATATTCGGGATTGGCCGTCCATGCCCGCCCTGAGCGGCGACCTTCTCATGAAGGTTTGCAGCTTCATCACCGACCCCGTCACCACCACGGACGAGCTGATTCCCTCCGGCGAGACCTCCTCCTACCGCTCCAATCCGGAGCGTCTAAGCGAGTTTGCCCTCTCCCGAAAGGACCCTGCCTATGTCGGTCGCGCCAAGGCTGTACGGGCGCTGGAGCAAAAGAGGCTTGCGGGCGTATTGCCGGACGAGGTTGCCCGCGTTTACGAGGCGCTTCGCCCCCTTGTTCCCGTCGACCCGCTTCAAACGAACATCGGCTCGGTCATTTTTGCCAACAAGCCCGGCGACGGCTCCGCCCGCGAGCAGGCGGCAAGCTGTCAGCGCGTGCTGGGCGGGTGCGCAAATCTGGCCAAGGAGTACGCCACGAAGCGCTACCGCTCGAACTGCATCAACTGGGGCATGGTGCCGTTTACGGTGGACGAGACCGATGCCTTTGCCCTGAACGACTGGATCTTTATCCCCGGCATTCGCAAATCCATCTTGGAGGGCGCGCCCGCCATGACGGCGTATGCCGTTTCCGAGTGCGGCGCAGCCAGGCCGTTCACCGTCCGCATCGGCGCGTTAACGCCCGAAGAACGCCGAATTTTGGCGGACGGCTGCCTTATCAATCATTACAAGCAGGAGGGACAAGCCCTATGACCGCATCCGAAGCCTTTCACATCGCCGTGCCGCGCAGCCCGGCCGTCCTGTGTCTTCCGCATGACGGGGACACGGAGCTGATTGCCGTTGACTGGTTTACGTGGCTGAATTTAACGCATCAGCCCATGCTCAGCTATGCCATGCAGCGCTCCGCCCGCTATGGCCTTGAGTTAAAAAGCGGGGACGAGCTTTATTTGGCCTTCCCGTCCGCCAAAGAGACCGCGCTGTTCAAATCGGGCATCTGCGCCTCGCCCGATGCCCTGCAGGACGGCAGCGGCAAAACGCCCGCCGTCCGTGCGTGCGGCTCCGTGCTTGTGCCGTCCGGCAGCGAAATCGTGCTCAAATGCACCCTGTCCCGCGCCTACAATTTCCCCTTCAAAAAGGTGCGCATCTTCAACTGCAATTTTGAGGAGGCCGTGGAGCTGAAGCAGGAGACATAAACTGAAAAAGGCGGGAAACCTTTCCCTTTAAAAAAGGCGGGTTTCCCCGCACCCGTTCAAAGAAAAATTTTGATATGCACTGTCTGTTGTCGAAACGAAGAGACAGTCTCTGCGCGGGGCAGGCAGAAGCGGCATGGCGCATGACCATGCCGCTTGCCGTATAACCAAGCCGTTATTGTATATGTTCGGCCCAAGTGCCGTTTCTGAAAACAGGCTCGCTTGTCCCGTCGGCACGGTAGCCGGTGATGTTCAGATCCTCCGAGCCGACCATAAAGTCCACATGGATGACGGAATCGTTGACGCCGAGGGCGCGGATTTCCTCGTCCGATTTATCGAGGAAGCCCTCGATGACCTCAGGAAAGCCGTGTCCGACGGCGACATGGCAGCAGGCGTTTTCATCAAACAGGGTATTATAAAAGAGCAGGCCGGAGCGGTTGATGGGCGATTCCTTCGGCACAAGCGCCACCTCGCCCAGCATGGACGCGCCCGCATCCACCGTGAACATCTTTCGGAGCGCCTCTTCCCCCTCCTCCGCATGACAGTCGCAGACCTTGCCGTCCTTAAAGTCCACGCTGAAATTGCGAATGAGCTGGCCTGAATAGCTGAGCGGCTTCGTCGCCACCAAACGTCCCTCGCACTGTCCGGCCAGCGGGCTGGTGAAGACCTCCTCCGTGGGCATATTGGGAATATAGAAGGCATGATTCAGATGGTTGACGTCCCGTGCGCCGCTCCACTTGGCGTCTGGAATCAGATCGACAAAAAAGTCCGTGCCGTTGACGCTCTCATAATGCAGGCGGGTGAACTTCTGCGCATTGAGCCACTGAGCGTGTTCCTCCATCGAACGAGTGTGCTTTTCCCACCGTTCGACCGGATCCTCGTCCGCCTTGTCCAGCCGCACGCAGGCAAAAATCGCGTCCCACAGGCGGCTGACGGCGTCCTGCTCCTCCAAATCGGGGAACACCTTTTTCGCCCACTTCGGGGAAGCGGCGGCGACAATCAGCCACTGATGCTTGCCGTCAATGGCGTCGCGGTACTTTTTCAGCACCTGTCCCCGCGTCTTGCGCACATAGGAAAGCACGTCCGGCGAAACGCCGTTCAGCGCATCGGGGTCGTCCGATTCGATGAAGATACGCGCCGGCAAATCGTCCACCATCTGCTTGGACTGCGCCTCCTGCCACGGCAGCACCTCGCCCAGCACCTCTTTTTTGGCGTTCAGGTAGTTGATTTTGTCCGTTTCGTTGCAGAGCCAGCGCGTTTCGACCAGCTTCGCGCCGGCCTTATACGCCTCCTCCATCACGGCGCAGGCCAGCGGCATCTGGTCAATGCCGACCATCAGCAGCACCTTCTGGCCGGGCTGCACATTCGCGCCGGTCTTCACGATAAGCCGCGCATAGCGTTCCAAATCATGCCGGGAAGGGATCATGGTATCAGCCTCCGTTTTGTCATTCATTTTGCCGCCTCGTCAAGCATCCGAAGGGGCGTGTTTTGTCCCTGCCGGATTGTGCAGCGATACTTTAAAAAGGGCTGCCGAAGCCGCCCTTTTCATTGGCCCCAAGATGCCGCTGTCCCCTATAAATTCACCCGCTATGTATAAGCAGGCCGGTACCCTGCGCGGTCATTTGCCGTCCCCTGGCACGTCCGAAAACGCGGGGGCATGACAGCCGAACCTAAATTCGACCCGGGTTCCGTTTCATGAAATGTGGGGAAAAATAGAAGACTGGCGCACATCCCAGGAAGCCCTGTAACCATAGTATATGCGCTTTCCAGCATCTTGTCAACCCAATTTATCTGGTTACCATTTTTAACGATTTTCGTCGGGCATTTTATCCCGCACGGAAAATTATCGGGAAAGGCGGGCATTTTTTCCAAAAAAGGGCTTGCGCACCGCGCCGAAAATATGGTATACTAACCCTTGTGTGAAACGGACGGTCCGCTGTCGGCATACGCATGGCGGTCTTCGTGACCGGCGTGTACCAGCCGCACATGAACGTCTATGAGGGAAGGAGGAAACTGACAATGAGTGAAATCATCCGTTCGATCGAAGCTGCTCAGCTCCGTACCGATCTGCCCGCGTTCCGCGTCGGCGACACCGTTCGTGTGTTCGTCAAGGTCGTCGAGGGCAGCCGCGAGCGTCTTCAGGCGTTCGAGGGTGTTGTGATTGCAAAGCGCAACGGCTCCAGCCGTGAGACCTTCACCGTCCGCCGTGTTTCTTACGGCATCGGCGTGGAGCGCACGTTCCCGCTGCATTCCCCGCGTGTGGACCATATCGAAATCATCCGCCGCGGCAAGGTTCGCCGCGCCAAGCTGTACTATCTGCGTGGTCTTCAGGGCAAGGCCGCCAAAATTAAGGAAGCAGGCCGCCGGTAATCGGAAGCGAATTATGAAAAGGAAGCTCGAAGTTTCGGGCTTCCTTTTTGCTTTGCGGTCATGTTACAACGCCAAAATAACGACCTCGTTGCCCAGCCCCCTGACGGCATCTATCAGCGCGGGCGCGGAGAGCCAGACCGTCGCATCGTTCTGATTGGGGTGAACGCCGATTCGGTCGAGCCGCGCAATTTTTTCATCGAACACGACCGTCACCTCATGCCGCGTGTCATTCAGCACGCCAAAGGGCGAAACGCAGCCTGCCGTCACGCCGAGGTATTTTTGCAGGCGCTCCGCCGAGGCAAAGCTCAGCTTGCCCGCGCCCAGCTTTTCGCCCAGCTCCTTCAGGCGAACAGCCGTGCCGTCGTCCGCCGTGATTAAAAAATGGCGCTTGCCCTTGGCATCCCGAACAAAGAGGTTCTTGCATATCGTGCCGAGTTTGTCGAGCCCCAGCCTTTCCATCTCCTCCATTGTATACACCGGCTCATGCTCCGTCACCGCATAGGGAATGCCCTGCGCCCGTAAAAAATCAAAAACCGCCTGCTTCACCGTGCTGTCAGTCCTTTCCGCCGTTGCTTACCGCAGGGGATTATACCGCATTTTCGCATCGGCTTCAATCATCTATGTAAAAATAAAGGGTTTTGGCGTGTTTGACCCGCGGATTTTCTTGACACCGTTGCAATTCTGTAATACAATAGAAACAACTGAAGATGGCTTTATGCGCGTTTTGCCAAAAATGCGCTTTCAGGAAGGAGGGAAGGGCATGACATCTGCCCTGAAATCAATGATGAAACGGGTGCTGCCGGTGCTTGCGCTGCTTTGTTTGCTTTTCTGCGCTGCGTCGGCGGAGGATGCGCCCGTCGAGGCGACCATAACGCTGACTCCCTCATCAATGGCCGTTCCGTCCGACGCGGAATACTCCATCCGCGTCGCCAATGTATCCGGCGAGGATATGACGAGCGCGGTCACGCTGTATGATCCGGCGGGCAAGGTCGTCGCCGGCTTTGGGGACGGCGGCAGCGCCATCCTGAAGAGCGAGGAATACCGCACCGTGACCGGGCAGGTCAGCGTCACGCAGAAGCAGCTGGACGAGGGCGAGGTGAGCTTCACCCTGCGCTATAAGGACGCAGACGGCAGTGACCGGCAGCTTGCCGTCTCTGCGCCCGTGACCTACACGGGCGAAAGGGCGGAGTTGGAGGTATCCAGAACGCTGTCGCCGGAGGTCGTGCGCCAGAATGCGACCGCGACGGTCATTTACGAGCTGTACAACGCGGGCACGGTGAATCTGACGAACATCAAGGTCGTTGAAAACATCGCCTCAAAGTCCCCGCAGACGATTGCCTCCCTGAAGGTGGGCGAAAAGAAAACGCTGACCTTCACCGCCAAAATGAAGACCAAGGACTTAATCAGCACCGCCAAAATCACCTACAAGGCTGCGGGAGCAAGCAAGAGCAGCACCATGCAGCTTGACCAGCTGACCATTCCCGTCGCCGTGAAGGGCTTAAAGGTATCGCTCAGCGCGAGCAGTGATTCCGTGAACATCGGCGACACCATCGTGCTGACCCTGACGGCGGAAAACAACGGCAATATTTCCTACACGGACGTGACCGTCACGGACGAAAAGCTCGGTACGGTGTTTGAAGGGCTGTCCATCCCCGCCGGAAGCGTGGTCATCAAGGAAAAGGAAGTCACCGTGCTGGAGCCGACGCGCTACACCTTCACGCTCACGCTCAATGACAACACGGGCATGACCAACACCATCACCACGGACGGCGTGCCTGTCAGCGCGTATGATCCCGATAAGGAGCTGAAGCTCACCCTGCTTCTGACCGCCGACAAGGAGACCGTGGAGAGCCTGCCCGCCGATGTGCGCATGACCATTCAGATCAGCAACGTCAGCAGCGTGGACTGCACCAAGATTCAAATCAAGCACGGCGAGACCTCCATCTGCACCATTTCCTCCCTGAAGGCCGGCGAAAGCACGACCATCAAACGTGATTTTTCCATTTCTCAGTCCGGCAAATTCCGCTTTACGGCGACTGCCAAGGACACCATCGGCAATTCCGTCAGCTTTGATTCCAATACCCTGTCGATTGCCTATGCCGCGCCGACCGCCACGCCGACCCAGGTTCCCGAAATCACGGTCGCGCCGCTGGTCACGGTTGCGCCCGCCACCTACAACGATGTGGACGATTCCCTGCGCGTTACGCGCAACACGCTGTACACGGCGGCCTTTGTGCTGGGCGGCGCGTTCGCCCTCTGCTTCCTGCTTTACATCGCCAGCGCCATTGTCCGCGCCGGAAAACGGCATCAGTCCAATCAGGCGTATGACCATTTGGAGCTGGCCGAGCGCCGCGACTTTACCGAGCCTGCGGAGGAAAAGCCCGCGTCCGCTCAGCAGGACGAGAGCGTTGAAACCCGCGGGCAGGAGGACGAGAATATCGTCATGCCGCACGAGAAGCTGCTGCGCGAGCGTCAGGAGCAGGACGAAGAGCCGATGTTTGACATTCCCGACCCTGTGCCGCCGGAGCAGCTCATCCGCCCCGAAGGAGCCGATATGCCCGCCGCCGCGCCGGAGACGGAGCGTCCCGCCGATGCGCCCGATGCCGATGAGCAGGGCGGCTACCGCATAAGCCGCGCCGCCGAGGATGCGCCGCAGCCCGACGCCGAGCAGCTCGCGGAGGAGGCCGAGCCCGAAAAGCCGCGCCGCCGCCGCGCCGTCAAGAAAAAGGCCGAGCAGCAGGACGAGGAATAACAGGAATTGAATGCCCGAAAAGCCGTTCTCGGTTTGCCAAAGGCATCTTCCCCTTTCAGGAAGACGTACAAGGGAATATATCGTAAGACGAATACCAAAAGCTCCGGCCTGCCCAATGTATTGGACCGTTCCCCGTCCGACGGACGGGGAAAAGAAAAACCCTGTTGAAGAACAAA
>CAVFWQ010000009.1:0-39841 GCA_963626285.1 bacterium | reverse complement strand
TTTTCGCCTTTTAAAAAGACTAACCGAGGAGGTTTGTGAAAATTGATTTCCGTGGAACTGACGCGGGAGACATTGGCAGCCCGCATCGATTTCGGCGATGATGTTGAATTTAAGTGTTGCGGTCAAAAATTCACCATTCTCGGTTGGTACGATGGCGGCCCTTATATTTCAAACATCACCATTGACCCTAACAAAGGACAACAATTCAAAGACGGCGCTGACCTTGTAGACCATTACCTCATTGACGGAAAACCGATCGCGGAGCGCATCGGGGAAATGAAGATGCTGTAAAGGGTGACACTATGCTGACTGAAGCGTTGGCATCGAATACGAAAAACGCATTGCGCAGCATAAAGAAAAAATCGATTTTTCGGCGGGGCATGATGCTGAGTGGGAGGCAAAGGACGAAGGACGGCGGCGCGGTTTGCTTAACCATTGGCAAAAGGAGATCAACGGTTTCCGTAAATCTTTAGCAAGGCGCGAAGCAGAATCAAAGAGGAGGGGCGAACGATGAGCGGAGACGATGTATTAAAAGCCACCATTCAAAGATTGATTGAAAACGCGGATGAAGCGCTCAATGAATCGAAGACATATTCCGGTGATGAGTATTACGAGGCGCGAAAAGCCGTCTATTACGAAGTCCTTGACACGATCAAGGACGACATCATCATGGGCGACCTTGACCCCGCTGGTTACGGTTTGGGGATGGATCTGGAAAAACGGTACTTACAAAGCTGATGCTCAAGCAAAGGAGACCGAAAAATGAACGGTGAGCAGCTATTTATCCGGCGTGTTGAGCAGTGGGCGCACGAGCAAAATTGCACATTTGTCATCGGAGACCCAGACGGGCATGAGAGTGACCATTTGATTGACGGCATGGCAGCGTTTGACCTTTGGGGCTGGCTGCTTCCAGAAGGCGTAACGGAAGCGTCGGACGATTACTTCGGCTGCGTAGTCAGGGAGGAAAAAGACGGGCATCTCCTTCTGCGCCGGTAGACCTATGAAGAGGACAGCCAATAAACGAGGCAAAGCAAAAAGACAAAAGGCCACCCCAAACAGCCCTAAAATAGATAATATGCGTGTTTTTCGGGAGCTGCCTTGCTTGATTTCAGCAAGACAGCTCCCTCTCAATCAGTAAAGTGAGGAAAATCGAACAACGATGCGACTATACGGCCTTTCCGATGTTATCGCATTAAATTTTTACCGATCGACAACATTCTGCGGATTTCCGGCTAAAAAGGCGCACAGGTTTTCCACTGCGATATTCATAAGGCGCTGACGGCTTTCCTTCGGCGCCCAAGCGATATGCGGCGTAATGAGGCAATTTTCCAAGGCAAGCAAAGGGCAGCCTTCGCGTGCCGGCTCATCGGAAAGCACATCCATTGCGCCGGCCGCAACCTTTCCCGTTTGGAGCGCTTCGGCTAAGTCGTCTTCTGCAATGAGCGGGCCGCGAGAGGTGTTGAGCAGCATCACGCCGTTTTTCATTTTGGCAATGCTTTCCGCGTTTATCATTCCCTGCGTTTCCTTTAGCAGCGGGCAATGCAGACTGATAATGTCACTTTTTTCGTAGAGTTCGTTCAAAGTGACCATACGGGCATTTTCGTCGCCTGCCGCATAAGCATCATAGGCCAGAACATCCATGCCGAAGGCTGCCGCTAAGCGGGCTGTCGCTTTGCCGATACGCCCGTATCCGATTATGCCGAAGGTTTTTCCGGCCAATTCGATCAGCGGCGTATTCCAATAGCAGAAATCGGGGCAGCGAGACCAGTCGCCGTTTTTGACGGAACGGCTGTGTTCTCCTACATGATGGCACAATTCCAAAAGAAGCGCCATGGTATATTGCGCGACGGCGGTCGTTCCGTAGGTCGGAATATTGCAAACAGGTACGCCTTGCGCGGCCGCTGCAGCCGTATCCACAATGTTATAGCCTGTTGCCAGCACGCCGATATAACGAAGCTGCGGGGCAAGAGCAGACAGCGTTTCCGCGGAAAGAGGCGTCTTGTTGACGATGACGATCTCTGCGCCCTTTGCGCGCCGAATGATTTCGGCATTGCCATCCTGAAAAGGCGTGCGGTCATATACGGTTAATTCACCGAAAGCCTGAAAACCTTCCCAGCTTAAATCTCCCGGATTTTCGGTATATCCGTCCAAGATAACGATTTTCATTTCGCATTGCCTCCGCGCAAATCGCCGATCGCCTTAGCGCCAAGCGCCAAAAGCCCGATGTCGCTGTTCCACATATTGATTTGCATCCCGCGTTTCAGCCACGGCTTTAGGGGCTCGGCAGAGCCGAAATGAACGCCGCTCCACTTTCCGTGACGCTCGGCTGCCTCGATAACCCGTTCAAACGCAGCGACAATGTCATGATGCGTAAATTGCCCCAGAATGCCATAGTCCTGAGACATATCGTTTGGGCCGATAAACCCGACATCAATGCCGTCTACAGCCATGATTTCTTCGATGTTCCGGACGCCGAGGCGCGACTCGATTTGGCACATGAGAAGGGTTTGCTCATTGGCTTCCTGCATATATTCGGAACCGTTGACCTTTTGAAAATCCGTATGCGGCCTTGACAGAGAGACACCGCGATGTCCCATCGGCGCATATTTCGTGCAGTCAACGAGCATTTGAGCCTGCTCAGCCGTTTCCGTATTCGGCAGGAGCAGACCGGAAGCGCCCATCTCCATACATTTCAGCGCATGCTCACGGCGCATTTCAGGAATGCGCACAAGGGCGGGAATGGATGCGCCGCGCGCCTCGGCGATGATGTTGGCGACCTCACGGGTGGTGAATGAGCCGTGTTCGCAGTCTACGATGAAAAAGTCAAAGCCGCAGTTTTTCAGGATTTTGGCAATGTCAGGGCTGGTGAAAGTGGTCACCATTGTTCCGAGCACCTGTTCGCCGCCGCGAAGTCTCTGCTTTAAGTTCTGCATCATACATACACTCCTTTTTTATACATCTGCCGGTGAACACATGGTGACCCTGCACACGCCGGAAGCCATCATTTCCTCTACCTGCGTTCGTGTCGGCAAGGCCATTCCGATAGCGCCGCGCCGCGTGATGACCAGCGTACCCGCGCAATTGCAAAATGCGGCCAGGCGTTCAAGCGGCATATCCTCCTGCAAACCGACACACAGCGCCGCAGCCAATGTATCGCCCGCTCCGGTCGGGTCTACGGGAGGACAACGGATGCCTGCCGCTACTGCGACCATGCCGTCCTTGCTGATGACAGCGCCGTCCTTATCCCGCGTGAGCGCCACCACACGCGGCCCCATGGCGTGCAGGGAATGCAGAACGTCGCCAATATCGGTTTTGCCGGTCAGAAGCTGTCCTTCAGCCAGCGTAGGGGCGATAATATCCGCATTATGCACTGCCCAGAGCAGCCTTTCGCGTGCCGCTTTATCGTCGGACAGCTCCCGGCGAATATTGGGGTCAAACGAAACAAGAACGCCGTGCTTGTGTGCAAGCTCGACCAGGCTGATACACGCTCCCCGCATTTCCTTCGTCAGTTCCAGCAGCATACCGGGAAAGTGAACGGCGTAAGCGCTGCCGATGTATGCTTCATCCAGCTCGTCGGCTCGAAGAAGACTGCCTACGGAGCGATTGCGGTAATACTGATAATTTCGTCCGTCCGGCAGATACTCCAAAAAAGCCAGCCCGATTTGTCCCTCATCGGAAACAATAAGGTGCGACATATCGACATTTTGAGCGCTTAACGCTTTTGTGACCATACGGCTTAAACTGTCAACGCCGATTTTGCCGATGAAGCCGCTCTGCGCACCAAGAAGGGAAGCGGCACAGGCAAAAATGCCCGCTGAACCGCTGGCGGTCTTGAGGACAGAGCCGGCATCCTCGATGCGCATGTTCTCCTGCTCCGGCACAAGATCCACCAACAGCTCTCCCAAGGCGAGGATCGGCTTCCGCTCTCCCTTTAGTACTGTATCGCTTATCATACGGACTCCTTTATCATTTAGTAATAATATCAATTATAAATAATAATTTCAAACAAAGTATATATCTAATCCGCCGAAATGTCAATGAAAAACTGCATTTTTTTCAAAAACGGGCAGTTTCGGCGGTCTTTCGTTTGACTTCTTAGTAATTCTGATATAATATTATATCAGAATATGCGGAAAGGGGCTGGCTGAATGAAGAAGCCAACTTCTCAGGATGTGGCGGCGCTTGCGGGCGTATCGCAGACAACGGTGTCGCTGATTTTAAACAACAGCGATAAGATTTCCTTCAGCAATGAGACGCGGGAACGCGTACTGAAGGCCGCCCGGCAATTAAATTATCAGCTTGCCCCCCGTAAAAAACAGCAGCATAAAGAGGATAATCATCTGCTGCTTGTACTCACGCCGACGCTGACCAATCAGTTTTATTCCGAACTGATTCAGGCCGTAGAGGAGTACGCCGATACGCTCCGGTATCGCGTCATTGTCTGCAATACCTTTCGCCAGCCCAACTTGGAAAAATACTATCTGGATACATTTGCGGTCAGTCAGGTTGACGGCATCATCTACACCTTTTTGCCCAGCTTTCCCCGGCTTGTAGAGCAAATCAACGCCGCAACGCCCGTGGTCATCATTGGGGAAAAATATGATGATTTGGCTATTTGCTCTATTGAACTGAGCAATTTGACGGCAGGCGCCATGTTAGCGGAGCATCTTTATCAGCTCGGCCATCGCAAGCTGGTGTTTATTTCAACTCCCTTCAATCAGTTTACCTTGGCACGCGAACAGCGTCTGGCGGGAATGCGGCATCAGCTCGAATCGCACGGCATCAAGGATGGGCTGGAGGTGCTTGCGGCGGAAAAGCTGGCCGAGGCCGATACGCAGGACAGCGGTATCCCCTATGAATACAGCGTGGGACGCCAGCTCACGGCAGAACTGATTCGCAGGAAGACCCATGCAACGGCCTTGATCGGCGTCAATGACATGACGGCGCTTGGCATCCTCGGAGAATTGGCTGAGCAGGGCCTGAAAGTGCCGCAGGATTTTTCCGTTTGCGGTTTTGACAATATTTTTTCCGCCCGCATCTCGTCGCCCGCATTAACGACCATTGACCATCATCTGCACATGCGCTGCCGGGCGGCGGTCGATATGATCGTATCGCACAGCCTGCCTGCGGCCATTCCCACGCCTTACCTCAACAAAATCGAGTATACGCCGCAGCTCATCGTTCGCAGCACGACCGGCACGGTGCCGAACCGCACAAAGGAATAGATGCCGTTCACCGTATGTATCTTTGGCACCGTCTGCTTTTTGCAAAAGTCTCGATTTACATTCGGCAAATCATCGGTTTTTGCGTGACACAAAATTCATGATTTACCGTGCCGCCTCATTTGTGCGGCATTCCCTTAATGCAACGACTTTTTTGTGCGTATAGGAATCAAGAGCTGCCGTGAGCAGGGTGTGGCTCAAATGAGCTTCGGCCGGCGTAAAGCAGCCGAATTCACACGGCAGGCCGCGCAGCTCGCTCACGAAAGCGGCAAACATCTGCAAAAGGGAGTCCGAGAAGCCGAATTCAAAAATTGAGCCTGTAATGACGGGATACAGCGTCTTCTGTCCGATGACCAGCCTTGCCCAAGCCTGTTCGCGCCCGACAGGGAGCGTATATCGGATGGCATTCGGGTCGTCGGTCGTAAATTTGGCAGACATATCCAGACCGTAAATTTCATATTCGACCGTGTTTGTGCATCCGGGCGCCATTCGCTTCATTTCCAGCGTCATCGGAAACACATCGTCCGCTTCATTCTTCGCTTCGCAAAGCAAAAGCGCATTATCCCATGTCTCGCAGGGAACGGGATTTCCGTTTTCATCGGGGCGTGTTTTTGCAATGTTGGCAAGCACGGCGCTGACGGTTTGAGGCCGAAAGCCCAAGCGGAACGGAAGGTGCTGCGTATGAATGCCCAAATCGCCCATACAGCCGTATTCGCCGTTAGCTGCGCGCATGCGCTTCCAGTTGATCGGCTTTTTCAAATCCATGTCGGATGAGTGCCTGATTGCAAACCGTGCCTCGATGATGCGTCCGAAGCGTCCCTCGCGATACCATCTTATCATCTGCTGAACAGCAGGGTAATAGGGAAATTCGCTGGCGCAGCGAACAAACACATTCGGATGCTCGGCCATGGCCGCTTCGATTTCCGTACACGCCGCAAGGTCCATGCCAAAGGGCTTTTCTCCTAAAAGATGTTTTCCGGAACGGATAATATCGCCGTAAACGCTCGCGTGCAGGTGGTGCGGAACGGCACAGTATACGGCTTCTATCTCCGGATTTTTCAGCATTTCGTGATAATCGCTGTAGAAAAAGCGGGTGTCCGGCACATTGTGAAACCAATTCAGGTTTTTGTCCGACAGGTCGCAGGCGGCAATGATGACGGGTCTGGGCAAATCAGCCGTTAAATGCAGCCAGCGCATGGAAACGCTTGCGAATTCACGGCCCATCAGCCCGCAGCCGATGACGCCGAATTTAACACAATCTTTCATTTATTCACCGCCTTCGCAGTTTGTGCCAGAGCACCGTCCATCAGTTCGAGCAAGGCATCCATCATTGTTTTTGAAGTAATCAGCGGCAGCTTCGTCAAAGCTACGGGCGGGCAATTCGGCTTATAGGTTTGTGCGCTGACATCGACACAGCGGTCATGGTTCATGATGGTGCAGAATGAGACCGCAGCGTCAACTGTGTGAAACCTAAGCGCAGTCATATGCGAGTCGCCTTCCACGCCGGAAAGCAGCGCCGGATATTTACTGACGAGCGCAGCCATTTTTGCGTGATAATAGCGGCCGTTTTCAGCAATCATATCGCCGTTGGCTTGAATAAAGGCAATCGTTATCAAGTAGGACAGGCTGGCCAATTCCTCCTGACCGTTTGTGACCAGCGCGCCAAACTGACTGAGATTATCGAAGGCGGCACTGACAAGCACCTTGCTGGCCGGATACATTCCGCCGGGGAAGCCCTTGCCGACGCTGACGAAATCCGGCGTCAGACCGTACTTACGGAACAGGAAGAGCCCGTCATACCACGCGCATGACTGGATTTCATCGCAGAGAATCGGCGTATCCGTGTCCCGGCAGGCACGATAGGCGGCCTGCAAATAGTCCTCGCGCAAACGAATGCCGCCGTAATTCATCATGACGATTTCATGGCAGAAGCCTGCCGTCTTGTAGGGCGGCTCATTATACTGCCGAATCATGGATTGAAAGCCGGCCGTGTCATTGATGGGGACGGAAACAATCTTGTAAAGCTTACTCTTTTCAGCTGCACTGTAAAAGGACGGCCACAGTCCGCGCAGGGTCTGAGCAAAAATCGTTGTGCCGTGATAGTTCGCCGTAACGCCGCCTGCGTTGTCTGCCATCACCAGAAATACGGGAATTCGGTCGGCATAGGGGGAAGGCGCGCCGTCCAGCGCATAAAAGCGGGCAAGCATCATTTTTAACGCCGCTTCCACGGCCAGAGAGCCGGTTTCCAGGTTGATAACGGCATTGAGAACGCCCGGCTCGCGGCTTGCAAGAATATCTTCCATACAAGGATCATCGGGGCTTACGCCGTTGGCGGCGGCAATCAGCCGCCTTTCCAGCGTGCGGGTGATAAAGCCGCGGGTATTGTTATGGGTAGCATTCAGGATGCCGAGACGCCGCGCGTTTTCAATCAGCGCATAGCCCGGGAAATTGTGGCCGAGCGGAATCTGATAATGCTCGCTCTTTCCGGCAAAATAGAGTCGGCCGTCCTCGCCGAGCCGGAGCGCGCCCAGACCGGCAAGCGGCGCAGCATAACTGTGCTGGGCTGCCCGATAGGAATGCGTCGGCGCTCCGTCTTCATGATCCGGAAAAGTCGGCACCATCTGCTGACCCACCTTATGCATGAGAGCCTCCTGACGCGCTGCAAACTCCGGCGGATAAAACGCCACCTTCTGCTCGGCGACTGTGCGCAGCGCCGTCTCATCTTCTTGGGTCAGTGCGGCGCGGGCGCGGCAGACGGCATCCGTAAATTCGCGCCCTAATAAATCGGCCAACGAAAGCTCGATATTTCTCATCGTATTTTCTTTTCCTTTCAGAAGCTCACAAATTCAATGTTCAGCAGCTTGCACCAAAGACGAATACGCTCGGTCCGGTCTCCGTAAACAATCGCCTCATGATGTGTGCCGCCGTGCTCCAGCCATGCTTTGACACAGGCCCGCACGCCGCTGTTCGGACGGAAGAACATATAGGGCATATCGCATTTCCGAAGGTCATGCTTATCCAGCATTTCGCCGGCGGCATAGACCAGCTTAAAGCGTTCGCCGCCCATATGCACAAGACTCATAACGGCAGCAGGCCCCGGCGCAGGCGTAAAAATAGGCGTCGGCGGATTGCCCAGGCCGCCTTCATTGAAGACGCGATCCATCAGGAACGGTTTTTGGTCAGGACGGCAGGTCGCCCAGTTGCCCTCGCCCGCATGACAAAGCAAAATAGCATCCCGCTTCAGATCCATCATGTACATTTCGCTGAAGTTGGCGATTCCGCATAAACGCATCATGGCAGATACAAGCATGGCGGCCGTAGCATCCCCCTCAGCGGCGTAACCGTAGCCGTCGGCCATGAGGCTGGAGGCAGCCAGCAGGGGAAGCTGTGTAAACCGTCCGTCGGCGCCGAATTCTTCAAAATGCGCCGTATAGCCTGCATAGCCCATATGTTTCAGGTAGTCGCCGATGCCGAGATACATGCGCACTGCTTCGGCGTGACGGGCAGGCGGCATTTTCGGGTCAACATCAAAAACGGTGCGTTCAAAAGCAACACGTTCTTCAATCCGTTCTTTTGCAACCTCGGCGCAGAAGCGCTGCACCGTGCCAACGGAATCATAGACAAATTCAGGACCTAACCGACGGTATACGGCCATATCATCGGTGATGACATCGCCCATGCCGGCCAGCTTGCCGATGACGCCGATTTTCATGGAACGCATGGCGGTAACGGTTTGCGCGGCTGCACCAAAGTCGGACACAAATTGCCGAAGCGTCCCGTCATGACGGCTTCCCGCAAAGTATACGCAGGGAATGCCTGCCCGCATCAGGCAGTTGGCGTTGTCCTGAGAACCGTGAATGCCTTGGTTTACAGTCAGCTCCAGCTCCTCAAAATCATCCCCGACCGTCTCGTCCGGCTGAACGAGTGCCAGCGCGAGCGGCAGATGATTGCGCTGCATGGCATGTACGAGGTACTGTCCCTGCGCATAGCTGAGCAGGAAGATCAGAATGCCGTCCAGATCATCCGCATTGTACTGTGCGGTCAATGCCTCGATATCTTCTCTGCTTGCAGCAATGCGCGGAAAAATGAAGTCGGCTGCCGGTGTTAGCGAGGCCAGCAGCTCTTCTACATATCGCCGCTGACGCTCCGTAATGCCCGGAAAGAGCGGCTCATAGCCCTCCAGCATCAGCGCAAGGACACCAAGGCGCGGTTTGGAATGCGCTTTCATTTCTTTTGTGCCTCCTCTTCTTCGGTAAACAAGGGACGTACGGCCTGATACAGCTTATGATAAAGGCTGTAAGCGGTTCGATATGCCTGGGCATGCTCGGCGTTCGGCGTAAAAATCGCTGATGCGTCACAAGAGGGGATCGTATTTCGAGGAATGATCCCCGTTCCCCAACCGGCTAACAAGGCCGCGCCGGCAGCCGATGCCTCTTTGCAGACCGGCACACGAAGCGGCAGCCCAAGCACGTCTGCTTTGATTTGCTCCCACAGCGCACTTTGAGCGCCGCCGCCCAAGGAATAAATGGTCGTGACGGGCTGTCCAAGCTCATTGAGCATCCCAGCAAAATCCTTTAAGAGAAATGCTACGGATTCCATGATGCTGCGCGCAAAATGAGCGCGTGTAGTGGAAAGCGTTGCGCCGAAAAATGCGGCGCGTGCATCGGGGCAATGATCAGGGTCGACACTGCCGGCAAGAAACGGCAGAAATATCAGCCCGTCACAGCCGCAGGACACCTGCGAAGCCAGCGCATTCAGTGCCTTGTAGCCATCGGCACCGGGCGGAAAATCACTGCAGAATATATCCCGAAACCAGCGAAGGCACATTCCTCCGGTATTGGCAATGGGCAGATAGAGATATTTGCCGGGAATCGCGTGCCGATAGATCGTTACATGATGCTCAGATGAAAAAACGGGGGAATCCGTGCAGGCAGCCATGACCAGCGCGGTTCCGGTCGTTTCGGTCACCATGCCCGTCTGGATGCATCCTGATGCTAACGCAGCGGCCGTCTGATCCATTGCGCCGGCTACAACCGGAATGCCTTGAGGAAGGCCGAGAAAATCCGCTGCCTTCGGAAGCAGAGGACCGATGACCTCTCCGCATTCCACCGGCTCCGGGAAACGATCTGCCCGCAAGCCTGCGATGGACAGCGCATCTTCCCAAAGGCCGTCTGTTTTCAGACGAAACCAGCCGGTCGAGGTTTGAAGCGATTTTTCGCTTACAGATCGCCCCGTAAGCCGGTGCAGCAGATGATCCTCCAGCAAAATAAAGCGGGACGCACGCTCAAACAGCATCGGATCATTGCGCTTCAGCCACATCAGCTTTGCGATCGGCAGCGCACCGCTGACAGACGGAAGCCCTGTTTCGCCATAAAAAAGCTGTTCGGGAAGCTCCTTGGACAGCAGAGCGGCTTCGTTGTCGGCACGGCTGTCCAGCCAGACGATGAAGGGACGCAGCGGCTCTCCCTGCGCATCCGCAAGCGTCAAAGTTTCGCCTTGTGTGCTGAGACCGACGGCGGCAATTTCATGATCGGGAACGGCTGACAGCACCTCGGCAAAACCGTTCTGAATTGCACGCAGATATTGCTGAGCGTCAGCCTCAACGAAATTGCCTTTTGTATGGAGCGCGTATTCCTGCACACTGACGGAAAGCATCAGAAGCTCCGGCGTGAACAGACAAACCTTCACGGAGGTCGTCCCTACATCAATAGCGGCAATGCAAGGTTTTCGGCTCATGCATTATGCCTTTCCGTCGCTGCCGAAGACGCGCATATGGTGCATGGTTTCCTGTTTTACGGCCTCGGTGATGATGGGCATCAAATCAAATGCGCCTGTTTTTTCGGTGAAATGCGCATGAGCTGCTCTCGCCGCGGCCAGGTTGTTATGGGTAAAGATGTTGATTTTGGAAATGCCGTTTTGTACGCAGGCACGGAACTCGTCATCGCTCAGACCGCTGCCGCCGTGCAGCACCAGCGGAATATCACAGGCGGCTGCAATGCTGTGAAGGCATTCCAAATTCAGCACGGGTTTTTTCGTATAGACACCGTGTGCCGTGCCGATGGCCACGGCAAGCGCATCGCAATCGCTTTCGGCAGCAAAGCGCAGCGCATCCTCCGGCTGCGTATAGACGGTTTTTGCAATATTTTCCTCTGCGGAGCCGTTAGACCCGACATGACCGATTTCTGCCTCCAGCGAGCATCCGGCCAAATGTGCTTTGCGCGCCATTTCTCGCGTACCCGCCACATTTTCGTCGAAGGGACGCATGCTCATGTCATACATGACGGAGGTAAAGCCCAGCCTGATGGCTTCTTCTACCAGCGCAGGGGTGAAGCCGTGGTCAAAGTGCACAGCGACGGGGACGCTGGCGCGTCGGGCAATGCCCAGCATCATGTCGGCATATTCCGCAAGCGTCGCACCGCGCAGCAGGCTTTCGCCGGGGCCGATGATCACAGGAGAACGCAGTTCTTCCGCGGCCGCTATGATGCCCTTGGTCATTTCGAGCGTGACGCAGTTAAACAGACCGACAGCATACTTTTTCTGCCGCGTATCCGCAAGGATGGTTTTCAAATTGACCAGCATGAAATGTGACCTCCTTCATATGTATCAATATTCGATGGGAATAAAGCGTCCATCGAGGGCTGCCTCACGAGCAGCAAGACAGCTTGCGGCGCTGATTAAACCGGCCGTTAAATCGGACTCTGCCTCGCCGCCGTCCAGCACGCGCAGAAAATCAAGCGCAAGCATTTCATCACCGCCGAAATGCTGACCGGCCGGAAATTTAAAGGAATGAATCACGGTCTGCGGAGAGCGATACCTGTCTTCCCGGATTTCTCCGGAATAGAAATCAAATTCAGCGCTGCCCTCCGTGCCGATTAAACGTGCGCCGCGGCGCCCCGCCCCCTTCTTTACGGTAAAATTCTGATTATAGCTTATCAGTATTCCGCCGGCGGTCGTAAAAATAGCGCTGGCGCCGTCCTCGTTTCCGGTATCCTTCGCAAAGCAGCAGGCATCTCCCTGCACATCGTCCTTCCAAATATGACCCACTACATAGCTGCTTTCCGGACAGGTGCGGTACTCCGGACAATCAGGGCAATGAAGACCTTCCCGATGCTCGCCTTTGAAATAGAGCTTCGTTGTTTTCGCACAGACGCTTACGGGTGGCTCGTCAATTAAGAAATGGATGTAGTCGATATCATGCGTTGCTTTTTGCAGAAAGAGGCCGCCCGTCTCGCTCGGATCGCGATACCAGCTGTGATAATATACACTGCCGTAGGGGACGTTGTTAACGGCCTGCACCATTGTCAGGCGGCCGAGAACACCGCTCTTTACGATACGCCGCATTTCCTGCGTAATACAGGACAGGCGCAGAGGGAAGGAAACGACCACCCGCTTTTCCTTTCCGCGAGCCGCTTCACGCAGCATCTCATACTGCGCACGGGACACGCACACGGGTTTTTCCAGAAACAGAGGGATATTCATTTCTAAAATACGGCAAGCCATAGGCGTATGCAGGGAGCAGCGTGTGCCGATAAACACGCCGTCCAGCGATTCATGCCGCAGCATAGTTTCGGCATCGGCGTAATAACGGGTATCGGCAAAATAAGGATCGCTCGTTAAGCCGGGGGCTATCTGCTCATAACGCGGGTCGGCGATGGCGGCCACGCTGATGTCTGCTTCCAAGGCACGAAATGCCTTCATCATGGTCTCGGACCTCAAACCATAGCCGATAAATCCGATGCGTTTGCTTTTCATGGTGCTTCTCCTTTGCATGGAAAATTGCGCTGCCGGAACTAATATTATTAGCTAATATTAGTGTGCGAGATAAACGCGTGGCAGGTAAAATTTTAGTCAAACTATTGACATCGAGCACATGAACTAATATAATGCAAGTGGGTCAGGCGCTCAGTAGTATTTTGACACAGGCAGCCATAAAAGTCAAGTCCTGCGGAAAATATTCGTCGTGCTTGAATTATTATAAAATTATTACTAAAGGAGAAAAGCGATGTCACAAGCAGCTGCGGCGGGCAAAGCACACAGCCTTCCGAATAGGACGCAAAAAAGTCTTTGGGAACGGTTTTGCATCTCGGTGAAGAAATACTGGTTTATTTATCTGCTGGCTTTTCCGGGCTTTGTATTTCTGGTCGTATTCAGCTATGCCCCGATATACGGCGTCCTGATGGCCTTCAAAGATTTTAAAATGAACCTCGGCATCTTGGGCAGCCCCTGGGTCGGCTTGCAGCATTACCGCACGCTTTTTTCCGATTCCGCCTTTATTCGGGCATTTAGGAACACGATTATCATCAATATTTACAATCTGGTTTTCGGCTTTTCTTTCAACATCTTTCTGGCATTGATGATCAACGAAATTCGGCTGAAGAAGCTCAAGAGCGTTGTGCAGACCTGCGTTTATCTGCCTTACTTCCTGTCCTGGGTCATTTTTGCGGGTCTGGTTCAGGTCTTTCTTCAGGCGCCCGTTCCCGGCGATATGGGCGGCATTGTCAATCAGGTCATCGTGTCCATGGGCGGCAAGGCCATCGACTTTATGAAACGACCGGAATTATTCCGCGGTATTCTGGTGGTCACAAACATCATCAAAACCTCCGGCTACGCCACCATCATTTATCTGGCGGCGCTGGCAGGTGTCGACCCCTCTCTTTACGAGGCGGCCTCCATTGACGGCGCGAACCGCAAGGATATGCTGTTCCACATCACGATTCCGAGAATCCTGCCCAGCATCACAGTCATGTTCCTGCTCAATATTTCCCAGCTGTTTATTTCGAACTTTGACCAAGTGTACAACCTGTACAACAACTTTGTTCTGAGCACCGGCGATGTTCTTTCCACATACATTTATCGTATCAGCCTGGGCGGCGGCGGCGACTTTGAGCTTTCGACGGCGGCCAACCTTCTCCTGAATGTGATGGGTCTGATCGCGCTGACTTTTACCAACCACTTCATTAAGAAGATGGATGTTACGGGAATTTTCTGAGGAGGTGTGTTTATGAAGAAGGCAACTGTCGATTCCGAGCAGATCAGGAAATCAATGAAGCAAGCCATCGGCTTCAATTTCTATGATGTATTTGTCGTTCTGTTCTGCGTTATCTTCGCCGTCATCTGCTTTTATCCCATGTGGTACGTGTTCGTGGCATCCATCACTCCCTATGAGCAGTTCGTCAAGGGCGGCACACTGCTGTGGCCGAACGGCGGCATAGATTTTCAGTATTATAAGGTCATTTTCAATAACGCATCGTTTGTGAGCAGCCTGTGGATTTCCGCCTCCAAGACCGCCATCGGTACGCTGATGTGCTTGATCGTTACTTCAACAATGGCTTACGCCGTCAGCAAAGCCCATGTGCCCGGCATGAAGCTGCTCAATGTTTTAACGGTATTTACCATGTTCTTTTCCGGCGGCCTGATTCCGACGTATATTCTTTATATTCGGCTAAAGCTCATTCGTACCTATTGGGTGATGGTGCTTCCCTACGGACTGAGCATTACCTACTTCATCATCATGCGAAATTATTTTTCCTATTCGGTTTCCAAAGAGCTGGAGGAAGCGGCTCGTATTGACGGCTGCAATGATGTAAGGGTATTTTTCCGCGTCATCCTCCCGCTTTCCAAGCCGATGCTGGCGGCTGTCGGCCTGTTTATCGCCGTCAGCTTCTGGAACGATTATTACAGCTATATGATGTATATCGCCACAAAGCCGGCCTTGCAGCCCTTTGCTTGGGTGCTGCGCCGTGTGCTGACCGAATCGGCCATGATTTCTCAAATGCGAAACGGCGCCGTTGACTTCGGCACGCAGCTTCCTCCGCCCATGGCGCTGCGCATGGCCACCATTATTTGCGCTATGGCGCCCATTATGTGTGTATATCCTTTCCTGCAAAAACACTTTGCAAAGGGTGTCATGATTGGCGCAGTGAAAGAATGACCATCGGATAAGTACAGACGAAAAAGTCTGTGCATATAAAAAAGAAAGGGGAATCCATTCTATGTCAAAGAACCTCAAAAAAGTGCTGGCTCTCATCATGTGCCTGACCATGCTGAGCGCCGCGCTCCCCGCCTTCGCAGCTGACACGGCAACCGCTGCCGAAGCAAATGCCGCCCGCGCAAATGTCAACATTCGTTTCTCTCAGTTCGGCAACAGTGTTGACGACCAGGAAGGCATGGCCAAGGATCCGATTAAAAAGGCCATCGAACAGGCAGTGAACATTACGCTTGAATACGACACCGGCGCCGAAGGCTACGATGACCGTATTGCGACCGAACTGGCTGTCGGCATGGCGCCGGAACTCTTCCCGACATGGGGCTCCACCGCCGAGATCCAGCGGTTTATCGAAGAAGAAGCCGTGTATGATATTGCAGCCATCATCAACGCGGAGCCGGAGCGCTATCCCATCCTGCACAAAATCATCAATTCCGCTGAATACAAGATGTACAATAAGCTGTACAGCGGCGATGAGAACAAGGCGTATGCCATCTACTCCTTCTCTGCCCGTGCCTATCCTTCCTTCGGCGGCGTTCCCGCGTACAACACCGCTATTCTGAAGGAAATCAACGACGGCAAAGTGCCGGCCACTGTTTCCGAATTCGTGGAATTCACCGAAAAGGCCGTTGCAGCCGGTTATTCCGGCTGGTGGCCCTACAATGCCAAGCTGACCAACTGGGCCGACATCGATAACACGATTGCCCGTCCCATGGGTACCAGCCTGCGCACTCCCGCCACTTGGGACTGGCTCTGGACCGGCTTCTCCCCGGACGATGAATCCAAAATTGGCACGGACGAAGAGCATTGGACACTCATGACCGTATCCGATAAGAGCAAGGAAGCCGTGAAGCTCTTGGCTCAGATGTATGCCAACAACGGCATCCACAACGGCGTTGGCACGCTCGTTGATGAGGACGACGGCTATGCGGCTTTCAACAACGGCACGCTGGCTTCCTACAGCTACAGCTACGGCTACTACACGCAGTTCAAGAAGCTCTATGACTCCTGGATGAAGGCTCATCCCGACGGCTCTCTCTCCGACCTCACGCTGGGCACCGCGCTGCAGGGGGATGACGGACAGTGGCTGCGCGTATACGATGTGCCGTCCTACGTCGGCGCTCATTACTTCATCCCGACCAGCTGCTCCTATCCGGACCGCGTGCTGGATCTTGTCGAATATCTTGCCAGCAACGAAGGACAGAATTTGCTGTTCAGGGGCATTGAAGGCTTGACCTACACGATGGACGGCGACACCGTTGTTTACGACATCAACGAATTCGTCAACATCAACAAGTCCTACGGCTATCCGAACCCCGACCGCTGCCGCTACATGTGGTTCTCCTACCTCTTCTGCGGAAGCGAAATGAAGCTCAACCTCGAAGAAAATGACTGGTGGACCGCCGTGACGACGCCTTACGACAACACGCTTGACTGGGCCAAGGGCGAAACCAAGGAGTGCTATCAGTATGCGCTTGACACCGTCGCGAAATTTGTCGATAATGTCTACGTTGCGCTTCCTTCCTACTACGGCATGGCGACGCTCGATTCCAGCTGGGGCTCCGTGCAGACTGCGCTGGTTGAAATCGCCAACCGCTATCTGTCTCAGATGATTGGCGGACAGCTGGATGTCGAGACCGGCTGGGAGCAGTATCGCGCCGAGTTCAATGCGGCCGGCGGCACTGCCCTCGAGGAGGCTGTCAACGAAGCGATTAAGGTCGCCCGTGAAACCTATCAGTAATGCCGATTCGGTTCCTGACAGGAATTTGAATTGAGGTAACCCCAAACCATCCCCTGCGGGCTTCATGTCCGCAGGGGGATGGTATTTTCACCGATATTCGGAAGGAGAAAACTTCGATGGCCATGATTGAGCTTTTGCCGGAACAATACAACAGCTATAAGGCGAATCTGCATTGTCATACCACCCTGTCCGACGGCAGACTGACCCCTGAAGAGACCAAGGCACGCTATACCGCAAAGGGGTACAGCATCGTCGCGTTTACGGACCATAATGTTTTGATTGACCACAGCGATTTGAATGATTCGAATTTTCTGGCGCTTGTAGGTATTGAGGTTGATACCGACAGCTTTATTTACGGGAAAAAGCATGAGTTTAATCAGACCTGCCATCTTTGCGGCATTGTCCGTGACCCCGCACACGCCGTTCCTGTTTATCGTGCCGAACAATATACAGGCGAAGCAATCACGGCGAAAATCGAAGAATTCCATCAAAACGGTTATATCGTCAATTACAATCATCCGACATGGTCAGCCGAAGGGCCGGATGAATTCCTGCATTACGGAAACTTTGACGGCATGGAAATTTTTAATTACGGCTGTGCCGTTGAAACCAACAACGGGTTAAGTCAGAATGAATTTGCGCTTGCGCTTCGCTTGTTGCGTCGTCCGATTCGCTGCATCGCTTCGGATGATAACCATCAGGGGCGCAACTGTGAAGACGACTCCTTTGGCGGCTGGGTCGTTTTTAAAGCGCCGAAACTGAGCTATGATGCGATTATTGACGCATATGATAAGATGCGGTTTTATGCTTCTACGGGACCTGAAATCTATTCCTGCTATATTGAAGACGGCGTATTTAAGCTGAATTGTTCCCCCGTTCGGCGCATTCATGTGATGTGCCAGGGCATCAACCCCATTACGAAATTCTATTCCGAAAAGAACGATTTGACGCATATTGAGTTCAACATGAAGGATGTTCGTGATAACGCACGGTATATTTGGGTGCAGCTCACGGACGGCGCAGAGAAAAAAGCATGGATGAATCCTTATTTCCTGTAAGGAAAGTGATATTAAAAACAATATCTGCGTTTGACTTTCATGATTAGAATCAGCCTTTTGGAAAAGAGGAAACGCTTATGGATTTTGGCGTGACCATTACAGCCGGTGCAAAGCCTTGGCAAATTTTTCAGCAGGGAGCTGACGGAACGGCCGCGATTCATCTGACGGGTATGTATCACCTTGTGCATCTTTCGCCGGAGCTTCCGTTGGCTTTTGAAAACGTTGCGCATAAGAAGACAACGGTCAAGGCGCGGGTGGCCTCGGAAAGCACGAGCGAATCCGTCATCGCATGGCAGGAAGCAACTGTTTTAGATGACGAACGCTGGGAAATTACTTTTTCTCATGTTCCCGCCGGCGGTCTGTACCGCATTGAAACGTACATGGATTATGAGGGCTGGGACGGACTTTCCTGCACACGCGGGGACATGGTACACAATATCGGCGTCGGCGACGTATTTGTGATTGCAGGGCAAAGCAATGCAGCCGGACGCGCCAAGAGCCCCGTCGCCGATGAGCCTGAGCTTGGCATTCACGTGCTTCGCTCCGATGCCGAATGGAATCTGGCCACGCATCCGCTGGGGGAGACGACGAACGCAGTCCATGTCGGGCATTACGAAAATCACAACCCCGGCCATAGCCCGTGGTTGCATTTTGCGAAAATCCTCAAACGCAGTTTAGGCTATCCCATCGGCCTTGTTCCCTGCGCTTACGGCGGCGCACCGCTTCGCTGGTGGAATCCCGAGGAAAACGGCGCGCTCTTTGATAATATGCTGGCCATGCTCAAGGATTACAGCCTGCATCCAAAGGCTATGCTGTGGTATCAGGGCGAAGCGGAGGGCTATGAAAATGCGGCGGATACCTATTTGGAACGCTTTACAGCCTTTGTACGTCATGCCCGCGAGGCGCTTGACCGACCCGATTTGCCTGTTTTGACCGTGCAGCTCAACCGCTGCGTTGAAAATCCAAGCGAAGCGCTTGACCGTCAATGGGGAATGGTTCGAGAGGCACAGCGGCAGGCATGGCATACGATTCCGCATGTTACGGTCGTTCCGGCAGAGGATGTCGCCATGTATGATTTTATTCACAATTCCTCTGAGGGCAACCTTGTTATCGGCGAACGCTGCGCACGGGCAGCCTTAGCGGAATGCTACGGCCGCGCCGTCGATTGGATGGCACCGGAGCCTGATGCCGTTACATTGGCGGCGCCCGATACAGTCAAGCTGCATTTCAGCCGTATTCGAAATTGGCTGAATCCTTTCGGCGTACCGGCGGAATGCCTTCCCTTTGAAGCGGAGGATGACAACGGCCTTGTCAAACCGATCGCCTACGATACGGGAAATGACAGCCTGACGATTACCTTTGCCCGTCCGCTGGGCGAGAGAGCGCGTCTGCACGGAGCATGGAGAATGAATCCCGGTATGGCCATACCGAGCGACTGTATGCGTATGCCCATGCTTTCCTTTTACGGGGTGCCGATTCTGAAAGCGCAGCAGGAGAACAAAACAACATGAGCAGTTCTTCCTTTCAGTATATTTTCCGCTTTTGCTGCGACCCGGGCTTTAACGATGAGCAGGAAATCGCTGCGCTTTTGCGCTTTGCGGATGAGGCAATGATTGACGATGTGGCCGTGTTTGCCAATGTCGAAGAGATCAACACGGGGCATATGAGCTTTGAAGAGCAGGATGCTTATCTGGCGCTGATGCGCACGCTTCAGTCGCTTCTGGCTCAAAAGGGCATCACGATGTCCGTCAATCAATGGCACAGTGTCATGCATGCCGACCTCGGCAAATCCATGCATCCCAATCAGCACTTTCGGAAAATGGTGGATATCGACGGAAACGAGGCGAGCCTCTGTGTCTGCCCTCTTTGCAGGGAATGGCAAAGCTACATTGCGCAGATCTATGCACGCTATGCGGAGCTGAATCCTTCCATTCTGTGGGTCGAAGACGATTTTAGGCTGCATAATCACGAACCGCTGAAATGGGGCGGCTGCTTTTGTGAGGAGCATATGCGCCTCTACAGCGAGCGAGCCGGCAAGGAACTGACCCGCGAGGAGTTTCTGGAGGGTGTTTTAAAGCCCGGAGCGCCGCATCCGTATCGAAAGATTTGGCTGGATGTAAGCATGGAAACGATGCTTTCGGCGGCTCGTGCGATTGCGGGCGGCGTGCGGAAAATTTCACCGACGGTAAAAATCGGGCTGATGAGCTCGGCTCCCTTTGTTCATGCAGCGGAAGGGCGCGACTGGCATCGGCTTGTTTATGCATTAGCCGACGGCTGTACGCCGGTAGACCGTGTGCATCTGCCCGGCTATCAGGAAAATTCTCCCGCTCAATATCTGCACGGCTTCAATATGGTGTCAATGCTGACCGCAGCCCTGCTTCCCAAGGAATGTGAAATATATCCCGAACTTGAGAATTTTCCCTTCTCTTTGTTCTCAAAATCCCGTGCCTTTACTAGATTTCAGCTGCTGAGCGCCTTGCCCCTTCATCTGCGGGGCATGACGATTGATTTGTTTGATTTGAATGGGAACGGCATCGTCGAGGATGAGCACTATCAGGATATGCTGCGCGCAACCAAGCCTTATCTGAATGAATTGACTGATTTAGGCGTTTTCGGCGGCAAAAGAGAGGGCGTCAAGGTACTCGTCAACGCCCGTTCCGCCTATACCCTGCATACCGAAAGCGGAACGCAAATGGAGGAGCTTTATCCGAAGGAGACTTTCTTTGCGGGCTTGCTTCCGGCCTTTGGCATTCCGTATGCCTATACGGATGACATTCATATGCGCGGGCAAATTGTTGCGGCTTCCGGGCAGGTGCTGAGAAATTGGGGCAAAGAGGAGCTGCAGCGGCTTTTTGACAACAATACCGTGCTTCTGAACGGCGATGCCGTCCTGACGCTTGCGGATATGGGCTTAGGGGAGCTTGCGGGCATCCAAAGCGCACACTGGATAAAGCAAAACAGCGGCGTTTGCGCTTATGAGCAAGTGACAAACGGCAAAGACTATGGCGGCCGGAAGAATGCCCGTGCCTCCGCCATGATTTCCTTTATGGATACGCTGGACATTACCTATACGGAAACCGCTGACCTGAAGGAATATACCGCCATGTTTGATTCCTTCCGGCAACGGACGGTCCGCGGACAGACAGCGGTAGACGGACATGTGCTGATTTATCCCTTCGGTCGGGAGGATAGCCGCATGACGCTTCCCCCGATGGTCTTCAATCGTGTGCGTCAGGAGGTCTTGCAGGATATGCTTCGCAATGCAAAAGCGGGCTTTCCGATGGTGCAAGGCTTGCCTTATATGGAGCCGTATTGCTTTGAGCACCAAAACAGCCAATGGCTGTACCTGGTCAACGGAAGCTCGGATGATGCGGAAAAGATCCGTCTTACACTTCCCGATGACCTTTGTGCCGATACGGTTGAGCTTTGGCCTTCTTCCGGCACACATGCCGTTGTTCCCTGCATCAAAGAAGAAGGTGGTATCAGTATCGCATTGTCTGTTCCCCATATGGAAAGTGTACTCCTGCGAATAAAATAATCATTTCGGTTGAGGAGGAGCCTCATCATGCAAGCAAAAATCGTTGACAGAAAATGGATCGTGGAATGGTTTGACGAGCGTCAGTGCTATCATATGCCGAGCCTGACAATGGCTGATAACGGTGACCTGCTGGCTGTTTGGAATGGCGGCTTTTTGCAGTGGAACGGCGACCCGATGGGAAGGGATGCAAAGGATTGGGTAGCCGTTTTAAAGTACGGCGCCGCCGCATGGTCGAATCCGGACGCCGTTGGCTGTGATATCCGCTATTGCTGCCATGACCCGGTGTTTATCAAAAACCGCAAGGGCGAAATATTTCTGCTCTATGCCAAATTTTTAGATACCGAAGTCAACTTTACCACCTGGTGCAACGGTCGGGATGAATTGTGGATGCGCAAAACGACCGATTGCGGCCGCACATGGCTGCCTGCCGTGCCGGCCGGCATTCAGAGCGGCCATGCGTCCAATGACAGTGTGCTGCTTGAGGACGGCACCATCGTGCTGGCTTCTACCAGCAGCGAACTTTCGGGGAAGTATTTCGGCGCTGTACGGATCTATATATCCCGCGATGATGGTGAAACATGGGGGAAAGGTCCTATTCTGTCTGCCGATGACGGAAACCTGATTCGCGAGCCGGCGCTTTGCCTGCGTCCCAACGGCGTGATCCGTATGTTTACACGCACATGCCCCGGAAATACGGGATGGGGGGCAGGGATTCGCTCCCTGACTTCGTATACTGCGGAAAGCAGGGACGGCGGCCTCACATGGACACAGCCGACGCCGACGAGTATTATCAACAATGAATCCAAAATTGATGTTCTCAGCTGGGATGACCATACCATTCTGATGGCTTATAATAACACGCCGGTAGCCGATTGGCATGAGCGCAGCCCCCTCACACTGGCCTGTTCGCATGATGAAGGCCGTACCTGGCAGAATCTGATTGATTTGGCTCCGGCGCCCGGCAACAAGTGTCAGCCCGCCATGTGCAAGGATAAGGACGGACGCCTGAACGTCATTTATATGAACCGTCATACAGCCATCGAGCATTTGGTGCTGGAGCTTACCGATTGACCTCAATATCAGTTTATCAAAGAAGCCACATTGCGAGTTTGCAATGTGGCTTCTTTAACATTTTTATCGGGAGAGCAATTGAAGCAGCTCCTCGTAGACCTGTTCAAAAACTGCGGGGTCGTCGTTATATTCGTGATTGTTTGTGAACACCTTGGCAACCAAGCAATCGTGCGCGTTTTCATCGCGGGCACGCAGCACTTGCAGCAGAGCGGCGTCCTCCGCACCGCGCCGTGCCGCCTCCATGCGCATGCCCGGCCAAGGTCCATCCGTGCCGGGATAGACGATGAAGCTGTCGCCGCAGGGAAAATTCGTCCCCAAGCCGGTCGGGTTGGGGCAGCTCGTTCCCTCAAAGGGATTCATTTCATAAGAAAACTGGTTGAACCCCCAATGCAGAAAGCCCTTGATGCGGTTGGCGGCGCAGCCCCAGAAAAGCAGCCGTCCCTTTAACACGGCAAAATCCAAGAAGCGGTTGAGCCAATGACCCTCCGGCGAGCAGCAGACATATGTCCACACCGTTTCACCCAAGGCGGTCAGGCGGTCAAAATCCGCTTTGTTTGCCTCGAAACCGCCTGTGCCGGGCACCCAGATGTCTACGCCGCCGTAGAAGGCGCTGGATGCGACTGCCTCAATGGTGCGGACGCCCGGCAGATATTTTCGCAGAATGCTCACTGCCAGCAGATACTGCCGTCTGCGCGCCTGAAGCGCCGCTTCGTCCGCATAATGAATATCCGGCTCGTCATGCACATGGAAGACCACGCGCTCCGCCCAGCCGTTTTCCCGAAGGAAGGCGGCAAGGCTCTTCACATATTCCGTCAGAAGGGCGTAGCCGTCCAAGGTATCGACAGAAACATCGGCGGCGAAGGCACACTTAAAATCGCCCGTTTTTACATCCGAGCCGCGGCTGAGCAGCGGGCCGATTTCAAGAGTCTGCATGCCCTCTTCAAAGAAGCAAGAAATCAGCGGACGCAGATAATGAAAGTCAAAGCGATACGGCGCACGGGAGACGACACAGGTGTCGTCCAGCTCCATATAAAACATCGTCTGATGGATACGGCGCATGGCGCGGGCGTATTTTCGCACCATTTCGTAATATTCCGCCGTACCGTCCTCGACATGGTGCAGACGCCGAATGGCAGAGAGGCTGAACCAGTTGGTGACGGGGAAGGAATCCTGCGGAATCATGACGTCATACACACGGATAAGGATATCGCAGGTATAGACGCTTGCGCCGCAGCGCACATTCAGCGTCAGATGATGTTCGCCTGCCTGCACGTTCTCCTTCGGCACGAGACAGAAATAGCAGGCCAGTTTTCCGTCGAACGCCTGAATCCTCCCGTCCGGAGCAGGTTGGAGGCAGTCGTACACCCAAAAAGGCGCCAAGCGGGTGGCGTAGTCCGGCTTCTGCTCCGGCTGCTTTTCCAGCACCATCGCCCCGCCCTGCTCGATGCCGTCGCCCGTATTATATTCCACGGGCACGGCGACCAGCCGAAACCATTCGGGCTCAAAGCCCTCGCCGGTCAGGGACAGGGAAGCCTCCCGCGCATCCGTTTTTAAAAGAAGCTGTATCCCTCTTCGTCCGTTGCGCGGCGCTGCCAGCTCCAAATGACGGGGCAGCTCCGTCAAGGGCGTATCCGGATAAAGAAATTCCTCCCGTGCGGTCAGCACGCCCCGGAAAAGAAGTGTTTCCGTTCCCATGTTATCCTCCTGCTGCTTTGAAAAGGGCGCGGATCACAGTTGCTTGCGATCCGCGCCTTGAAATTACTCGGTTTTTAACGGGTCAAACGCTCAGTCCTTGTAGCCGAGTTCGACGGCCTTCGCATTGACCTGTTCAATGATGCTCTCAAGTCCCTTGGCCTTGTAGCTGTTGATGACATCCTGCCAGGCTTCGGCAACAGGCTTATCACTGGTCATGATGGTCATCAGGTCATCGGGAATGCTCAGACCGAAGTCGGTGCCCAGAGAGATGAAGATGCTGGTGTAACGGGGGTCATAGTCGGCGACAGAGGCGTTCTTGGACTCCTCATAGCGACCTTCCTGAATGGCAAGCAGGTTGTCGGGGATGTTGGACGTGTATTCGTAGCCGTTCGGCAGCGTGGGCGTCCAGGCAACGAGGTCATGGAACAAATCGGTGCTGGGATACTTCTCGAGGCGGTCTTCGCTCTCCTTGATGTACTTGCCATCAACGATTTCGTAGGTATCGCCCTCGACACCGTAGCGGCCGAGCATGATGCCTTCGTCGGACAGCAGGTAGTTGTAGATCTGCATGATGCGGTCAAACTTTTCATCATCCATGTTGGCGGAGAAGAGGGATTCGCTCCAGGCATAGTCCCAGTTCCAGTAGTAGGTGTTGCCGTTCGTGGAGGGCATGAGCTTCAGAACCCGCACAGCATCAGCGTAGTTGGTGCCGTTGGTCTCTTCCCAATACTTGATCATGTTTTCCCACGGGCCGAGGAAGCCGGTGGCGAGCATCGCGGCGCTGCGGCCGGTCAGGAACTTCTGATAAGCGGTATCGGTGGAGCCGAGCGCAACGTCGGCCTCGATGGTGCCGTCCTTGTACATGCTGCGGAGCAGCTCCCAGGTGGCCATCGCGTCATCGCCCAGGTTTTCACCGGCGAAGTAGGCGGGGACGTAGGTGCCGTCGCCATTGTCGACCCAACGGAAGGTGTTGCCGTCGATGATGGCGGCGGGCATGCTGTAGGTGAAGAAGATGCCGTGGAAGAAGGCGGGGCCGCAGGAGGTCAGACCCTGAATGTTCTTGCCTTCGGGGTCAGCCTTGATGATGGCCTGGATCATTTTGTGGAAATCTTCCCAAGTGGTCGGCTCTTCGGTGATGCCGGCAGCCTGAGCCAGATCCCAGCGATAGACGATGGAGCGGTCCTCAACGGTCTCATACTGGTTGGCATAGGTCTGACGGAAGATGCAATAAATCTTATCGTTGACCTTGCAGGTGTCGGTTTCGGGGCTGTCCATGTAAGCAGCCAAATTCGGATAAGCGGACAGGTCGGCAGGAATTTCATGCAGCAGACCGTCGTTGGCCCACTCAGCGAAGGTGGAGGAGTTTCTTACATCGGCTGCGAAGATGTCCGGCAGAGAATCGCTGGAAGCCCACAGCTGGAACTTCTGATTGTAGTCGTCCCAAGTCACGTTGACGGGCTCAAAGGTCACATTGAACTTCTCCTCGATGGTCTTGAGAACGGTGTCGTTCTCATGGTCCGCTAAGGAGCTCTCCACATTCCAGTAACCGACGGTGATCGTCAGATGCTTGCTGTTGTCAGAGCCTTCAGCGAAGCCGGTCAGCACGGTTGCGGCGCAGACGAGGCACAGCAGCAGCGCTACGAGTTTTTTTGCCAGATTCATGTTTGTTCCTCCTATAATTTTTTTAAAACGCTTTCGCGTTTTATGCGGGATTTACGGGGTCACTCTTTGATGCCGCCGATCATGACGCCCTTTACGAAATGCTTTTGAACAAAGGGATAGACGCAGAGGATCGGGATGGTGGTGACGACGATGGTCGCCATCTGAATGGTCTGCGTGCTGACCTTCGTCTTGCTCTCCATCATCTGCTTTGCCTTGGCGTTCAGGGTGTTGCTGATGCTGATGAGGACGTTGCGCAGATAAATCTGAAGCGGCTGAATGGCCGTCTTATTGATGTACAGATACGACTGATACCATTCGTTCCAGCGCTCCACCGCATAGAAAAGGAAAAAGGTGGCGACAAAGGGCATGGAGATCGGGATGATGATGCGGAAGAGGATGGTGACCTCGTTTGCGCCGTCCAGCTTGGCCGCTTCCAAAAGGCTGGCAGGGAGCGAAACAAAGTAGTTTTTCATGATGATGAGATAATAGGTGTTGATGGCGCAGGGGAGAATCATGACCCAGATGCTGTTGACCAGCCCCAAGTCCTTGGTGATTAAGTAGCAGGGGATCAGGCCGCCGCTGAAGAGCATGGTGAAGAGAATGAGACCAAGGAAAAAATTGCGGCCGATCAGCGTTTTTCTGGACAGGGCATAGGCGCCGAAGACGGACATGATCATGTTCAGCCCCGTGCCGACAATGGTGACAAAAAGCGTGACATACAGCGCCTGATAGAACTTGTTATCGGTGAAAATCGTCTGATAGCCGATGGTGTCAAACACATACGGCAGCACATACATGGGGTGCTGGGCATAGGCCACGGTGTTGGAAAAGGAAATGATCAGCACCTGATAAAACGGGAACAGGGTGATCAACGCCAGCAAGCCCAATACGATGATCAGCGCAACGTCAAAGCCTGTGGGTTTTGAAAAATGCTCCCTTTTACCCTTTTTATGCTCAGGCTTTAAAGTCTTTTCATTTTCCTGCTTCAAAATCAAGATCTCCTTTTCTCGTTGTCGATGCTTTTCAGAACAAACCGCTTTCGCCGGACTTCGTGACGACCCAGTTGCTGATGGTCAGCATGATGATGCCGACAACGGATTTGAAGAGGCCGATGGCGGTGGTGTAGCCGTAATCAAGGCCGCCGGTGATGAAGGATTCACGGAATACATAAGTATCCAGCGTATCTGCCACATCATAGATGGGCGCGGAGTACAGGTTGTAGATCTGGTCAAAGCCGCCGTTGGTGATCATGGAGCCGACAGCCAGAATCAGCATGATGCAGATGGTGCTGCGGATGCCGGGCAGGGTGACGTGCCAAATCCTCTGTGCACGGTTTGCGCCGTCCACCGCAGCGGCCTCATAAAGACCGGGGTCAATGGAGGTAACGGCGGCGAGGTAGATGATGGAGTCCCAGCCGACCTCCTTCCAGATGTTCGTAATCCAGATGAAGCCTCTGAACAGACCGGAGGTCGTAATCGGAGCGATGGTCGACAACCCAAGGGAAGCTAAAATCTGGTTGATAATGCCGGACGAGCCGAAGAGGTTAATCAGCATGCCGGCTAACACGACCCAGGAAATAAAGTGGGGGAAGGTGACGATGGTCTGAATGACCTTCTTGGACTTCTGGAAGCGGATCTCGTTCAGCAAAAGCGCCAGCAGAATCGCACAGGGCGTTTGAAAGGCGATGCGGCCGAGGCTGAAGATGAGGGTGTTCTTGACGGCGCGGAAGAAAAGCGGGTCAGAGAACATCTTTATAAAGTTATCCAGACCGACCCACGGGCTGCCCCAGATGCCGCCGCGGAAGCTGTAGTCCTTAAAGGCAAGGATGACGCCGGCCATCGGCAGATAAGAGAAAATGATGTACCATGCAATGACCGGCAGCAGCAGCAGATAAAGCAGCCAGTCGTTGCGCATTTGCTTAAAAATATGAGAGGATCTTCTCTCTAATTCCTGGGTCATGCACGCCTCCAACGTTTCCACTCACACGGGGCGGAAGATATTTCCTATGGTTTGAATTTTACCAAATGCGATGCACAAATAAAATGTGTTTTTCTTGTGAATTTCACCTGTTTGAAAAAGAAAAATTCCATTTAATTCGGCTCAAAGATATGAGAAATTTCCATATATCTGAGATTTGTCCATATTTGTGCATAAAACAGCCCGTCTTGCTGCCAAGGCGGGCGATAAAACATCAATATTTTAATCAAATTTGGGCGTATAGGAAAGCAGATACGGGCGGCTGACGATTTGACGGACACGGAAATTTTTCACCTGAATCCAGCTTGCATAGGTGCCGAGACCGACCTTGCCGTACTGATCCAGCGGGCTTGGGTCGTACATTTCAACCACGAGCCGGCCGTCCACAAAGAGGAAGCAGTGCCCGTCGATGTCGCCTGCCTGGATGAAGTACGTCCTGCCTGCCTCGAATTTGAACAGCGGGGTCGCGGCGCGGCAGGTGCATTCCGGGTAGTGTTCGATGCCGGCCTTGTTCTCCCACCAGCCTGCCAAGCCGCCGATGTAGCTGATGCCCGCATCATCCTTTTCGTCATCCCAACCGGCGGCACGCCATGTAAAGTTCAGGTCGTTGTCGCATGGCGGGACGGTGCGTCCCTCCAGTTCCAGCAGGACATTGCCCTTATATTCTTTCTTGGAATAGAGAATGCCGCCGGAATTGCCGATATGCCTGCCGCAGATCCAGCCGTCCTCCACCTTCCAAATACCGTTCTTGTATTCCCAATCCCGCTCCAGCTCCTCGGTCGTGCGCGGGCCTTCGGCAAGTATCGGGCTGTTTGCCACGTCGATCTCCCGCTCCATGATGTGCAGTACCTTTTGTTCCATAAAAATCATCCTCCAAATTATATGATGTTGATGCTGATTTCCTGCGTTTCGCTGCCGCTGTCCAAGCGGATTTCAGCTTTGCCCTTTTTGCCGCAGGTCTTCACCCAGAACGCCAGACAGCCGCCGATGAGCGCGGCGGATTTCGGCCCGATGACCTCCACCAGCCCATTGGTGCGGACGGAGAAGCCGGCGGCGTAGAAGGGGCAGAGATTGCCCATCGTGTCCAGCGCCCGAACGACGATGCGCGTGGCGTCGTAGGTATCTCCGTCCGCTGTGAGCGTATCGTCGTCCGCCTTCAGCTCCAATCGGGCGAAGGACGCGGCTTCACCGACTTCGCGGACGATGACGGCCTTTTCGCCGACATACCCCTCAAGACGCAGGATGTTCTCCTTTTGCCCCCAGCCGCCGGCATTGTTAAACAAAATCTCCGTCAGCTTGCCGCGCTCCAGCCCTGCCTTTTCGGACAGAGCCTCCAGATACGGGTAGTCCTCCGGCAGAAGGTCCTGCAGGATGCCTTCATCCGCCCGCTTTTTCACAAAGCCCTTAAATTCTTCGGCCAGCGGTGCGGGAATCGGAAGCTCCAGCTCGGCGGGCATCAGATGGCTGATGAGGACCGGCGGATGCGGCAGATTTTTGAACAGCGTGCGGTTCGGATAAAAATCGCCGACCAGCGCACCGTTTTTATACACGCGCACACAGTCGCAGTTCGTGGCGAGCCAAACGGGAAGAATGCCGCCGCCGTCCCGTTCGCCGCGGGAGACGACCGACAGCGGCTCCAATACTGCGCCTTGCGCTACGGGATGCTGAGACATCAGCGCAAGCCCCGCATATTTCGGGATGCGGAACATATCGGAAACGCCGTGATAGCAGATCTTATCGCCTGAGCCGAACGCGCCGTAGGTGTTGTAATCAAACGCGCACCAGCTGATTTCGCCGACAAGGTCATCGCGGCCGAGCGCCTCGTTCATCACCCGCAGATGGCGCATTGCATGCTCCAACAGGCGGCTTTCCGTATCAAAGCGCTTGGTGGGGAACATATGGCCGTTGCTTTCCGTCACCAGCAGCGGCACAGGCTCCTTCCGCCCCGTGATGTCCTCTCTGGGGCGGAAAATCAGCTCGCCGCCGCCATGAATAAATTCGTTAAATGTGAATACATCCTCCTGAAAATCGCCCTTCACATGGCAGCGAACGCCGCCCGTCTGACGGGTGCTGTCCAGCTTATGCGCCAGCGCGTTCGTTCGCGCATAAAAGTCATAGCTGTCGTGAGATTCGTTAATGCGCACGCCCCAGAGAATGATGGCGGGGTGGTTGTAGTCCCGTTCTATCATCTCGCGCACGCTTTGTACGGCGACATCCTGCCATTCCGGATTCCCGATGTGCTGCCAGCCGGGGATCTCCTCAAAGACCAGCAGGCCGATCTCATCGCACCTGTCTAAAAAATGGCGGCTCTGCGGGTAGTGGCTCGTCCTCACGATGTTCATGCCAAGCTCTTTTACGCACTCGGCATCATGCCGCTGGACGCGCGCCGGCATCGCCCCGCCGACATAGGGGTAGCTCTGATGACGATTGAGGCCGAGCAGCTTCATGCGGCGGCCGTTCAGATAAAAACCGTCCGGCTTAAATTTACAGAAGCGCATGCCAAAGCGCGTGTGCAGCTCATCCGTTTTTTTGCCGTCCTGCCAAAGCTCCGCCGTGACTTCATACAGCGCGGGATCTTCGGGCGACCAGTGGCGCAAATTTTCCGCCCCGTCAAAGACCGCCTCTGCCGATAACGCGCCTTCTTTCAGCGTCATGCAGATAGATTTCTCCGTGCCATGACCTTTTAAGAAAACCCGCAGCTCCGTTTCCTTGGAAAGCGGTGAATCAAAGGAAATCGCCGCCCGCGCTTCTTCGCCGTTCTCGGCTTTTTGGGGGCTGACAAACAGCGTGCGGATGAAGTCCTTTTCCACGACCTCCAGCGACATCTCGCGGTAGATGCCGCCGTAGGTCAGATAATCGACCACATTCCCGCAGGGCGGGAAATCGGGGCGTTCGGTTGAATCGACGCGCACAAAAATGCTGTTTTCTTCTTCGCAGCGTAAATATTTTGTGATTTCCACGGTGAACGGTGTATAGCCGCCCTTGTGATGCCCGGCCAAATGCCCGTTGCAGAAGACCTCGGCATAGGCCATCACGCCCTCAAAGTGCAGGAAAACGCGCTTATGCCTCCATTCTTCGGACGCAAACAGCATCCTTTGATAGCCGGAAACAAACTGGTATGCCCGCTCATCCAAGTAATTATACGGAAGCAGGACGTTGGCGTGCGGAAGCTCCACGCATTTCCCCTCCGTCCCTTCAAAGGAGGGCGTTCCATCCTTCGGAAGGTCGCGGGCATACAGCCAGTCTCTGTTCAGTGGAATCATTTCTCGCATATAAATTGTTCACTCCTTTAGTTCTGTCATTCCGCTTCTTTTGCCCTGCGGACACATGGTGCTGCGGTACCTCTGAGGGGAAATGCCGTGTTTCTTTTTGAACAAATTGGAAAAATAATGCGGGTCTTCAAACCGAAGACGTCTGGCGATTTCCCGGCAGGGCATCTGCGTGGTGCGCAGCAGGTTTTCCGCAGCCAGCATCTTCTGCCGAAGAAAATAGGCGTAGGGCGTCTGCCCGTAGTTTTTCCGAAAGAGCTTGATGACATAGTCCGGCGAGCGGTAAATTGAGGACGACAGCTCCTCGATGCTTACATGCTCAAAGATGCGGTTGTCCAAATAGTCTCTGAGCTGCTGCGCCTCCTCGGTAATGTGAGCGGATTCGCTCTCAAAGGCGTAAAGCTGGGAGACGATTTCATGGAATTTCAAGGCGCACAGCTCAAAAATCTTTTTCTGCGGCTCTTTTCGGCAGCAAAGGGCATACAAATCCGAAAAAATCTGCTCATTCCAGAAACCGTGAATCAGCACCGTGTTTTGAAGGCCGTAGGCGCGCAGGAGATCCTCGGCCAAATTGCCCTTTAGGTTGCAGAATATCTTTGTCCACGGGTCATTTGCGTCGGAATAATAGGCGTGTTTGCTGCCCTGATGCAAAATATATACATCGCCCTCTTCCGGCTCATAGCGTCTGCCGTCGCAGAGGACAACACCGCGCCCGCGGACGATATATTCCATCACCGTTACATCGGAACATTCCCTTTCGCACCAGTAGCTGCCGTCACAGTAGGATATTCCGGCCAGCTCTACGAACAGCGGGGTCGTGGGCGACTCGGCATAGAAGAACTGCAGATCCTCCTTCAAATAATATCACACACCTTTTTCTTGATTTTATCTATTTCAAGCACCCCCATCAAATGATATAATCCATCACGAAGAAAGTCAAGAGGAAATTTTTTCCCTTTTCTTTAAAAAACATCGGAGGATCTTGCCATGAAGCTCAGAGCACCTGCAGTACCCCTGATTACGATTGACCCCTTTTTCAGCGTCTGGTCCTGTGCGGATAGGCTGAATCAAAAGGCTACCTGCCATTGGACGGGGCATACCAACACGCTGAACGGCTATCTGACCGTTGACGGCGTTTTATACCGCTTTATGGGCGGCGAGGAGGCCGGCGGCATCCCCATGCAGCAAACGGTCATGGACATTACAGCCTTGGCGACCGTTTATAACTTTGAGGCTGCCGGTGTTCGTCTGAGCGCCCGCTTTTTCTCTCCCCTCTTTGCCGATGACCTCTATTTAAGCAGCCGCCCCGTTTCCTACCTGGAGCTGAAAGCGGAAAGCACGGACGGCAAAAACCATACGGTAAACGCCGAGGTGCGCGCCTCTGAGGAGCTTTGCCTTGACGCGGCACGGGAAGAGCCGATTACGACAGAAAAGGAACAGCTTGACGATATCTCCGTTGCCAAAATGGGCAGCGTGAAGCAGAATGTCATTGCGGGAGCAGGCGATGACACCCGCATCAGCTGGGGCTATTTCTATCTCTGCGTCCGTTCAGGACAGGCGGACTTTACCAAGGTGCGCGGCGAGACCTTCGCGACGGCGAAAATTGCATTAAACGATGACCGACCCGCGCTGTTTGCCTTTGCCTATGACGATATTGAGAGCATCGAATACTTCCACAAGCGCTTGAAGGGCTATTGGACGAAGAACGGAAAGACCATCGAGGAAGCCATCCGCGAGGCTTTCGGCGATCATGACGCGCTGACCGCACGGGAAAAGATTTTTTCTGCCGACCTTACTCAAAAGGCGACCGAGGCGGGCGGCGAGCAGTATGCGGACATGCTGTCGCTGGCTTACCGGCAGGTCATGGCGGCGCACAAGCTGGTGGAGGACGACGAGGACGGGCTTTTGTTCATTTCCAAGGAATGCCTCTCCAACGGCTGCGCCGCAACGGTGGACGTCAGCTATCCCTCCATGCCCATGTTCCTGTATTACAATCCGGAGCTTGTGAATGCAATGCTGCGTCCTGTTTTCCGTTATGCAGAGAGCGAGGCATGGCCGTTTGACTTTGCGCCGCACGATGTCGGCACATATCCTATTCTGAATGGGCAGACCTACTCCAACGGCACTGACCCCGAAATGCAGATGCCTATTGAGGAATGCGGCAATATGCTGGTGATGGCCGCCGCCGCCGCGGTTGCCAAAAAGGATGCCGCGCTGTTCGTTCGGCACAAGAAGTCCTTTAAGCAGTGGGCGGATTATCTCGTTGCGCACGGCGTTGATCCGGAAAGCCAGCGCTGCACGGACGACTTTTTCAAGCACCTTCCGCACAACTGCAACCTCTCCGTCAAGGCCATCATGGGCATTGCGTCCATGGCGCAGCTTCTCAGGATGAGCGGAGACGCCGAGGAAGCGGACGGCTATATGAAAACCGCGCAGGAGATGGCCCAAAACTGGGTCGAACGCGCCGATAACGGCGACGGCTGTTTCCGCTTGGCGTTTGACCAGCCCGATACCTTCAGCCTCAAATACAATATGGTGTGGGATAAGCTTTTCAGCGCGCACCTCTTCCCCGAAGACAGAATCAGGAGCGAATTTGCCTCCTACTGGCAGTACGCCAATCCCTACGGCATCACGCTCGACTGCCGCGGTACGACCTCCAAGACGGACTGGCTCTGCTGGACGGCGACGCTGGCGGATACCCGCGAGGAGTTTGCCCGTTTCATTGCACCCGTCTGGCGCTTCTTCAACGAAACGGAAAACCGCGTCCCGATGTCCGACTGGTACAGCACCAAGACGGCGGCGCGCTTCTATTCGCAGAATCGCACCGTGCAGGGCGGCCTGTTTATCAAACTGCTTGAGCAGTCCGGCAAATGTCATTTTTAAAGAGAAGGAGTAATGCATCATGAGCATGATGTCAGCGCTGAACACATACTGCGTGACAGAGGGCAAGAAGCGGCTCTCCGCAGCAGCCGTGCAGACAGAAAACGGGCTGTATAAGAAGATCCTTGCTGATGTGCAGCCCTTGGCCGGACAGAATGAAGACGCATGGACGGACATTCAAATCAGCAAGGGCTTCCCCGAAGCGCTCAGACAGCAGCTGAAAGACTTGGGCGCATCCGACAGGGAATTAAGCGCTGAGGATGCCTTTGCCGTGTGCGGAAAAGAGAATGTCATCACAATCTATTCCGAGGGCGAACGCGGCCTGCTCTACGGCGTCTATGAGGTGCTTCAGCAGGCGCAGGCCGATAACGGCTTTGTTCCCGGCGGCATTCGCTTTGCCGCGCCGCAATGCCCCTTCCGCGGCCTCAAGGTCTATCTGCCCGGCGAAAAGCAGCTTGACCAGTTCTATAAAATCGTAGATATGCTGATGTACTACCGCTACAACACCATCATCATCGAGGTCGGCGGTGCGATGGAGTACAAAAAGCATCCCGAAATCAATGCAAGCTGGGTCGAATACTGCAAGGAAATGGGTCGCTATCCCAAGCGCGCCGATGAAGTGCAGAATATGTTCGGCTGGGTCAAGAATTCCATTCATTTTGAAAACGGCAACGGCGGCTTTCTGCCGCAGGATACCGTGCGTGAGCTGGTCGCCTACTGCAGGGAACGCGGTATGGAGGTCATCCCGGAGGTGCCGTGCCTGAGCCATGCGGACTATCTCCTCAACGCCCATCAGGAGCTGTCTGAGCGCCCCTACGACCCTTTCCCGGACACCTATTGCCCCTCCAATCCCGAATCCTACAAGCTTCTGTTTGAGGTCATGGACGAGGTGATCGATGTCTTTCATCCGAAGGTCATGCAGGTGGGACACGATGAATTTTACACCTACGGGCTTTGCGAACGCTGCAGGGAGCGCTCCGCTCCCGACATTCTGGCGGGCGACATCAACCGCATTCATGAATATCTGGCTGCGCACGGCATCCGTCTGATGTACTGGGCGGAAAAGGTGTTAAATCACATCACAAGCTGGGGCGAGGGCATGGGAGGCGCCGAGCGCCATTGCAAATGCTCCCGCAACACCGTGCATGATATGCCGGCGACCTATCCGGCGCTGGACATGATTGATAAGGACTGCATCGCCCATAACTGGTATTGGGGCATGAGTGCAAAGCACGACCAGACCTTCCTCTCCCGCGGCATGACCATGACCTACGGCAACTGGGATCCCCGCGGCATCATCAACTGGCAGCAGCGCGTAGAGGCCGGCGCAAAGGGCGCGGCGCCCTCTCACTGGACGACGCTGGAGGAAGTCACCATGCAGCGCAACGGCGTTCTCCTGAGCATCGTCTTCGGCGCGTACCTTTTCTGGAAAACGGATTACACCGAGGACAGCTACGATGCGCTGCTGAAGGCAAGCATGGAGGAAATGTACCTCTACCGCAACCGCAAAACCATTGCCAGGGCTCATCTGGAATTTACCCATATGACGACGATACGCCGCGAGCATGTCTACATCACCAGCGCCCCGATGCTGCTGGAAAAGGATACGGTCGGCAAGTATATCGTCACTTACCGCAGCGGACGCACCTTGGAAGTTCCGCTCATCTACGGCGTGAACATCATGAACGGCGCGTGCGATTGGGGACGCTCCCGCCATGAGGAGTATGACTGCTATAATGTGGACTGCTCCCTGTCCGAGGTGACGTTCACCACCCTTCCGCAGCATCAGGCGGACGGCACGACCGCTTTCCGCTATGTTGTCGAAAATCCCTATCCCGATGATACGGTGGTCGGGGTGCAGACCGTAAAGACAGCCGAGGACACCGGTGATATTTTCCTGGTCAGCTTTGCCGCTCGTCAGTCGTTTGCGGACAACGAAGCCATCCGCGCCCAGCTTTCCGATGGCCGGCAGCTTCGTTCGCCCATTATCTGATGATTGAAAAGAGGAAGTTCCGTGAATACACAATCATTTCGATTTTTGTTCCCGCTGCACGGCGATGTCATGGTCGGCGCGGCCGACGGCGTGTGGGTGAATGACAGCCTTCAAATCATCGCGACCGTACAGGCGGACGATGCACAGCGCGTCACCGTGAACGGCATTCCCGCGACAAAGAACGCGGACGGCACATTTTCTGCCGCCGTCCTGCTGGACGGACGCTTCAACCGCCTGACCGCCGTCAATGCGGCAACGGGCGAACAGCAGACCATCAGCGTCTATGTGTTCAAAAAGGCGTATCATAAGTACCGCTTCACGGTGGACGACTTCATCCTCGGCTTTCGGGATCTGCACGCACATCGGGATGATTACGCCACCATCTTTCAAAATCCCTATCTACAATGCTTCAAAAAGGCGCACGACCTTTACGGCAGCAAGGTACACATCAACGCCTTTTATGAAACGGGGGACGGCGCGTTCAACCTTTCCATGATGACCGACCGCTACCGCGAGGAATTTACCGCCAATGCCGATTGGCTGACCTTTTCCTTCCACGCTCGCAGCGAAATGCCCGACCTGCCCTATGCGCACGAAAGCTACGAAACGGTCAGGCGGGATTGTCTGCTGGTCACTCAGGAGCTGCGGCGCATCGTCGGTGAAAAGGCCATGCGCAATACCACCACCCTGCATTGGGGCGCGGCCACCAAGGAGGGCACGCGGGCGCTCCGCGCACTCGGCTATCGCGCCCTGTGCGGCTACCTGATTCGCTGCAAGGGAGAGGACTATTATACGCCCTGCTATCAGGAAGGCGAACCGATCGTCTCCTACTACCTCTCCCGTGAGCAGGTGGACCATGCGGAGCATCGCTGCTTCTGGGTCGACCCGGAAGAGGACATCGTCTTTGCCAAGCTGCATATGGTTCTCAACGCCGGAGACCTGACGGCCGACCGCGTAGAGCTGTTTCTTGACAAGCTCAGCGAAAATCCGTCCGCAAGCGCATTCATTCAAATGGTCATCCATGAGCAGTACTTCTACCCTGATTATTGTGCCTACGAGCCGGATTACGGCGAACGCATCCTGACCATGGCCAAATGGATGCATGAGCACGGCTATGAGCCGGCCTCTCTCTCGGAGATCATTGAAGAATCCGGCTTGCCCGTCTGCTGACATTGTCCGATATCCGATATAATACGGGACTGTGAAAGAATGAAATTCATTCTCACACAGTCCCGCATTTTTTTATTCTTTATCGTTCGGCGTCTGCCCGACCTGCTTGTACTGCTTCGGCGTCAGTCCGACGACCCGCTTGAAGGTCTTCAGAAAGTAAAAATAATCATCAAAGCCGAGCTTGGAGGCGATCTGGCTGACGGAATACTCGCCGGAGTCGAGCATCTCCTTGGCCTTGTCGATGCGCAGCTCGGTGATGTATTTCATGAATGTCTTTCCCGTTTCCTTTTTGAACGCCTGGCTTAAATAATTGGCGCTCAAATTCAGCTCCTTCGCAAGCTCGTTCAATGTCAGCCCCTGCTCATAGTGGCTGTTGATGTAGCTCATCATCTGAATGAATCTGGAATTGGAAAGAACGTCCTCCCTTTGTTCGGCAGAACCTTCTACAATGCGTTTTTCCAGCGCAGTCAGCATGGTCGGAAAATCATGGAATTTAAAGACAAACTGCGCAGGGCTTGCAATATTCTCGTCTGCTGGCGAAAAGGACTGGCAGGAGGAAATGACATTGTACAGCCGCCATGCCGAGTGCAGGGTAAAGCCGTCCCCGTCCGCGCCGCGCAAACGGCTGAGGAGCGCGAGCAGCTGCTCCGCATCGCCCAAGGCCGCCGCCCTTGTGATCTTTTTAAGCATCGGCGCTGCTTTGTCCTCCAGCTTCTCGGTAAAGATTTTCCGTTCCGGCTCAAAAAAGAACTGAAAGGCCGAATTGTTCATGTCCCGCACGGCCTGCGGCAGCGCTGCGACGGGCTGCGCGGTCGTCGTGTGGCTGAATCCGTCCATCTGCTCTGTCTGCGCAAAAGCATTGACCCTGTCCTCCGAAAACGGAAGCTGTGAAAAGTACGCAAAGTGATAATAGCCAAGGCGCAGCACAATGTCCTGTTTGCTCTGCACGGGATACGGTTCTTTTCCGACCGAAACCGCCGAATGATACGAGGCGGCCTTCAGGCCAAAGGACGAAAAAGCGGCCAGCAATTCCTCCTCGTTTCCGTCCTGCAGACCCTCCAGCAGGCCGTCATAGTCCGGCTGCTGCTCAGTCATGCTCAGACGCTGCACAGCGCGACGCAGATACCGCTTGATCTCATCATACTCCAGCGGCTTTAGACAGTAGCCGATGGCGCCGTAGCCGATGGCCTTCTGCGCATAGGAAAATTCCGCAAACCCGCTGATGATGATCGTCTGCACCCTGTTTTCCATGGCCGCGATTTTCTGGCACAGGGACAGACCGTCTATATTCGCCATGCGGATATCCGTAATCACGATGTCGATTGGCTTGGTTTGAAGGCATTTGAGCGCCTCCTCGCCGCTGCGCACCACGGCGGCTACCTGAAGTCCCATGCCCTCCCAATCAATGGAACGGCTGAGTGCATCGGTGACGGATGGCTCATCGTCCGCCAGCAGAACCTGATACATTGTCCTTTTCTCCTTCCTCAGATGCTCCTTGATCGATGGGGATCCGAATGGTCATGCAGGTGCCGTCCATCGGCAGGCTGGAAATTTCCAGCCCGTATTCCCTGCCGTATTGCAGCTTGATTCTCGCATCGACATTTACAAGTCCAAGGCTGGAGCTGGTATCGATCGCATCCGAGTCAAGCTGCTGCCTGATCTCTGCGAGGCGTTCCGGGGCGATGCCGACACCGTCATCCCGAACGGTGATGTACAGCATATTTTCATCCGTCCTTGCGCCAATGTACAGCACACCGTTATCGGGCTTCGGCTCCAAACCATGTACAAAGGCATTTTCGACCAAGGGCTGCAGCAGCATCTTCAGAACCTGAATCCGCGCTGCCGCCTCGGACACGTTGTAGATGGTGGTGATGCGGTTTTGAAACCGTGCCTGCTGAATGCTGACATACGCCTTGATGATGTCCATTTCTTGGCTCAAAGGAACAAACGGCGCGCCCTTGACCGTATAGCGGTAAATTTTCCCGATGGCGCCGGTGACGCGGGAGACCTGTTCGACATCGCCCTTGATAGCGGCGTCCCGAATCAGCTCCAGCGTATTATACAGGAAATGCGGGTTGATTTGACTGCGCAGGGAATCCAGCTCCGCATTCTTGCGAAGCACCTCGGCCTCATAAAGAGCGCTGGACTGTTTAAAGATTTCCTCGGTCAGCGCATTGAGCGATAAGAGCAGATCGGAAAAATCCTTGCCCAAGGCTCTGATTTCGGAGCAGCCGTTCAGCTCCAGCGGTTTTTTGAGCTTGCGGAGACGGTTTTCCCGCACATAGGCAATGGTGCCGCTGAAGCTATTGAGCGGCGACACGACGCTGTGATACAGCATCTGCCCGCCAAGAAAAAGCAGCACGGTGAAAATAATCAGGAAGATGCCGCTGACCGTATAAAAGGAGTCAAAGGGCAACTGCGATTTCCGCGTGTTAATCGCGCTCAGCAGCATGCAGCCCGCCTGCGGCAGGGTGCTGATCTGAATGACATAACCGTTTTTGTCAATGGTGCGCAGGTCGGCCGGCATACTGTTCTCCGCTGCCAACGTTTTCATTTTTGCGATGGTGCTGTCGGAGGGCG
>CAVFWQ010000008.1:19001-44641 GCA_963626285.1 bacterium | reverse complement strand
CGGCGTGCTGGAGGATATTCAAGCCGCATAAAAGCACCGCCCTGCACTCTGCGCGGAATGCGCTGGGTTGTAGGGCGGGTAACGATATGACCTGACGAAATAACGGTACTGCTGGCTCATTATACGTTGAGAATCTTTTGCCTGTATCGGTAAAGAATGGCTGGCCAATCAGTCTGTATGATATCTATCTTTTTTTCAAACAGCTTACCCCAGCCTAATGCAGGATTCTCAAGGACAGATACATCATCATCCAGCTTGGCATACAAAGGCTTCATGGTCACATCGCCCAGCGTAATCGCATTGACCCACACAAACAAGTTTCTGTCATGTATTTTCCGAATGCTTTCATCGGAAAAAAGTTCCATTGTGTCATCAAAAGCGATGGTCTCGCATCCTACGATATTGATATTTTTGCAGCGGAGCGCTGTCTCCACATCGTCAAGGCTGTAGCAAATAGGCATGAACATATATTTGACGGGATGTTCATTCAGACATTCGAATGCTTCCTTTGCTTTCACGGGCGCTTTGATGATAACCTGATATTTCGCATCGGGATATTGGTCAAGCACTTCAAGCAATTGAGGGATAATATTCCATGCACGGTCTATATTCAGCAATTCCCCGTGGGAAAGAAAATCAAGCACTTCAGTCAAACGATTGATTCTCGCTGCCGTCAGCTCATTGCATGTGTTAATGGGGTGATAGCTTTCAACTTCCCCGGAATCCATTTGCCGAATGCTCTTATCCACGCCGAACACACGTTTTTCATTGCCGTCATGAAAAGAATACAGCACTCCGTCAGCCGTTGCATTCACGTCGGATTCTACGATATCCGCGCCCATCTGAAGCGCGACCGTGTATGCGCCGACAGTGTTTTGCGTAATATTGCCGCCCCAACTGCCGCGATGTACGGCAATCAGGCATTTTTTCCGAGCCAGCTTTTGACTCAGCGGTGTATTGATCGGTGCGTAACGTTCCTGTCCAAGCGTCATATTCTTTACTCCTTTATTTTTTCCTTGCCGCTTCGCCCGTAAACAAGATACAGTACAACGGCGGAAATAATCATCATCAGTACGGCGTAGACAAACGTCAGCGCCATGCCGTTGGGATTGTTCATATCACTCGTAAGAGACTTGATTTGAACACCGAGCGTCGGATTCAGAGGATGATACAGAAACGCCGACATATCATAATCGCTGATTAAGGCATTGAAGTTTAACGCAGCAATCGCCATGATCGTGGGCAGTATGACGGGGAAAATGACCCGACGGAAAGTATACATCTCACCTGCGCCCAAATTTTTGGAAGCGTCCTCAAGCGCATCGTCCAGTGAGAAGAACGCCGCCTTGGTCATGCGCATGGTAAACGGGAGCTTGATGATGACATAGCCGATGAGCAGAATCACCATTGTTCCTGTCAGCACCTGATTAAACATATAGATACGCTGCACGTTGAAAGCCAGCATCAGTCCCAAGGCTATCATGGTGGTAGGAAGCAGCCAAGGAATCATCAGGCAGTATTCCAGCACGCCGGCAGACATCGCCTTTTTATGTTTTTGGATATAGCGGCATGCGATAACAACGATTGCTCCGACGATGACGGCCGCAAGAGCAGAATATGCCATACTGACGACGAACGGGCGGTAGTTGCTCATGCCCTGCAGCAGATATTTGTAGTTATCCAGTGTGAAAGATGAAAGCGTCAATGTGCGTGTGCCGATTGATTTACTGTCAGTGAAGGAGAACAGAATAATCAGCACAACCGGCAAAACATAAATCACGAACAAAATGTAGGCATATATATGCGCCAAAACGTTTAGAACAGGGTTTGAGATTTTCTGCTTGATGATTCTGGTTTTTACCTTGGATACGGACATATAATGGCCGCGTTTTTCAATTTGCGTCATAATGATCAGCAGCAGTATCGTAGCCGATCCCAATACAAGGGAAAGCAGCGCCGCCAAATCCTTGGAAGAAACAGTATCCGCAAACGTTTTAATCATCGGGTTGATGGTCTGGAACTCTGTGCCGCCGACCAACAGCGGCGCACTCATGGCCGACAAACCCGTAATAAATGTTAAAATCGTCACGGCGAACAAGCTGGGCAAAAGCACCGGAAGAACAACACGACGCAAAATGTAGAACTGACCGGCGCCCATGTTGCGCGCTGCTTCAACCGTCTGGAAATCAACCGAACGCATGGCGTTCCGCAGAAAAATCATATGATTGGAAGTGCAGCTGAACGTCATGACAAACAGCACGGCGCCGTAGCCCTGAAACCATGACGTGTTCATGTTCGGAAAAATTTGAACGAGAAACTTGGTTAAAAAACCGCTGCTGCCATAGATGAACTTATAGCCGGATACGAGTGTGATTCCTCCGTAAATCAGCGTTGTCATATAGCCGAGCCGCAGAATTTTCGAGCCCTTTATATCGAAGTATTCCGTTATAAGAACCAGCGTAATGCCGACGAAGCCGACGGTAATCGAAAGTGTCGGAGCCAAAATAAACGAATTGCGCAGCGCCTTCATCGCTCGTTTGGATTTGAGCAGTTTGTAAATCGGCTCCATGGAAAAACTATCATCCGCGAAAAACACTGTCTTTAGCAGATTCAGATTCGGCAGAATCAGGCAGGCCAGAATAAACCATACAAAAAACAGAAGCATCAGTGCTTTGCCCGGCGTGATTCTGATTTTTTGGCGTCTTCCATTGATCGTCATCGGCGTGCCCTCCTCAGTAAACCATCAGGTCATCCGGCTTGATGAAGACAGTTACCTGCTCACCCGCTTCAAAATACTTTGTGCCGTCATTCCGCTCGATAGCCTTCAATGTCTGGCTACCGAGGGAGAGCGTGTATTTAATATAAAGCCCGTAGTACTCACGGCTGACGACCTTTGCGTTAAAGGAGGCAAAACCGGAAGCGGCGGGCATATTCATGTGGACGCGCTCCAGACGAACATACGACGCTTTTTCAAAATCAAGCGGCGTGCCTGTCTGTTCGGTGATTTGATGCAGAAGCGGCGGTTGCAATCGATTGATATCTCCGATAAAATTGCAAACGAATTCCGTCTCGGAATGGTTATAAATTTCATTCGGTGTGCCGATTTGCTCAATGATGCCGTTGTTAAAAACCGCAATGCAGTCAGATAACGTCAGCGCCTCCTCCTGGTCATGCGTGACATACACTGTCGTAATGCCGAAGTTTTTTTGCATTTCCTTCAGCTCACCGCGCAGCTGAACGCGCAGCTTTGCATCCAGATTGCTCAACGGTTCGTCAAGACAGATGATGGCCGGATTGTTGACCAGCGCGCGGGCAATGGCCACGCGCTGCTGCTGGCCGCCCGATAATTCGGCGACCTTGCGCATCAGCTGCTTTTCATTCAGCTCAACCTTCTTGGCCATCTCACGAACACGGCGGTCTATCTCACTTTTTTCAACCTTGCTCACGCGAAGACCGAAGGCAATGTTTTCGTAAACACTCATCGTCGGAAAAAGCGCATAGTTCTGAAACACCATGCCGATGTTGCGCTTTTCGACCGGCGTATCGGTGATGTCTTTTCCCTTGACGATGACACGTCCTTTTACCGGCTTGATAAAACCGGTAATGGTGCGCAGCGTTGTTGTTTTTCCGCAGCCGGAGGGCCCTAAAAATGTGTAGAACTGCCCTTCCCGAACGTGAATGTTAATGTCTTTCAGCGCCGTAAAATCGCCGAACTTCACTTCAATGTCTGTCAGATTTATCATAGCATTCTTCCTTACTTCATAACGATTCCGATATGAAACGGGGCAAGGGCATACCGGCCCTTGCCCAAGAAAAGGTATTGTTGATTCGTTACGTTGTTACGGCAGATATTCCAGCGTGATTTTTTCGCACCATGCATCGATATTCTCGGCAACCAGCGCCCAGTCAATATTCTGTGCGGGAATGGAGCACAGCTCCTGCTGGCGCGGGTCGGCTTTCTGCGCCGCAATCTCGTTGGCGGGCATGGTTCCAAACTGCTCGGCCCATTCGCCCTGAATTTGAGCGGAGCCGAACCATTCGACGAAGCGCAGCGCTTCTTCCATATTCTTGGTGCCCTTGACAATGCCGACACCCTCGACGGCATAGGGAACACCCACATCCGGCATGGCAACGCCGGTGTCCGTTTCATACATCGCGTCAAACTGCAGAACGCCGCTGGACCACATCTGACCGATGACCACCGGGTCCTCCCGATTGGCAATTCGGGCATATGTATCGAGGCCTGTTTCATTGGGCACGCCATGAGCGTAATAGGCCTGAATCGCCGCCCAACCCTCATCGGAAACACCCAAGTCTCCGTTCGGGTCTGTATAACGGGTGAGAATACCCGCAATCACGTTGCGAGTCGTTCCGGCGGTCAGATTACCGGAGGCTTCGTACTTGCCGTAGAACTTTTCATTCGTCCACAAATCGGTCCAATCCTTCGGCGCGTCTTCTTCGCTCATTTGGTTCTTGTCATAGGCAAGGACGATGGCCTGCTTCACGATGGCGTAGTAGTAACCGTTCGGGTCGTTCAGCCCCGCGGAAACCTCGGCCGCCCAGCTGGGCGCTTCGTAGGACACCAGCAGGTCTCTGGAAATCAGGTCGTTCCAGATGATGGCGTTCAAGCCGAACACGACATCCGCAATGGGGTTGGCTGCTTCACCGATGATACGCTGCTGCACAGCACCGGCTCCCTCGCTCACATAAGCCAGCGTAAAGCCATCCTGTTTCGCACGTTCGACCAGCCAGTCGGCACGGCCTGAACTGCCGGAGTTGGTGTAAACGGTCAGCGGAATGCCTGTGCCCTTGACGTCAGCGCCGGCCGCCATTTCCGCATGGCCGATTGCAGCCGTTCCGAGCAGAAGGGTTATTCCCAACAGAATCGCCAGCAATTTTTTCATAGAAAAATACCTCCTTGTCAATAATGATTTGGTAAGGCGTCCGCCTTGATATGTTCATCATACATCAAATAATGGAACGTGTCAACAGGCAATGAACGGATTTTTTGATTTTTTTATTGACAATTCGGCTTATATGCAGCCAGATAATCTTTTTATTCTTTTTGGTTCGTTCCAATATACGTTTTTGGCTGATTTCAAATTGCTTCTTTGTCCGTATCATGCTATAATTTTTACGACAAACGAGTTCGCCACATACAAGGTGGCTTTCGGGAGGATTTTTATGGCAACCATCAAAGACATTGCGCAGCTGGCCGGCGTATCTCACGGCACTGTTTCCAATGTGCTGAACGGCCGCGGCAATGTCAGCATGCAGAAAATCCTCCGCGTGGAGCAGGCCGCACGGCAGCTTGGCTATCGGATGGATGAACGTGCGCGCCTGCTGCGTCAGTCCGGCGAACATTCCGTCGGGATCGTTCTTCCCAATCTTCAAAACGTCAGCTTTACAACGCTTTACACGACGATCTCCGCCCGCCTGCGGCAGGCAGGCTACCGCGATTTTCTGTACCTGACGAACGACATTCCCGCTCAGGAGGAAGCGGCTCTGTCTGAGCTGGCAGGCAGAAAGGTTTCCGCCGTTGTCCTCGTTTCCTGTCAATCGCAGGGCAGCGATGCGCGTCAGATGGTGAGAAAAAGCGGGGCTCTGCTGCTGTGCGTTATTCGTCCCGGCGCGCCTGCGGATTCGGTCATCTGTTTTGATGCTAAGCGCATCGCCCGCCGAATCGCAGCCCTTCTTTCCGACAGGCATCCGGAGCATCTTTCCGTCATTTCCGGACTGCTCATGCACAAAAACGAATCGGATTTGGTCGATGCGCTGAAACATGAGCTGGACAAATCCATTTCCATTCAATGCTATCAAACCGATTCGGCCAATGCCGATATTGACGCTTTCTCCTGCATCAGCGCGGAGCCGATGCCCGATGCCGTTATCACAACATCGTCCGCTTATGCGCAAAAGCTGCTCAATGCCTGCGCCTACCGCCGCGCCAAACCGCCGCTGATTATTTCCCTTTCCGACACCGCGCTCATTGAGTCCTCAGAGCCGATTTATCATATCTACTTAGACTATAAAGAAATGGCGCTTCGGGCTTTCAGCATCATGACCGGCGCGGAACAGCCGGCGAATATCCTCATTCCGCCCAAAGACCCGCCGGCTGCATTCGAATGGTCCGCCAATATTGCAAGAGGGACGCATCTCAACGTCCTCATGATTGACGGGCCTGATGCGAAGGCGCTGCAAAAGCTCCTTCCGGATTTTACCAAGCATTCCGGCATTGAAGTGACGCTCGGAACGCTTCCGTATGCCGATATGTATCAGACTGCCTGCATGATGGGCAATTCCGGCCTGTATGATGTTCTGCGGTTGGACGTAGCTTGGCTCTCATCCATTGCGCCCAAGCTGCTTCGGCCGTTTGATATATCAGACAAAACGGTTCAGGCCATCTGGAAGCCGATGCTGCGCTCGGTCAGGGAGCCGTTTTCAATCGTCGGCAATCAGGCGTATGCGTTTCCCTTCACGCCCAACGTGCAGCTGCTGTTTTATCGAAAAGACATATTTGACGACACCAAAATCCGCCGCCTTTATTATGAAAACCATCGGGAGCAGCTGGATATACCGGAAAATTACGCTCAATACTGCGACCTGCTGCATTTTTTCAATCAGACCTTCAATCCTTTTTCGCCGCTCAAATACGGCGCTGCGATTGCCTCGAACTCCATCGACTGCATCAGCGGCGAATTTCTCCCTTGTTTTTTCTCCGCACAGGGAAAACTATTTGACGATGACGGGAATCCCTGCCTGAAAAGCGAAGCCGGAAAAACAGCGCTGCATTATTATGCGGAAATGTATGAGCATTCGTTTCGTGTTTCCGGCAATAACAGTTTTTGGTCTGCCTGCGTTGACTATTTTACACGCGGAGACACTGCGATGCTCAATATGTTCATCAACCATGTGTACGGCATTCAAAACCTGCGAAAATCAAAAATCGCGGGTCAAATCGGCTTTTGCTCCATTCCGGGGAAAAGGCCGCTCCTGGGCGGCGGCGTGTTGGGCGTGACACAGGCCTGCAAAAAGCAGGAAGCGGCGCTGGATTTCATTCGCTGGGCCTGCAGCGAGCATATCTCCGTTCCTTTTACGATGCTCGGCGGCGTATCCGCATGCCGTTCGATTTATGATAACCAAGACCTTCTGGAGCTTTATCCGTGGCTTTCGCTTGTTCCGGATAATTTGAAGCTGGCCGTGGAGCGCCGAGTGCCCAAACACATCAATGAGCATACGGTCGAAACGATTATCGGAATGGCCGTAAGAAATATGATAACCGGCATTTGTTCGCCGGATACGGCGCTTGACCAGATGCAGTCACAGCTGGAGGCGCTTTGCCAAGTCCGATAAGGCATTGCCGGCAGCCGCGTCAGCTCTCTGCGGCGGGCAGCGCGGGCACATCTGTTTTTTGAAAGCAAACGGAAAGGAAAAGAAGCATGAAAATGACTGTCCGTGAATACGAAAAAGGCAACAGAAAGGGCATCAGGACATTCGTCTGCATGACGGTGTTTATATTGTGCTTTTTTTCCGGCAATTTCGCGGCATATGCCGAGGGCACGAGCCTTCGGGAAAACGCAGTTATTCCGGAGGCAGGCTATCATGCCGAAAACGAGTACATGGAGCTTGCCATCAAGGAGGCACGCGAAGGCATCTACAATGCGCACGGCGGGCCCTTCGGCAGCGTGATCGTGCTCGATGGAAAAATTATCGGGCAGGGGCACAACATGGTGCTCAAAAACAACGATTCCACCTGTCACGGAGAGATCTCGGCCATCCGCAATGCGGAGGCTGTGCTCGGAACGTTCGACCTGTCCGGCGCAGTGCTGTACACCACCGGTGAGCCGTGCCCCATGTGCTTGGCCGCCTGCCTGTGGGCGAACATCCAAACGGTGTATTACGGCTGCACCATCGAGGATAACGAGATGATAGGCTTCCGCGACAAAAAGCTTGATGCGATGTTCGGCGGGCGCGAAAATTTTGCCGATTACCTTGTTGAGATAGACCGCGAGGCCTGCCTCCGGCTCTTTGCGGAATATAACAGCCTTGATGTGCAGAAATACTAAAGTGCGTTCATGCTATTGACCGGTAGTGAATATCCCCAATAAGCCTTAAGCTCATAATGAAAAAGTAAAAATTTTAAAAACGGAAAATCAATGAAAAAAACACCGTAAGTGCGAAACGGAAGCCCTGCCGCGTAAAGGTTTATATATTTTTTGAATAATGTACGGTTTATGCCGATTGCATTTTTCGACCCGACACGCAGGATGCGGCACAATCAATAGGCTTTTCACGGCGGCGGACTGACAGTTTTATCAAACGGATGCAAAAAATATCATAAGCCGAATGCAAAAAACGGCATAAAACGGATGCGGAAAATGTTATAAAAAACACTTGACACAAGTTGCGGATTTTGTTATGCTAAAAGTACAAAAATTCGTTGTTTCCATAGTGCGCTTTTGCACTATGGAAGCAGACGGAGAGGCAGCCGAGGGCTGCACGAGGCTTCTTTTCTTTGGCTTTTGCGGGCAGTGAGGCACACTGCGCAGGACACTCCTATAAAAGGTCGGTACGCATTTTTTTCGGCTCACGGGAAAAAGAACGGCGCGCTTATTTTTGATTTCACAAGCGAGGCATCGCTTGGAAATAGAAAATTTTTTAAGGAGGAACCCGCTATGAAAAAGATCCTGTCCCTTCTGCTGGTGCTGGCCGTGACCCTCAGCTTCGCAAGCTGCGCGTTGGCCGAGGACATCACGCTGGATGTCATCATCTGCCAGTACGGTACGCAAACCAACGCATGGTTCGAGCGCGGCGGCACCGGCATGAACGGCACCAACTTCACCGAGAAGTTTGAAGCCGAAAATCCCGGCATCAAGCTGAACCTTGAAGTCGTGTCATGGAATGACGTGTATACCGTGGTCGATACCCGCATCACCAACGGCAATGCACCGGACATCCTGAATATCGACGTGTTCGCCAACTATGCGACCGAGGGTCTGCTGCTGCCCGTGATGGACTATTGCCCGGAAGAACTGTACAACGAGTTCTTCCCCTCCTTCATCGCGCAGTCCGTCATCAACGACACGGTCTGGGCCGTGCCGGACTTGGCCTCCATACGCGCTCTGTACTATAACAAGACTCTGCTGGAGGAAGCAGGCGTTGAAGTCCCCTCCACCTGGGCTGAATTGGAGGATGTCTGTCAGGCGCTGATTGACTTCTACGGCGGCGAGGTTTATCCCTGGGGCATCGACATGACCACCGACGAAGGACAGGCTGCCTTCTCCTATTATGTTTGGAACAACGAAGGCGGCTTCGTGGACGCCGACGGTAACTGGGCTCTGAACAGCGATGCGAACGTGGAAGCCATCGAGTTCGCCATCGGCCTTGTGAACAAGGGCTATACCAACCCCAACCCCGCCACGCAGACCCGCTATGACTTGCAGGATATGTTCGGCGCGGGCAAGCTGGCCATGGTCATCGGCCCCAACTCCATCCCCACGTATCTGGAAAGCAAGGGCTACAGCGTGGATTACGGCATTGCCGCCTACCCGCATAACGAGGGCAAAAAGACAGGCGCGGCCGGCATCATGGACCGCGTCATGGCCTTCCGTAAGGATGCTTATCCGGACCAGGCTGCCCGCAACGAGGCAATCGGTAAGTTCCTGACCTTCTTCTATGCCCAGGAAAACTATGTGGGCTGGGTCAGCATGGAGGGCTTCCTGCCCGCCGTGAACAGCTGCGCGGCCGCGCTGGTCGAGGCCGATCCCGACTTCGCGGCATGGCTGGAAATGCTGAAAGGCTGCCAGTTCTATCCCACCGCCAAGGCGGAATGGGACCAGGTGAAGCAGGGCGTCATCTCTGTGGAGCAGTCCGCTCTGACCGGCGGCAACGTGAAGGATCTGCTGGATGCGCTTCAGGCCGAAGTCACCAAATAAGCATTGCTTGGGGAGAGGACCGGTCAAACGGCCCTCTCTTTCCATTCAACAGGGGGATTTGTTATGCACACCAACTCCATCCAGCTCCGACATAAATGGGAGCCTTATCTTTGGCTGCTGCCGAGCATCCTGCTGATGACCGTTTTTGTGGTCTTCCCGATTTTGATCGTCTTTAAACAGGCTTTCAGCGAGATATCCAAGGCCGGCGTGGTCGGCGGTTTCGTGGGGCTGGCCAATTTTCGGGCGGCCGTTTCGGAGGCGGCGTTCGGCACGGTGATGCTCAACACGCTGATCTGGGTGGTCTCCGTTGTCGGCATTTCCACGCTCATCGGCTTTATCGCCGCCATGGTGCTGAATCAAAGGTTTGTCGGGCGCAAGATCGCGCGCTCCATCATCGTGCTGCCGTGGGCGGCGGCGCTGGTGGTGCAGGCCTCCATCTGGAATTATATCATCAAGTTCGAATACGGCAACCTGAACGCCGTCCTGCTGAATCTGGGCATCATCAAGCAGGCCGTGAACTGGCGCGCCACGTATCAAATCGAATTTATCTGGGAATGCGGCGTCGGCATTTTCGTCACCATTCCCTTTGTCACCTTCTGCTGCTTGTCGGGGCTGCAGTCCATCGACGCGGGTCTTTATGAAGCGGCGACCGTGGACGGCGCGGGTTTTTGGAGAAAGCTGACCACGATCACCATCCCGCTGGTCAAGCCGTCTCTGACAGTCAGCACGGTGCTGAATATTATTTATGTCTTTAATTCCTTCCCCATCATTTACACCATCACCAAGGGCGCGCCCGCCCATAAAACGGATACGCTCGTCACATATCTGTATATGCTGGCGTTCTATGAGCGCAAAAAAGGCCCTGCAACGGCGCTGAGCGTCATCGGCTTCTGCATTCTGTGTCTGGCTGCGGGCGCCTATATGGTGATTGCCATGCGGAAGGAGGATGACCTGTGAGCCTGAAGCATAATAGGATCGCGCAGGCCCTCTGTCTCGTCCTGTGCCTTCTTCTGGCGGCGGTTTTTACATTGCCGATGTTCCGCTTTACATCAACGGCCTATACCAAGCGGTATGCCAATACCTTTGTGGGCGATGAGCGCTATCTGGCCGCGCTGGAGGAGGTCAAAGCGCTGCTGCCGGAATACGGCGATGATGCCGAAATAACGGAGAATGTCATTGAGCGGGTCAATTCCAAGGGCGTTACGACCTCCATCGTCACATTCACCATCCTGCAAACCGTTCACAAGAGCGCCTGGAGCCTATTGGTGCTGAAAGGAACGGCGCCGGCCGGTGTTTTGATCGCCATTCTCGCGTTGACTTTGCTTTCCGCTGCGCTGACCCTTGTCTCCGGCAATCAAATCACGGGGCGAAAAGAGAAAGAGAAGGATAAAGAAAAGCTGCGTTTCGTCCGCCGCGCCGCTTGCCTGATGACCTTGGCTGCGCTCGTGCTGATCCCCGTTCTCGCCGCTGCCTTCAACCTTTTTTTCACCAGACAGCCCGGCCTGTATCAAAACGGTCTGATGGACGAGTACGCCGCTTATCTGCCGCTGCTGGATGATTTTCTGTATAGCGGCGCGATGGGCGAAAAAACAGCCGATATGCTGAAGGGCTTGAATGCCGCTGTCGGCGGCCTGTGGTGGCTTTCGATGCCGCTGCTTTTCGGGATGCTGCTTTGCCAGATCGACCGCAGCGAAGGCTGCCTCATGCCCGTATTGAGCCGCGGGTTTCTGTACTTCTTCGTGATAGTCTTCAGCATCCTTGTGCTGTATCCCTTCTTTGTGATGTTCATCACGGCCTTCCGCAATTATTCGGAAACCACGGATATGTATTTTTGCCACCTGCTGCCGTCCACATGGGTATGGAGCAACCTGACGGACATTGCGAGCCGCGGCGTGTTCCGCTACCTGCTCAATTCCATCATGCTGTCATCGGGCGCGACCGTTTTGGCGCTGCTGTGCGGCATTCCGGCCGCGTATGCGATGGCGCGTATGCGGTTCAGAGGCCGAAAAGCCTTCTTGGGCTTTGTCATCATGAGCCAGATGTTTGCTCCCGTGGTGCTGCTGGTCGGCATTTCTTCCCTGATGAGCACATTTAAGCTGAATGACAGCATCCTCGGCCTGATGCTCATCAACGCCGCATTTAATCAGGCATTTGCCATTTGGCTGCTGCGCGGGACATTTGTGTCCATTTCGCCCGAAATGGAGCAGGCGGCGTGCATCGACGGCTGCAATACCGTGCAGGCGCTTCTTCGGATTTTGCTGCCGATGGCCGCCCCCGGCATCGTCACCACCCTGATTTTCGTCTTCATTAACGCCTGGAACGAGTATACCATTTCCACCGTGCTGATTTCCACCACGACCCGCAAGCCCATTACCGTGGGCATTACCCAGTTCAGCTCCTTCAACATGATTGAATGGCAATACCTGTTCGCCGCATCGCTGCTGGCGACGATCCCAGTCGTCATCCTCTTCATGTGCATCGAAAAGCACCTCGTCTCCGGCCTCACCTCCGGCGGCGTGAAGGGATGAGAAAGAAGAAACGGCAGACCGATTTGCGGCTTTGAATCAGGTTTCATGATTCTGTGCGCAGTCATTACTCCACCCTGTACGCTGTAAATTTTTACAGCCTGCGGGGTGGTATTCTTTTAAAGCACAAATCAAAGTACAAAAACCGGCGCCCCTGCTTGCGGCAAAGGGCGCCGGTATAACGGGAAGGCCTGAAAGAATTACTTGATGGTGATGCGGCCGGCGGGCTGAGCGTACTGTTGGCCGATGACGCCGCCCAGAACATCGCGGGTATAGTTGACCAGCGCGTCCTCCATGGCAACGCCGGTGTTGATGCCGGTCTGCTTATAGTCATAAGCGAAGCGATAATAGGTGTCGCCGCCCGCGGCAACGAAGTCGTTGGTGGCGATGGTGTACATCTTGTCCGCATCCCAAGGCTCACCGCCGACGGTTTGGATGGTCACGCGGCTGCCGGGCTTGGCGGGCGCAAAGTAGGTCGTGCCGGGATAGGCTTCGCCCTTTTCAAAGGGAACGGTGGTGTCGATGGTGTATTCAATGCCGGCCACCTGCGGGAAAGCGCCGATGGCATCGGGGGTGGTGTAGGTCGCGGCCTCCAGCGCCTCCAGCAGGGTCGCGCCGGAAACCTCAAGCGTTGCCACGGTGTTGCCGAAGGGGAAGACGGTCTTCATATCCAGCATGGTGACATCGCCGATTTGGATGGTGGCGCGGATGCCGCCGCCGTTGGTCAGAGCGGCCACAACCTTATCGCCCACGGACTGCTGCGCCTGCCAGAGAATGGCATCGGCCGCAAAGTCGCCCAGATTGGTCTCCTGCGTGCGCACGCCGGGGGCCTTGTTGCCGTCCAGCAGCACTTCGGTCTTGGCAAATGTCTTGCCGAGCTCTTCCGTGACCTGCTTGTCCACGGCATTGACAATCGCTTCGACCATTTCGTCCGCAGTCAGGCCGGCCGTAGCGGTCATTTCGGCGGCGATTTTGTCCTCGTCCACGGAGTACAGGCCGGCGACGGTCTTGATGGTCACCTGCTCGTCCTTGACGGTCTTATCGACAAATACATAGCCGATGTTGGCAAAGGCCGTGCCGGTGGAAACGATGTCCAAGGTCTCGCCGTCCACCACATAGCCGCCGTTCAGGACGGAGTGGCTGTGGCCGTCGATGAAAAGGTCGATGCCGGTGACGTTCTGCATGACATCCACGGAGCGATTCGGCTCGCTCTCCTTGTCAATGCCCAGATGCCCGATGCAGATGACCAGTTCGCAGCCCTCGGCGCGAAGCGCATCGACTTGCGCCTGCGCAATGGCGTACAGCTCCTTGCCCTGCGCCATCGTGATGCCCTTGACCTTGTCAGGATGCGCCTTGGTCATGGTTTCGGGGGTGATAAGGCCGAAGAGGCCGATTTTCACGCCGCCCTTTTCCACCACGGCATTGGCGGGGAAGAGAAGCTCCTTGTCCGAGGTGCGGATGATGTTGGCGCAAAGGGTGGTGAAATCAGCTTCGTTCAGGTTTTGCAGCAGGTTGTCCGTGCCCCAGTCAAACTCATGGTTGCCGAGGGTCGCAAAGTCATAGCCGGCCTCGTTCATGAAGGCGACGGCTTCCTTGCCGTAGTCCATGTTCACGATGGGCATGCCCTGACTGAAATCGCCTGCGTCAATGAGCAGGACTTCAGCGCCCTGCGCTTCTAAATTCTTCTTGGCCTGCGCGATTTTTGCATAGCCGAAGACAGAGTCCGTGCCCACGGCGCGGCCGTGAACGTCGTTGGTGTGCAGGATGACGAGCTTGCCCTGAAGCGGAAGGCTTTCCTCCGCAAAGGCGCACACGCCGGTCAGAAGAAGAATCAGGGACAGAAGAACGCTGAGAAATTTTTTCATGAGTGACTTCCTCCTTGTTAAGTTTTTGTCTTTTTATTATATCAAATTATCCGTTATATGCAAGAGGATTTTTGGATACAATGGGTTAAAATTTTCCGAAAGAAAAGACATGGTTTTGTGATAAAAAAGACGCCCGACAGGTTTTCGCGTCGGGCAGGGAACAGGATGCGGATTTATGGCGTCGGCAAATCGCCCAAGGTCTCCGGCCATGTGGCGCGGACATAATACAGGGCGGTGCCGTCGACGGCAACGGCGTGATACGCGGCGGTATAGGGGTAAAAGGTGATGGTGCGCGTGATGGTTTCATCCTCGTTGGTGAGTATGACGGTCGCATAAGGGTCGGTCTCCGGCGTCCAATCGTCCGGAAGCTGTCCGGCGGGAGAAATCCTGGACAGCGCCTGATACCAGCGCAGAAAGTCCGTGGGATCGACCTTTTTCCCGTTTTGATAGGGCACGACATCATAAAGGATGGCGCCGTATTCATCTGTTTCAAAGGCATTATTGGCCTGCACACGTTCGACCAGATGCACCTCGTATTCGGCGTGGATGTATCCGCAGTCATAGACGACACGGCTCAGGTCATTCGATGAAAAGCTGACGGGATTTTGCTGCAGCATTCCGTCTATCTTAAAGTTTTCCAAAAAGCTGAAGGTCAGCGTTGTGCCGGTCATGACCTCGTCATCGCACAGCACATAGAAGGTCATGTCCGTGATGCGGTCGCCGAAGGCAATGGTGATTTTGCTTTCGGGAATGTCATAGGTGCGCTCCTCGCCCTCCTCGTCCGGCACGGTCAGCACGGACGCGGCAAAAACCATGGTCAGCGTGATGTGCGGGTCATCCAGCCCGTAATCGGCAAGGTTTAATGCCTCTGCATTGCCGACCCATGTGGAAAAACGGATGCTTTCAAGGCTTTCCAGCAAAGAATCCATCTTGTCGCCGTCCAAGGGATAGGCATACGGCGCTTCCAAAAGCCAGCCGCTCTTGTGATAATTCGCCGTGAAGGTGATGTCGCCGCTCAAGGTGATGCGGTCAATCAAATCGCTTTGAATGGAGGGATTGGTGACGGGATGCAGGGAGGTGAAGGGCGTGTTGACGGTATCATACACGTCCTCCAAGACGGTGTACAGGCGGCTGTCGCCGTCAACGGAGGCATAATACTGCGGCGTTTCGGACAGCGTCAGGTCGCCGATGCGGAGCGTCAGCGTTTCGCCGTCCTGATAGGTGAAGGCCGCACTGACCGACGGGGTCTCCAAGCCGTAATCGGCCGGATTTTCAATCGTATCGGCAACGGTGCTTTCCGCCTCAAGCTGCGCGGCATAGGAAAGGACGCTCTGCACGAAATAGGGGCGGATGGGATAGTCCTCATCTCCCTCCAACACAAGCGTTTCATTCTTGTAAAGCAGCGTATAGGGCTCGCCCGTGCGCGGGAAGATACGCACGGAAACAAGCCTGTTTTCTTCGTCCGAATGCAGGACGGCGGCGGTCGAGGTGTCCTCAAGCGTAATCGTTTTTTGGGAGAAGCGCTGAATGCAGAATGCGATGCCGGCGCAGAAAACGGCGGCTGCCAGAGCGACCGCCGGAAGGAGCCATTTTTTTTGCTTTTTGTGTTGTTTTTTTTGTACCTTTTGCATGGCTTATAAATTCCTTCTCGGCAGCAGAACGAGCAGAGCCCAGCCCACGATGAACAGCGGCAGCACCAGCACCAAAACGGTCGGCAGCGCCAGAGAGCCGAGCGACAGCGAATCGCGGACCGCGGGCTTTTGAACGATGTCCAGATTGATGGGCTTGCGGCTCTGCAGGGTATTCAGAAGCTGCATTAAAAATTTGGAGGCGGAGGTATTGGAATACAGCCAGTCGTCCGTAAACACGCTGGCATTGCCGATGATGAACAGCTTGGAGCGGTCGCCGGTGGTCTGCGTCCATGTGGACAGCACCGCCAGATTGAAGACGCCCTCACGGTCTCCCTCCTGCTTGTCCAGCGTCTCCGCCCCGTCCTGATAGGTGCGCAGATACGCTTGGCCGGACTTTAGCAGCACCTCCGCGGTCAGATCCCGGCTCAGCTCCGAGGTCACGCCAAAAGCACGGGCGCCCGTCAGCAGAAGGATGTCGTTGCCGCCTGCAATCAGTGCGGCGGTCGTTTCCGTTTCCTGCATATAGGGGAGCAGGATGGCGGGGGCGTCGGAATAGTAGCTGTCCGTATCGCTTTCCTCAGCCACACACAGCCCGTCCAGCGGGACGATGCCGTAGGACGAAAGGAAGGTGTTGAAGTTGGGCAGGTCAATGGGGTCGGAGTAGTGGCTGATGACGAAGAAGTTGCCGCCGCGCCCGGCGAACGCATAGAGCGCTTCTAACTCCGCGTCGGTAAAATCATACTGCGGGCTTAAGATAAACAGCGGCGCGCTCACATCCAGCGCATCGGGGTCACTCAGGGTCACGCGCTTGACATAGTAATTGTTGCTGACCAATTGCTCCTCCAGCGTCGCCGTGTCGGTCTCGGTCAGTTCGCCGTGCCCCGTGAGGAACTGAAGCGTCGGCAGCTCGTCCTGCGAAACATATAGGATGGCTTCCGTGATTAGCTTTTCATACTGATAGCCCGTGGCGACGATGTAGCCGTCGGAGGTGTAGGAATAGACCTGATAATCATCCTGATTTAAAACGCGGGCGCGGCCTGTCTCTTCGCAGTAAACGATGATGCAGTCGGCAGAAATCTCGTTTTCGCCCAGCATGTCCTGAAAGCGCGTCAGCAGGGTGGGGTTGCGCAGGAGGCTTTCCTCCGAACAGGTCACATGGGCGGAGGCGGCTGCATAGCGTTTGAGCAGGGCGCGCGGGGTCTCCCCGTCATCCGTTAAGGAATCCAGACTTGTCTGCGAGCCCGTGTCCAGGAGATAAATACGGACATCGCGCTCCAAAGCGTTCAGCACGCTTTTTGTCGTTTCGGATTGGGTCGTCAGCGCGTTGTAGGAGCAGTCAATGGTCAGCGCATAGGCGTTTTCAAGGGAGGAGGCCAGAAAATTGATGCACAGCACCAGCACGATCATCAGGGCGGTCAGCGCTGCGGACAGTGCGCCGCAGCGGAGCTTGCGGCTGCCGAAAAAGCGGAGCAGACGCGCTTTTTTTTTGGAGAGACGGCGGTTGACTTTCTTCTTTTTCATCGTTTATGCCTCGCTCCAGCGGCGGGCATCCAGCACGCGGATGCACAGAAACAGCATGACGGCCATGAAGGACAGGTCAAACAGGGCATTGGCCAGACTGAGCTGGCCGCTCAAAAAGGGAGAGACGCGCTCATAGAGGCTGATGAAGGACAGGACATCGCTCACGACGGTTACATTGATGGCCTGCGCCAGCAGGTCGCTCAGCCAGACGGCCAGGTTCACGCCGAAGCAGGCAATGGCCGCTACGACAGACGTCCGCGCAAAACAGGAGACCAGCATATCCAGCGCCAAAAACGCACAGCCCATCAGCACAAAGCCCAAGTACCCCACCAGCGTTTCCGCCGGATACAGCGTGCCGTACAGCGCGACCAGCAGAGGATAGATAAAGGAGATGACCACCGTCAGCAAAAGCACGGTGCAGGCGGCGAAAAATTTGCCCAGGACCACGCCCGTCAGGGAAACGGGAGATGAAAACAGAAGCTGGTCGCCGTTCTTTTTTTCGTTCGTCAGCAGCCGCATACACAGAACGGGGGAGAGGAGCATCCACAGGTAGCTCATGTTGCTGAGCAGCGTCAGCAGATTGGACGAGCGGGCGGCCAGATTGCCGACGATGAAGAAGATGCTGCCGAGCAGCAGAAACACGCCCATGAACACATACGCCACCGGCGTATAAAAAAAGCTCTGCAGCTCGCGCTTGAAAATGGCGCGCATGAAATCGCTCCTTCAGTCCTGCGTTGCCCGCAGGAAAATTTCTTCCAGGCTGTCCTCCACTGGCGTTAAGCGCAGCAGGGGCGCCTGCAAACCGCATACCAGCGTGAACAGCTCCCGCTCCACCGGTGCGCCCCGCGGCGCGGTCAGCAAAACGGTGGTGATGCCCTCATCGCCGCCGCGCACGACTTTGACCTGCGTGACGGAGGAAAGCTGGCGCAGCGCAGGCAGGAGCCGCCCCTCACCCATGGCAATGGAGGCGCGGAGCACGGTTCGGTCGGGCTTCAGGTCGCTCATATCGCTGTCAAACAGCAGAACGCCGCGCTTCAGGATGATGATGCGGTCGCAGACGGCCTGCACCTCGCTTAGAATATGAGAGGACAAAAGCACGGTATGCTCGTTTTTGAGAGATAGAATCAGCGAACGGAATTCGGCGTTCTGCCGCGGGTCAAGCCCTGCCGCCGGCTCATCCAAAATGATGATTTCAGGGCTGCCGCACAGCGCCTGCGCCAGCCCGACGCGCTGGCGATAGCCCTTGGACAGGTTGCCGATGCGCCGCTTGAGCATATCGGTCAGCCCTGTTTTCTGCGCAATCTGCCGGATATGCCGCGGGATCTCTTCCCGCACGACCTCCTTCAGCTCACAGGCGAATTTCAGAAAGGCCTCCACCGTCATTTCGTCATAGAGCGGGGCGTTTTCCGGCAGATAGCCGATGAGCCGCCGCGCCTCCCTCGGCTCTGACAGCAGGTCATGGCCGCCGATGACCACCCGTCCGCAGGACGGTGCCAGACAGCCGGTCATGATGTTCATTAGCGTGGTTTTGCCTGCGCCGTTTTGCCCAAGCAGGCCTAAGATTTGGCCGCGAGGCACGGAAAAAGAGACGTCCTTGACGGCATACAGTGCCCCGTACCGCTTGCTGACCTGCTCAAAGCTAATCATGAAAGTCCTCCCGACATTCATCCTCAAACAGCCGCATGAAACGGCGGCTGACGGTCAGGCAATCCTGCCTTGACGAATGGTATTATATCATGCAACCCGCCGGAGTGCGTGAACAAATTGTAAAAATACGGGCATTCAAAGTGTTTTTGCCTGCTTCAAGATGTTTTATGCTTTGGATAGGAAGAAATATTCCGTCAAAATGAGTCAAATGCTCCACTAAAAGGCGTAAAATGATAAAAAAATGGGATATATTCCCCACTTTGATGGATAATATTTGCTTTTTTTCAAAAAACACGGTATAATGACAGCGGGGAAATGCCTTGCGTTTTCCGGATACCGGCAGGATGCGCAGCATGATGCCGATGCATGCAAAAATGACCGACCTTCTGCTTTGCAGGCAGCAGGGAATACTTGAAAGTGAAAGGATACCGATTATGTACAGATATTCCGCGCAGATGCGGACGAACGTCACCAATATGCGGCTGCGGCGCAATATTGTATTCGCGCTGCTGGCCGTGCTGCTGGTGCTGACAATCGTCTTCGGCATTTCCGCCGCATCCAATGCAGCCTTTAAGAGAGAGGCGGGCGACCGCTTTTCGCAGTGCATGGCCTCGTCCATTTCGTCGGCCATTGAGGTAGTCAACCGCCTGGAAAGCACCACCGGCTCCACCACATCCCAGCGCTTGGGCATGGTCCGTCAATATGTATATACGATGGATCAGGTCAATCAAATCAGCGTGGCGCTGTTCGGAGAGAGCGGGCGCTATGCGCCGGACGATGCTTTTACCGCCCTGTATTCAGACCTTGAGACCTATGAGGGCATCGTGCAGAGCGCCAAAAATTCCACGCTGGATGCCCGAACGCTTCTGACCAACCATTTGACCATTCTGCAGGAGTACATCAGCGGGAATCTGGTTTCCTGAGTCAGCGGAGGGTATGCGCCCGCTCTAAAAAAGGATAGTCAAATGTTTTCAGCCGCTCGTAAGCAGCATCTGCTTCGGCGGCTGTTTTAAATGCACCGTAGACGACCGCGCCGGAGCCGGTCATGGAAACGAAGGGAGCACCCGCTTGAGACAGGGCATCCAAGGCCGCGGAAAGCTCCGGCCGCAGGAAAAGCGCCGCAGGAAGGAGCGCATTGGCAGCCGAGGCGCGCAGAAGCGGCAAATCACCCAATGCCAGCGCGTCCATGGCCGCCTCCGTCTGCGGATGAAGGGGCGTCATGCCGTCAGAGCGCGTAAAGACCTCGCTGGTCGAAAGCCCTTCGCAGGGCTTAACCAGCACCAGTTCAAAGGCGCGGCCGACGGGCAGGGGAGAGAGGCGTTCGCCGATTCCGCGCACACGCATGGGCGCATCCGCCAGACAGAAGGGAATGTCCGCGCCCAGTGAAAGCCCGATGTCCTGAAGGCTTTTCAGCGGAAGGTGAAGCGTCCACAGCTCGTTAAGGCCTTTGAGGACGGCCGCTGCGTCCGCGCTGCCGCCGCCCAAGCCCGCGCCTGTCGGGATATGCTTTTTTAAGGCGATGTGTGCGCCCTTTTGCGTGCCGGCCGCCTTTTGCAGCGCTTGCGCGGCGCGAAGCGCCAGATTATCCGGCTCTGCCCTGAGAGCCTCGTTGCCCTCTATATGAAGGGATAAGCTGCCGCTTTCTTCGATGGTCAGCGTATCGCACAGGGAAATCGGCTGCATCAGCATATCCAGCAGATGGTAGCCGTCCGCCCGTTTTCCCGTGATGTCAAGTGTCCAGTTCAGCTTGGCCTGCGCCTTGAGTTCCATTGTCGCCTCCTGTCAGCTTCGGTGTTCCGAGCTCCAAAGAGATTTCAAAGGCCGCGCCCTTTTCGGTCGGGAGCAGGCGGATGGTCTGCCCGTGCTTTTCCATAATGCATTTGCAGATGGCCAGCCCCAGCCCCGTCCCCTTGCCGACGGTGTGCGCCTTGTCCGCCTTATAAAAGCGGTCGAAAATATGAGCTTGATCCTCCGGCGGAACGCCGCAGCCGTCGTCCGCCAGGGTGAGAAACACGGTTTTTCCTTCAATTCGGCTGGAAAGCCTCAGATGCCCGTCCTTTGCCGTGAATTTCAGCGCATTGTCCACCAAGTTGATGAGCACCTGCTCGATTTGGTCGGCGTCCGCGTGAACGGTGCAGGGGTCAACGGCAAAGTCCGCGCTGATGTCGATATTCTTTTCATCGATCTGCGGCATTTTGGTAATCAGCACGCGCCGCGCCAATTCATTCAGGTCAAAGTCCGTCCACGCCAGCGACACGTCCTCCCGCTCCATGCGGGACAGGTTGAGCAGGCCGTTGATCAGCTTGGACAGCCTGCGCGTTTCGTCAACGACCACCTGCATATAGTGCGGTTGCTCCTCTTGGCCGATGGTGCCGTCCAGCATGCTCTGCATATACCCCTGAATGGAGGTGATGGGGGAGCGAAGCTCATGGGACACGTTGGCGATGAATTCCTTTCTCGATGTCTCCAGCTCCGCAAGCTGGGCGACCATCCGATTAAAGGACTTGGCCAACGCCAGCGTTTCCCTGCTTCCGGTCTCCGGCGCACGGGCGGTAAAATCGCCCCGCGCCATGCGCTGCGCGGCCAGTTCCATCTGCGTCAGCGGGTGCGTTATCTGCCGCGTAAAGAGCAGGGAAAGCCCCGCAGCCACAAGGAAAGCGATGGCAGTCGCGCCGATGGTCGGCCAGATCAGCGTGGTGTAGGCGGCGCGGATGGTCTGCGCGGCGGTCTGAATGACGACTGCGCCCAGCACGCTGCCATCCCGCACCCACGGTACGGCCACGGTGAACATCGGCCCTTTCGAGGTATCCGTTTGGGAGGCGACCTCATGGCCGGACAGCACAGCGGACAGGGTGTTGCTCAAAAGATTGGTATCAAAGGTCGCCAAAAGCTCCTCATCGCTCAGCAGCTTTTTGTTGATGTAGGCGCGCATGCGCCCCGAACGGTCGATAACGACGCAGTAGGCGCTGAACTGCTCATAGATGTTGTCGGCCTTCCATTTGATGTAGCGCTCGGTCGTCGTGGTCTGGCCGATGTCCAGCAGTACCCTGTCGTTTTCTAAAAGGCTGGCCAGATACGCCATTTCATTGGCCTGCTCCTTCAAATCGTTGATGCGGGTATTGGCGGCGAACTGGCGCATGGACAGGTAAAAAAAGCCCATCAGCACGGCGGAGCAGATGAGAATGACCGCCAGGAAGACGGTCATCAGGCGGGAAAACATACTGCGTTTCATGAAAATTATTTGACCTCGAATTTATAGCCGACACCCCAGACGGTTTTGATCTGCCAGCCGAATTCCTCGCTGCCGACCAGCTTTTCCCTGAGACGCTTGATGTGAACGTCCACGGTGCGGCTGTCGCCGAAAAACTCAAAGCCCCAGACCTGCTCCAACAGCTGCTCCCGCGTGAACACACGGTTCGGATGAGAGGCCAGATAGTACAGCACTTCCAGCTCCTTGGGCGGCATTTCGACCAGCTTTCCCTGAAAATACACCTCGTATTTTTCAAGGCTGATGGAAAGGCTCGGAAAGGACAGCGTGTCCTTTTCGCTCTCCCCGCCGCCGGCACGGCGGAGGACGGCCTTGACCCGCGCCACCAGCTCCTTGTTTTCAAAGGGCTTGGTGATATAGTCGTCCGCGCCCAGCTCCAGCCCAAGCACCTTATCAAAGGTCTCGTCCTTTGCGGTCAGCATGATGATGGGGATGGTGCTGGTCTGCCGGATGGCGCGGCACACCTGCCAGCCGTCCATGCCGGGCAGCATGATGTCCAGCAGAATCAGGTTTGGCGGGTTTTTGCGAAACGCCGTCACCGCCTCGTCCCCGCGGCCGACCGTCGTCACCTCATAGCCTTCCTTGGTAAGCAAAAGTTCTATCAGCTGGGCAATATGCGGATCATCATCGACGACCATGATGGATTGCTTGTCCTTCATTGTGAAAACTCCTTTTCCTGCGGAATCACCGCAAAGTGACGACCGTGACGCCGTCCTCGCCCTCGCCGTAGACGCCGAGACGGTAGGACTTGACATGCTGATGGCGTTTGAGGTGCTGCTGGATGCCGGCTCTTAAAATGCCGGTGCCCTTGCCGTGGACGATGGTGACCTCGTGATAGCCGGCCAGCACCGCCTCATCCAAATACAAATCGACCTGCGACAGCGCCTCGTCCAGCGCACAGCCGCGCACATCGCAGGACAGGGAGACCTGCCTTGCGGCCGCACCTGTTTTGGCTGTTACGGAGGACTGCTGCCTGGGCTTTTTTTCGCCGACAAGGCGGAGCTGGGAAATGTGCGCCTTCAGCTTCATGATGCCCGCCTGCAGCGCCACCTCGCCCTTGGCATCCGGCGCGCTTAACACTGTGCCGCGTGTGCCCAAATGCAGGATGTCCACCAAATCGCCGGGTTTGAGCGCCTTGGGCTGCTCACCGACGGCATTGCGCGGGGTCTGCAAGCCCTCCGCCAAGCTGTCAATGCCCTTTTCAAGGCGCTTGCGAAGGGCGGCAGCCTCATGCTCCGGCGCATTGGCTTCCTTCTTCAGCCGCTTTAAATCGCCGATTATCTCATCCGATTCGCGCCGCGCATTTTCCAAGATGCGCCGTGCCTCCTCCTTGGCCTTGCGGGTGGCGCTTTTTTCCTTTTCCTCCATATCGCGGTACAGCCGCTCGGCCTCGTCACGAAGACGGACGGTCTCCTGACGCGCCTGCTCCGCAAGCTGGCGCTCCTTTTCCGCCACCTGTTTGTGATATTCCGCATTGGCGATGACATCCTCAAAACGCACCGCATCATGCGACAGGAGCGCCTTGGCGTCGTCGATCAGTCCCTCGGAAAGTCCCAGCCTTCTGGAAATTTCAAAGGCGTTGGACTTGCCCGGAACGCCGATGGAGAGCCGATAGGTCGGGCGGAGGGTGGCCACGTCAAATTCAACGCTGGCGTTTTCCACGCCCCGCGTGGTCAGGGCATAGGCCTTTAATTCGCTGTAATGCGTGGTCGCCGCCGTGCGGACGGAGCGCTGAAGCAGCCTGTTCAAAATGGCCTGAGCCAGCGCCGCGCCCTCGGTCGGGTCGGTTCCCGCGCCAAGCTCGTCAAAGAGCACAAGGTCGTTTTCGCCCACCGTTTCCATGATGGAGACGATATGGGTCATGTGCGAGGAGAAGGTGGACAGGGACTGCTCGATGGACTGCTCATCACCGATATCGGCAAAGACATTTTCAAACACGGAAAGCTCCGTGCCCAGTGCGCCGGGAACATGAAGGCCGGCCTGCGCCATCAGCGTCAGCAGGCCGATGGTCTTGAGCGTGACGGTCTTGCCGCCCGTATTGGGGCCGGTGATGATGAGCGTCGTAAAGTCCTCGCCCAGCATCAGGTCGCAGGGAACGACCTTGTCCCTGTCAAGCAGCGGATGACGCACCCGAACGAAGCGAAGACGCCCCTCCCGATTCAGCTTGGGCGAAATGGCCTCCATCTCGCGGGACAGGCGGCCCTTGGCAAACACAAAGTCCAAATGAGAGAGGATGACGATGTTCTGCTCGATGAGCCCCGCATGGTCGCCGACCTGCGCGGACAGCGCCGATAAGATGCGCTCGATTTCATCGCGCTCCTTGGCCGTCCATTCACGAATCTCGTTGCTTAATTCGACCACCGCCAGGGGTTCTACAAACAGGGTCGCTCCCGTGGAGGACTGGTCATGCACAAGCCCCGGCACATTGGCGCGGCATTCCGCCTTGACAGGCAGCACATAGCGGCCGTCCCGCACGGTCACGATGGCCTCCTGAAGATATTTGGAGAACTGCGCGCCGTGCGCCATCTGGTTGAGTTTGTCGCGGACGCGGTCATTCGCCTGCCGGATGTGGCGGCGGATGTCCGACAGCGCGGGGCTTGCGTGGTCGGAAATCTCTTCCTCACTGATAATGGCGTCCGTGATGTCCCCTTCAAGCTGACGGAAGGTCTGAAGACGGGAGGCCGCCTGCGTGAGCAGCGGCGTGTTTTCCCGCTCCGTCACCAGCGCGGAACGAAGGCTTCTGGAGGCGCGCAGCACCTCCGCCACGGAAAGCAGCGCCTTCTGAGACAAGGTAGACCCCTTTTCCGCCAAGGAAAGATACGGGCGCACATCCGAAAAGGCGGACATTGGGCTTCCGCCCAAATAGGTCAGGACGACGACGGCCTCCTCGGTCTCGTCCTGCGCCCGCGTGACCTCGGCCATGCTCGACATGGGGGTCAGCTTTTCGCAAAGCTCCCGACCGCAGTCCGTCTGAGCAAAGGCGCAGAGGCGGTCACGAATCTTGGTAAATTCCAGCACACGCAAAGTGCGCTCCGTCATGCTACTCCCTCCCGATTGCATCATACAGGTTTATGCAAAGCAAAGCAAGAAAATCAGGAAAAAATTTAAACTCTGTTTACAGCTGGGTCAAACATTCATAAAACGCCGTCTGAAAAACGGCCGAGCGTTCCGTTCGCGGGCGGCTTCTCGATTTTTTCGCCGTTCATCGCGGCTTTGAAGGTATGAACGAGGCTGAGACGGATATCCGG
>CAVFWQ010000008.1:0-18991 GCA_963626285.1 bacterium | reverse complement strand
CCGGCGCTTCGTCCGTCAGATGAAGGAGCCATGAAACGGGCAGCGCACGGAGCGCGGCAGCCTGAGAAAGCAGATTCAGCGGCGCGGAATGCAGCACCTGAACGCGGCAGCCCTCCGGCAGACGGAAGGGTGACAGGGGAAAGACGCATCCGAGCCTGTCCGTCAGGGCTTGGGCGTGAGCGCCCTGCCCCGCTTCGCACAGGCGGCAGTGCTCATGCCCTGCGCACAGGCCGCGGAACACGCGCTCCGGACAATGCGTCAGCACCATCAGCCGCATCCTGCCGTATACGGGCAGCAGCCTTTCCGTCTTCGGCACGGGCAGCGCCTTGATTTCCCTGCAGGAAAGCTCCGGCGACAGCGTGACGGCGGAAATGTTCATGGCGCAAAGGAGGGCTTCCGCTTCCCCGTTGAATATGGGAACGCCGAAATCCGTCATGGCGCCTGAGCCGTCGATTTGCCCGATGCTGCCGAAGGAAAGAGGAATGCCGTATGCCTTGGCCGACGAGCGCAAATCATTCAGCGTGTTTTCCCCGCACACGGGCGGCAGACACAGCACACAGCTTTTCGGAAAGCGTGCAAGCAGGGGACGCAAACTGTCCGGACGGAAATCCGATGGAGAAAACAGCACAAGTTCCGCTCCCGCGGCCTGCAATGCAGGAATCTCGTCAAACCGCTCCGTCCGCACGACAAGCCGAGGCGGATGAACACAAGGCCGGGTTTGCTCAGGCGGGAGCGGCTGACGGACGGGCAGGGCGGCCTCATGCAGCGCAATGATTTGTTGTTCAAGCGCCTCAAGCCCTTCCCTGCGCAGGGCATTCAGCTTAGAGGCGGGCAGATAAGCCCGCTCGCTCTTTATTGAAAGCGTGCGCAAATGAAAGGGCGTTCCGCCGGTTTTTTCCAGCGAGCGCAGTGCCGATGCCTCATTGAGCGGCGCACCGAGCGCCTCCTGCACGGTATCGCCCGTGACGCATACGGAAGCGCTTTTGGCCGAAAGCGTCAGGCGTGCGGGACGATCGGGCTGCGCCTCCAAAGCGGCATCAAAGGGGACGGACAGGCGCTCAAACAGCGCATTGCCATCGTAAGCGCCACGGGCGGCGGACAGCTGCCGCTCATCCTCCGTTCTGCGCACCGCATCGCCGGCATGAACGTCCTCATGAAGCCGAAGCACGGCGGTTTTTTCCGCCTCTGGCCCGCTGTAAATGATGCTCTGCCCGGCGATTTCAAGACCGTCGCCGTTGTGGAGCGGGCGGGTCAGACTGACCTCGCACAGCGGAACGCCGTTTTTTCGGAAGGTGCGCATGACGCGCCCGATGCTAAGACCGATGGGCGTGACGCGGGCGGGATATAGAATCCCCGCGTCCTGTTTTTCACAGGCGTAGCCGGAGGTAAATGCACCGCGGGAAAAAATCTGCGTCAGTTTGTCTCGCTCCTCCTGCTCCATGGGCGAAAATCGTCCTTCCAATGCCGCGTCAATGGCTTTTCGATAGGCATTGGTGACGACATAGACATATTCGGGTCGCTTGAGCCGCCCCTCAATTTTCAAAGAGGCGACGCCGGCGTCAAGCAGAGCGGGGATGGCGTCCCGCACACACAGGTCGGCGGGGGAGAGCCAAGCGGCGGTCTGGCTGCGATAGGCATACTGCATCCGGCAGGGCTGCGCACAGCGGCCGCGGTTGCCGCTGCGTCCGCCCACAAGGGATGAAAACAGGCATTGGCCGCTGACACCGACGCACATTGCGCCGTGGGCAAAGACCTCCGTTTCGATGCCGGTCTCGGCCACCGCACGGATTTCCGGCAGGGTACATTCTCTGGCCAGCACGATTCTTTGAACGCCGAGGGACTGCAAGAACCGTGCGCCGGAGGCGTTGTGCAGCGCCATCTGCGTGCTTGCGTGAACGGGAAGGCGGGGAAAGCGCTCCAGGCAGAGCCTGAGCACCCCCAAATCCTGCACAAGCACCGCGTCCACGCGCATTTCCTGAAGCGCTTCCAGCGTGTTGACGAGCGCGGGAAGCTCCTCCTGCTTGCACAGGGTGTTGACCGTGACATGGATGCGGCGGCCAAAAAAATGCGCAAGGCGCACGGCCTGACGAAGGGAATCTTCGTCAAACCCGGCACTTGCGCGTGCGCCGAACAACGCACTGCCTGCATAGACGGCATCTGCCCCGGCGCTGACGGCCGCCCGCAGAGCGTCCAAGCTGCCCGCAGGGGCGAGCAGCTCCACAGCGTGCTTCATCAGCGACCGTCTCCATTCTTTTTTTCGGCCTCATAAAGTGCATTACGGAGGCGCTGATTGTCATCCTGCGCGTCCAAAAGCTCCTCGGCGATGGAAAGCGCGGCGATGACGGCGCACAGCTCACGGGAAGCCAGGGACTGGCCGGAGGCTTCCGCAATCTTCCGGTCGACATAGGAAGCGACACGGCGCGCTTTTTCGTCCGTGTCCGAGGTCGTCAATGTATAATCGCGTCCGGCGATTCGCACGGTGCAGGAATGGCTGGCCATAAACACCCCGCCTCAACCTTACATATGATCATCAGAGCTGCTCGAAGGGATAATACTGTCCCTTGACATCCACCCGAATGGATTTGATGCGCTGCGGCTCTAAGGGCTTGTCCATATAGTCCCGCGGCGCTTTGACGATTTTTTCCGCTTCCTCAAGGCCGGTCAGCACCTTGCCGAAGGCCGCATACGCGCCGTCCAGATGCGGAGAATTGCTGGTCATGATGAAAAACTGGGAGCCTGCCGAATTGGGCATCATGCTCCGCGCCATCGACAGCACGCCGTAGGTGTGCTTGAGCGGGTTATTGACGCCGTTTTGCTGAAACTCGCCTTTGATGGCATAGCCGGGGCCGCCCGTCCCCGTCCCCTTGGGGCAGCCGCCCTGAATCATGAAGCCGGGGATGACGCGGTGGAAGGTCAGCCCGTCATAAAAGCCGCTGTTGGCCAAGGAAGCAAAATTGCCGACGGACTGCGGCGCATATTCGGGATATAATTCGCCCGTCATGATGCCGCCGTTCTCCAGTTCAATGATAAAGGCGGGATGCACGACCGCATTTTCAGCCATAACGTTCACTCGCTTTCCTGTTCGTTATTTCCCGCTAATCATATGCTATTTTTTTGCGTTTGTCAATTCTGACGAAAAAGCATTGCAAAGGAGTAAAAATATTTCAAAATAATGACGCGAATCAAACACGAATAAAATAATTGTTACAAAAGTATTTGCAATAGCTTAAGAAATGTGGTATAATCCATATGGCCTTCATGAAGGCGTAAAAGGAGAGACGGTATGCAGACCAGATTAGAGGAAATGCTTTGGCAGCCGGCGGAACGGCCTGTTCATCTGCGCAAGGCAGAGCGGGCGGTCGCGGCATGGGCCACGCTGGAGGAACATGAGCGGGTGCTTGATTTAACCTGCGGGGACGGCGCTCTTTTATCCGTGCTGGCGGAAAAGTATCATCTTCGGGTCTGTGGCATCTGCGAAACGACGGAGCAGGCGCACGCCGTCCGCGGCCGTTTGGACGAGGCGGATGTTCTGTCCGCAAGGCCGATGGACATTCCGTGGCGCGATGATGCATTCGACGCGGTCTTCAGCACAAAACCTGCCCGGCAGTATGAGGATTTTGACAGGGTGCTGGACGAGGTGCGCCGCGTGCTGCGGCCGGGCGGTCAGTTTATTATGGTTGCGCCGCTTTCGTGGGAGGAAAGCAACTCTCCGCGCCCCCTCATGCGGCGGCTTCAGCAGGCGGGCTTTGACAATGTTTCCTGGCGGATGCACCTGCTGACAGGCGTATGCATCGCATGGAAGCGCAACACACTGAGTGAATAGGAGACGGCTATGCGGCGAGAAGAACCGATGGAGCGCCGGCCGGAACGACGGAGGCGGCGCAGAGGGATGAGCCTGTGGACGCGGTTCGTTCTGCTCGTTGGATATCTGACGCTGGCTTACGGGCTGGCTCGCGGCGTTGTGCTGCTGCTGACGCTGCTGAATAACGGGAACGCGGTATGAAAACGATCGGAAAATGGTTTCTGCGCGTGCTGGCGACGGCGCTCGGCATTATGTTGGCCGTGACGCTGCTTCCCTATGCGAAGACATGGGTGGCTTCCCTGCTCGGTCAGATAAATTACAGCCAAATCAGCCGGACGCTCACCCATGAAATGCGCGAGGTGGGCAAGCTGACATCGGTCGAGTATTCGGACACGGGCGTGATGGAGGCGACGACCGAGGCGCTGTTCATCGGCACGGTGCAGCGCGTGAGCGTTCCCTATCAATATGATATTTCTCTGGGCATCGATTTGGAAAAGGCCGTTGTCGAGGCGGGGGAGGACAGCATCACCGTTTATCTGCCGGACGCGGAGCTTCTGTCCGATAAGCTGACCGCAACGGATGACCCGACCATCGATGATTTCTGGAATCTGCTGACGGAAAAGCGCTATCAGGCCATGTTGAGCGCGCAGGAGGAAAAATGCCGTTTGGCCTATACGGACGATGCGGACACCATGGAGGGCGCGTGGAGCAGCGCACGAAGGACGCTGGAAAAACTCATGAGCACATGGCTGGACGGACTGAAAATCAACATACAATTTAAGCATCTGTCCGAATATACTTCAGATTCATAAGCTCGCTTCGGCGGGCTTTTGTTTTTTGTTCGGCATCGAAACACGAAATTGGAAAAATAATTGGATGCATTATCGATATTTTATGTATTGAACGGAGGTAAAAAATCCTCCGTTTTTTGAGGATTTTCAGGCTGTTTTTGGAGAAAAACGGGCAGAAAACAGTCAATTTTTGCGGGAAATAGTATTGACAAACTATTGGTAAAGGTTGTAAAATTTAATCCGCTGATAAAAAAGGGGGCTTGTTGTTTTGCCGGCTTTGACAGCCAATTTATACATTGAGCTGGTTTTTCCGTTTGGCCTTCGGCAGGACTCGGCCTGCGGCGTAGCATGCCGCATAAAACAGAATCCGTGCTGCGTTGTGCGGCAAGAGAGGCAGGAGATTACACGATGAAAAAAGAGGTGGCGGCATGGTTGGCTTTGATGCTGATCACGGTCGTGGCAGCGGCATGTCTGGCACTGACCAATGAGAAGACCAAGGATATCATCGCCGCGCAGGAGGAACAGAACGCGGAGACGGCCCGCAAAACGCTGATCTCGTCCGCCGATGCGTTTGAGCCGGTTGACCTTTCCGAGGACAGCGGACTGACGACGTTGTATGCGGGCAAGGAAAACGGCGAGACGGTCGGCTATGTCGCTATGGTGACGGCCACGGGCTTCGGCGGCTCTGTCGAGGTCACGGTCGGCATGGACATGGACGGCAGGGTCATCGGCATTTCCGTGGGCGGTTCTCAGTTTTCTGAAACGGCCGGCTTAGGCGCAAAGGCAAAGGAAGAGACATTCACCGCCCAGTTTGACGGGCGCGAGATTCCGCTCCGTGTCGTCAAGAGTGTGGCAGACCGGGCGGATGATACCATTGATGCCATCACCTCTGCGACGATTACGTCCACAGCCGTGACCAACGCCGTGAATACGGCGGGCGAATACGTTAAAACGCTTCTTACTCAGGACGCGGCTGACTGATGCAGCGCGATTAACCGAAAGGGTGTGGGTTTTCATTGAGCAGTAAACGAACATTTCATGGCGGTATTCATCCGCTGCCTGAGATAAGGCAGGGAAAAGAAGCGGCGCAGCATCAGAAGGTGCGCTCCTTCGTTTCGGATACGGTCTGTATCCCGATGAATATGCATATCGCGGCCGCCCCCAGCACGCCGTGCGTGAAAAAGGGAGACCATGTTTTGATGGGGCAGGTCATCGGCGAGGCGGTCGGCCCGCGCGGGCTGCCGGTGCACGCTTCCGTCAGCGGCATGGTCACAGCCGTCGGCGCTGTCCAGCAGCTTGGCAAAGAGCCGGCGATGTGCGTGACCATTCAGAATGATTTTGCGGATGAATGGGTGCCGCTGCACGGGCTTGGCAATGTGGAAAGCTGCGACCCGGCGCAGATTATCCCCGCCATCCGCGAGGCAGGCATCTGCGGCATGGGCGGCGCGTGCTTCCCGACACACGCAAAGCTGACCATTCCGGAAGGCAAGAGCATTGACACCATCATCCTCAATGGTGCGGAATGCGAGACTTTTTTGACGGCTGACCATCGTCTGATGGTGGAAAGCCCCATCCGTGTGGTGGACGGCTTGCGCGCCTGCATGCGTGCGTTGAATGTAAGCCGCGGCTTCATTGCCATCGAGGACAATAAGCCGGACGCGGTGGAGGCCATCCGCAAGGCGGCCTACGGGCGCACGGGCGTGGAGGTCGTCGTGCTGAAGGCCAAGTACCCGCAGGGCGCCGAAAAGCAGATCATCAAGGCCGTGACGGGACGGGAAGTTCCCTCCGGCGGTCTGCCGATGGATACGCACTGCGTCGTTGTGAATGTTGCCACGGCTGCCGCCATTGCGGACGCGGTGATTGACGGAAAGCCGCTGGTGGAGCGCATCACGACCGTGACGGGCTGCGTGCGTGAGCCGGCAAACCTGCTCCTGCGCGTCGGCACGATATTCTTGGATGCCATCGGCGCCTGCGGAGGCTATTCGGAAGACCCCGGCAAGATTTTTGCGGGCGGCTCGATGACCGGCATCTGCGCTCCGAATGACATGGTTTCCATGACGAAGGCGAACAACGGCATCGTGGTGCTGAATGAGCAGCAGGCCAAGAGCCTGACGGAGACCTCCTGCATCCGCTGCGGCCGCTGCCTGGAGGTCTGTCCGATTCATCTTGACCCCTATAAGCTCAAAAATCTCTGCGACCAGAATGATTTGAAGGCGGCCAAGGCCAATCACATCATGGATTGCATGCTTTGCGGCTGCTGCTCCTATGTCTGCCCTGCTCGGCGGTGGATTATGGCATCCATCAAGAACGGGCGCGAACTGATTGCGGCAAGGAGGATTTAAGGGATGAATTTGCATATTTCAACCGGTCCGCATATCAGATCGCGGCAGGATACGCAATCGCTTATGCGGGATGTGCTGATTGCTCTGCTTCCGGCAACGGCGGCGGCTTTCTATCTGTACGGAGCGCGCGCCGTTTGGCTGCTGCTGGCATCGACGGCATCGGCTGTGCTGGCCGAATATGTATGGCAGAAGCTGACCAAGCGCCCGATCCGCGTGTCGGATTTGTCTGCCGCGGTGACGGGTCTTTTGCTCGGTCTGAATATGCCGGCGAATGCGCCCGTGTGGGTGCCCGTCATCGGCAGCGTGTTTGCGATCATTATCGTGAAGCAGCTCTTCGGCGGCGTCGGCCATAACTTTTTAAATCCCGCGCTGGCGGCTCGCGCCGTGCTGCTGACCTCTTGGCCGGCGCATATGGCCTCGGCCATCCTGCCCCTGCGCACCATCGGCGCTTCGTCTGTGCAGACGAGCGTGGACATGGTGACGAGCGCGACCCCCCTGAGCGGCAAGTTTGAATGCTCGACGCTGGATCTCTTCCTCGGCAATATCCCCGGCGCTATCGGCGAGGTCTGCAAGGCCGCCATTCTGCTTGGGTACATCTACCTTGTCCTGCGCGGCGTCATCGGCTGGCACATTCCGGCGGTCTTCGTGGCGACGGTCGCGCTGATGTCCTGGCTGCTCGGCGGCGATCCGCTGACGGCGGTCTTATCCGGCGGCGTGATGTTCGGTGCCGTGTTCATGGCGACGGACTATGTGACCAATCCCATGCTCCGGCGCGGTCAGGCCATCTATGCCTTCGGCTGCGGCCTGCTGGTCGTGCTGATCCGCAAGTTCGGCAACTATCCGGAGGGCGTGACCTACGCCATCCTTCTGATGAACATTGCGACCCCGCTGATTGACAGGTCGCTGAAACGCAGAATCTACGGGGAGGTGAAGCAGCATGGCTGAGAAGAAGCAGTCCCTTCGCGGCGTATTCCTGAACGGCATCTTAAACGAAAACCCGACCTTCCGTCTGGTGCTGGGCACCTGCCCGACGCTGGCCGTCACCACATCGGCCGTCAACGGCGTCGGCATGGGCTTGGCGGCTACCTTCGTGCTGATTTTTTCCAACATGGTCATTTCCATGCTCCGCAAATTCATCCCCGATAAGGTACGCATTCCGGCCTTCATCGTCGTCATTGCGACCTTCGTGACCGTGGTGCAGATGGTGATGCAGGCGTTCGTCCCCTCGCTGTATGACGCGCTGGGCATCTTCATCCCGCTGATCGTGGTCAACTGCATCATTCTGGCTCGTGCGGAAGCATTTGCGAGCAAGAACGGCGTCATTGCGTCTGCGGCGGACGGTCTCGGCATGGGGCTTGGCTTTACGCTGGCGCTGACGCTGATGGGCTCTATCCGCGAGCTGATCGGCAATGGCACGGTTTTCGGTCTGTCTGTTCTCGGCGCTTCCTATGAGCCGATGCTGCTGTTCGTCTTGGCACCCGGCGGCTTCATCACCTTCGGTCTGCTGCTGGGCATCATCAACGCCATCACGGAGCATCGCGCCAAGAAGCGTGAAGGAAAGGAGGCGCAGTAAATGCGGATTACGGATATCAGTTCGTTCCTTCTGTTCATGGTCAACTGCATCCTGTGCAATAACTTCATCTTTGCCCGCTTTTACGGCTGCTGCCCCTTCTTAGGCGTTTCCAACAAGGTGCAGACGGCGACGGGCATGGGTCTGGCCGTTACCTTCGTGATGGGTCTTGCGTCCTTCATGACGTATTTCGTCAATCTTCTCCTGGTCGCGCTCGGCCTTGCATACCTCCAGACCATCGCCTTCATTTTGGTCATCGCGGCGCTGGTGCAGTTCGTTGAAATGTTCATGAAAAAGTCCATGCCCGCGCTGTATTCGGCGCTCGGCATCTATCTGCCGCTGATCACCACCAACTGCGCGGTGCTGGCGGTCACGCTGCTGAACATTCAAAACAACTACAACCTCTTTGAATCCGTGTGCAACGGTGTCTTCGGTGCGCTGGGCTTCATGCTGGCCATCGTGCTGATGGCCGGCGTCCGCGAGCGCCTTGAGTCCTCCGACGTCCCCAAGTGCTTCAAGGGCTTCCCGTCCAGCCTGATTATCGCAGGACTGATGTCCATCGCGTTCATGGGCTTCTCCGGGATGGTCAAGTAAGGGAGGAAGAGCCATATGAATTGGATGAATATCGTGTGGGCAATCGTGGTGCTGGGCGGGCTGGGCGTCCTGTTTGGCGCGGTGCTTCAGATTGCCGATAAAAAATTTGCCGTCGAACGTGATGAGCGCGTTGACAAGGTGCGTAGCTGCCTGGCCGGCGCGAACTGCGGCGCCTGCGGCTATCCCGGCTGCGACGGGTTTGCGGAGGCAGTCGTCAAGGGTGAAGCGCCCGTAAACGGCTGTTCGGCGGGCGGCGCGAAGGTGGCGGCTCAGGTCGCCGAGATTATGGGCGTGACTGCCGAAAGCCAGACCCCGCGTGTGGCGCGTGTCATTTGCCAAGGCGAATGCGGCGTTGCCAAGGAGCGCTATGAGTATGACGGCTATAAGAGCTGCCAGATGGCGGCGCAGATGGTCGGCGGCCCGAAAATGTGCCGGTTCGCCTGTGTCGGCCTGGGCGACTGCATGGACGTCTGCAAGTTTGACGCCATCCGCATTGAGAACGGCCTCGCCGTCATCGACCAGAACAAATGCACGGCCTGCGGCCTGTGCCAGAAGGCCTGTCCCCGAGGGGTCATTCAGCTTTGGCCGAAGGAAAAGAGCGTCATCGTCCGCTGCCGAAACAGCGATTCGGGCCGTGTGGCGCGTGAGGCCTGCATGAAGGCCTGCATCGCCTGCAAGCGCTGCGAAAAGACCTGCCAGTACGATGCCATCCATGTGGAGAACGGCTTCGCACAGATCGATGAGACCAAATGCACCCGCTGTGGCGAATGCGTCAAGAACTGTCCCTGCGGCTGCATCACCATCAACGAATGATCAGAGCCATGCAAAACACCCCGCATTTGTTCGGCACGAACGAATACGGGGTGTTCTTTTATCTTCATACCTTGAAAAAGGCACTGCCGGAATTTCCCGGCAGTGCCTTTGCGGTATGGCTGCATTATACAAGATGCATCAAATCGCCGTAGGTCGGGACGGGCCAAAGCGCAGCGTCCGTTTTTCCCTCGGCAGAGTCCACGGCGGCGCGCAGGGCGCTCATGGCAGTCAGGACGACATCATGGAAGGCGCGGGCCTTCATCAGCTCGTCCTGCTCCTTTTCGGCCAGCGACAGGGCGGAACTCAGCTTCGCCTGCCTGTCCAAGACGGTCTGCAGCGTCTGCGCCATATCCTTGAGAAGCCCTTCCTCGGCCACGGGCGCTTCGTCCAGCAGGACGATTTTCTGCATGCTGGCAGCCTGCGCCAGGTCTTTCTTATAGCGGATGATGGCGGGAACGAACAGGCGGCCGGTCATGTCCAGCATGGTATGCGCTTCGATGGAGACCACCTTGCAGTAGTTCTCCAGCATGATTTCGTACCGACTGATGATTTCCTGCCGCGAAAAGACCTTCAGGCCCTCGAAGAGGTCGATGTTTTCTTCGCTGATGAGATAGGGAACGGCATCCGGCACGGAGGCCAGATTGCGCAGCCCGCGCTTTTCCGCCTCCTGTTTCCACTCCTCGGAGTAGTTGTTGCCGTCAAAGAGGATGCGCTTGTGCTCGGTGATGTTGTCGATGATGAGCTGCTCCACGGCGGCGCGGAGGTCGTCCGCTTTTTCGAGCCTATCGGCGAATGCGCGCAGGGAATCCGCCACGATGGTGTTCAGCATGACGTTGGCATCGCTGACCGACATGGACGCGCCGGGCATACGGAATTCAAACTTGTTGCCCGTGAACGCCAGCGGCGAGGTGCGGTTGCGATCGGTCGTATCCTTGGGGATCGGCGGCAGGGTCTTGACGCCGACATTCATTTCCACCTTGCCGGTCGCCGTATACGCCCGATGGTTTTCCAGCGCGTCCAGCACGGCGGACAGCTCGGAGCCGAGGTAGACGGAGATGATGGCGGGCGGCGCCTCGCTCCCGCCCAAGCGACAGTCGTTGGAGGCGCTGGCGGTCGATATGCGAAGCAGGTCGGAATGCAGGTCAACGGCCCGCACAATGGCCATCAGGAACAGCAGGAACTGCGCGTTTTCAGCCGGCGTTTCGCCCGGCTCCAAGAGATTGAAGCCAAGGTCAGTCGCCAAGGACCAGTTGTTGTGCTTGCCGGAGCCGTTGACGCCCGCAAAGGGCTTCTCATGCAGCAGGCAGGCCAAATCGTGCCTGGCGGCCACGCGGCGCATCACGTCCATCGTGAGCTGGTTGTGGTCGCAGGCGATGTTGGCTGTCGTGTAAATGGAGGCCATTTCATGCTGTCCGGGCGCGACCTCGTTATGCTCGGTCTTGCACAGCACGCCGAGCTTCCAAAGCTCCTCGTCCACATCGCGCATGAACGCCTTGACACGCGGCTTGATTGAGCCGAAGAAATGGTCGTCCAGCTCCTGTCCCTTGGGCGGACGAGCGCCGAACAGCGTTCGGCCGCAGTACATGAGGTCGCGCCGTTTTCTGTACAGGGAGCGGTCAATCAGAAAATATTCCTGCTCTGCGCCGACGGTGCTGAACACGCGGTGATCCGGGCGGCCGAAGAGCTTCAAAATGCGCAGCGCCTGACGGTTGAGCGCCTCCATTGACCGCAGGAGCGGCGTTTTTTGATCCAACGCCTGCCCGCCGTAGCTGCAATAGGCCGTCGGGATATAGAGCGTATTATCCTTGACGAAGGCGTAGCTGGTCGGATCCCATGCGGTGTAGCCGCGTGCCTCAAAGGTGGCGCGAAGGCCGCCGGAGGGGAAGGAGGAGGCGTCCGGCTCGCCGCGGACAAGCTCCTTGCCGGAAAACTCCATGATGACGCCGCCGCCCTGAATGGGGGTGATGAAGCTGTCATGCTTCTCGGCGGTCACGCCCGTCATCGGCTGGAACCAATGCGTGAAGTGAGTCGCGCCCTTTTCAATCGCCCAATCTTTCATCGCATTGGCGACAACGCCGGCGACATCGGGGTCAAGGCTGCGCCCCTCGCTGCACGTCCTGTGCAGGACGCGGTAGGTATCGTGCGGCAGCCGCTGGCGCATGACTGCATCATTAAACACCATCGACCCGAAAATTTCCTGTATTCCAGCCATCATCATGTCAGCCCCTTCTGTTTGTTATAGCAGTGTGATGCCGTTTTCTTCGCAGCCTGTGCGCGTTTCCAAGTCCCAATAGGACGACTGCACCTCGCCGATGTGCGCTTTGTGAAGCAGGAGCATGCACATCCTGCTTTGGCCGATGCCGCCACCCATTGTGGCGGGCAGTTCGCCGGCAAGCAGCGCCTTGTGGAACGGGAGCGAACGCCTGTCATCGCAGCCGGCCAAGGTGAGCTGCCTGTCCAGGGATTCGGGCGATACGCGCACGCCCATCGAGGAAACCTCAAAGGCGCAGTCCAGCAGCTCATTGTAGAACATGATGTCGCCGTTCAGCTCCCAATCGTCATAGTCCGGCGCACGACCGTCGTGGCGGATGCCGCTCTTCAGCGTCTTGCCGATTTGCAGGATACCCGCCGTGTGATGGTCTCTCAGGTACTTGTTTTCGCGCTCCTTGGGGGTCAGGTCTGGATACATATCCTCCAATTCCTGCGTAGTGATAAAGGAAATATCGCGCTCCAGGGTGACGGGAATCTGCGGATACGTCCACTTGATCATGTCCAGCGTTACGCAGATGGCCGTTACGATGCGGCGCATGGCATCCTTGAGCGTGTCCAAATTACGGTCCTCGTCGCGGATGACCTTCTCCCAGTCCCACTGGTCCACATAAATGGAATGCAGGTTGTCTAATTCCTCATCGCGGCGGATGGCGTTCATGTCGGTGTACAGACCCTCGCCTACGGGGAAGCCGTAGCGCTTGAGCGCCATGCGCTTCCATTTGGCGAGCGAATGCACGACCTCCGCCTCCGCGCCTGTTTCCAGAATATCGAAGGAAACGGGACGCTCGACGCCGTTCAGGTTATCATTCAGGCCCGATGCGCCGTCCACGAACAAGGGAGCGGACACGCGCTTGAGATTCAGCGCATGCTTTAAATTGCTCTGGAAGGTCTTTTTGATCAGCTCAATGGCTTCCTGTGTGTCATACAGATTCAGATTGGATCGATACCCCTGCGGCAGTTTGGTATGACTCATGCACTTCACCTCATTTCATAATAGAAAAGCAGCGCCGCTGTGATTGCAACGCCTTGTTTATCATACAAAAAACATGCGTTTTGTCAAGGGTATGCGGGCAAAACACAGCAAAAAAACAGCGCAGAACGGACGCAAACGTCCGCTCCTGTCCATATCGGAAAGATAATTCCCATATGTGTTTTTCGGGAATGCAAATAGACCAAAAAAGGAATCTGCCAAAAGGCAGATTCCCGCAGAATAAAACTTGGGATGAAGACGCGAACGAGAGCATTGGCTGAGGGCATTTAGGAAATATAGTAGAAATTATCGTCCGGCACGGCGCCGCCCACGGAGGCGGGGTTTGCGGCATAGAGAATATCAAACAGCGGAGCGACCTGCGTCTTCATTTCTTCGCCGGCAATGAACACCATGTGGCACTTCGGGATGGCGCTTTCGGCGACCTTGGCGCTGGCCAGAATACCCGCATCCGTGATTTCCTGCGCGGCGGCAGCCACGTTTTCATTGGCATAGGCGATGGACTGCGCACAATCCTCCATGAAACGAGCCACGGCATCCGGATGATTCTCTAAGAAATCCGTGCGCACGATGAAGCAGCCCATCGAAAGCACCGTGCCCTCCCTGCCGTCCAAGGCGGCGGCAGCGGCAAATTCTTCGGTCACATCCAGCGCGATGCGGAAGGATGGGTCTTTCGTCATGAGCGCCGTGACATGCGGTTCAGGCACAAGCACGATGTCCGCCATGCCGCTTGCGGCCAGCGTCGTGACCTCGCTGTGCTCGCTGCGCCAGTCAATTGTCACATCCTGAACGCCCTGCTTTTCAAGGATATAGTTCAGCACATATTCCGGCGTAGAGCCTTGGCCGGAGGCTACAACGGTCTTGCCCGCCAAATCAGCGGCGGAATGCACCGTTTCGCCCTTTTCCAACACATAGAGAACGCCCAGGGTGTTGAGCGCCAGCAGCTTCACGCCGCCCTGCGTCTTGTTGTAGAGGACGGCGGCCAAGTTGGTCGGCACGGCGGCAATATCGACCGAGCCGCTGATGACCGCGCCCGTCAGCTCGTCCGGCGCGCCGGCCAGCTGAAATTCGTAGGTGCCGTCATTGGCGGCGATCATGTGGGCAACGCCCATGCCGGTCGGCCCTTTTAAGGCTGCCACGCGCACGGTGTCTGCCAACGCGGGGGCGGACAGGGAAACGGTCAGCATCAAAGCCAGCAGCAGAGCGGAAAGATAACGAAAAGTCTTTTTCATGGATTTGCTTCTCCTTCTTGTTTTGATTTTTGCGCAGTCATGGCGCTTTTGACCTGTACGCCGGGAATGTTGCCCAGCTTCGCGGTGAGCTGCGACACGCGCACATCCTCGCCGCGCACAATCAGCCCCACAACGCCCATGCTGTTTTCATGGTCGGGGATGCCGATACGTCCCTCCACGATGTCCTGATACTGCGCTATCACCTGATTGGCGCGGGGGGCATAGCTGAGGTCGCCGAGCACCAGCCCGACAAAACCGATTCTCTCTGACATAAACATTCTCCAAACGAAAAAACAGAGCAGCGCAGAAACATGCTTTCCGCTCTACCCGTACTCAAAACTGCCCATATGTGCCTCCTTTCACTCTTGAGCCAGGCGCATGGCCTTGCCCGCAAGGGATGCTTCACGGTTACGCGGCATTTCTCTCAGCCCCGTATGACGCGCACTTGGGGCGAAGAAGACGGACGACCGGCTCTGCCGTTCAGCCGATGCATCTGTATTATACCACAAAATTCGGCGGATGAACAGGAAAAAACAAAAAACGCCCGATTCGTTCGAGTGAACGAATCGGGCGAGGAAGGGCTGTTTAACTTTTCTTTTTGACGGTGACCTTGTTCAGCACGACCGTCGCCAGAATGATGACGCCGATGACGATGAAAATGCCCAGCATACCAAGCCCCATGTATTTCAGATTATGGATAAAATTCAGCGGTTGAAAGGTCATAGCGCTATTCCTTTCTCTGTTTTAATCACAGGAAGAAGTTCAGGATCAGGCCGCCGGCGATGACGGAGGCGATCTGACCGGAGACGTTGACACCGATGGCCTGCATAAGCAGGAAGTTCTGCGGGTCTTCCTTCAGACCCATCTTATGCACGATGCGTCCGGACATGGGGAAGGCGGAGATGCCGGCCGCGCCGATCATGGGGTTGATCTTCTTTTTGAGGAACAGGTTCAGCAGCTTGGCGAACAGCACGCCGCCGGCCGTATCGAACACGAACGCCACCAGACCGAGACACAGGATAAGCAGGGTTTCGGGCTGGAGGAATTTGTCTGCCTGCATCTGGGTCGCGATGGTCAGGCCGAGGAAGATGGTGATGAGATTGGCCAGCACCTTCTGCGCCGTTTCGGAGAGGGAATTCAGCACGCCGCACTCACGAATCAGGTTGCCGAACATGAGGAAGCCGATCAGCGAGACGGACGCGGGCGCGACCATGCCGGCGACCAGCGTGATGATAATGGGGAACAGAACGCGGGTGGTCTGCGAGACCTGCTTCTGCTCATAGGGCATTTTAATCAGCCGCTCGCGGCGGGAGGTGAGCAGCTTAATGACAGGCGGCTGGATGATGGGCACCAGCGCCATATAGGAATACGCGGCGACCATGATGGCGCCTAAATACTTCGAGCCCAGCTTCTGCGCCACGACGATGGAGGTCGGGCCGTCCGCCGCGCCGATGATGGCGATGGAGGCCGCGTCCTTGAGCGGGAAGAACATGGACGCAAGGCACAGGGTGAAGAAGATGCCGAACTGCGCCGCCGCGCCGAAAATCATGAGCTTGGGGTTGGTCAGGAGCGGGCCGAAATCAATCATCGCGCCGATGCCGATGAACAAAATCAGCGGGAACAGCTCGTTGCTGATGCCGGCGTCATACAGGACGCTCAGCGCACCGGCCTCCGTGCCTTGGGTGATTGCGCCGGACAGGGGAAGATTGACAAGAATCGTGCCAAAGCCCAGCGGCAGCAGCAGCGTAGGCTCCATGTCCTTTTTGATGGCGAGGTAAATCAGCACTCCGCCGATGACCCACATGACAACGTGCTGCCACTGAAGATACGACACATACTTAAAGAGAATGTCCAAGGTAAACGTCCCTTCCTTTCTGCAGATGCATGAAAACGCATTTTTGATTATAACGCAAATCAGCCGTAAAGTACAGGGGAAAAAGGCCGATTGATTGCTGAATTTTAAAATATTTTCGTTAAGAATACGCTAAATTCCGCTTCGAGTCAGGAAAGCAATGTTCATTCGGCCGTTTTTCTGGTATAATCAACACGGATATGCATGCATATGCGCCGCTGCTGCGATGCTTCGGCGCAGGCTGGAACGGGGGAGAGGCGGCCGCATGAACGGAAGAAAGGTCTTCAAAAACTGTCTGCTGACCGTTGGCATCCTGTCGGCGGCGGCGTTTTTGTCCCTCATCATGCTGCGCCCCTTGAACAGCGGCATGGCATCGCAGACGCTGGACAGCAATATGAACGGCGCATCGCTGATTTTTGTGCTGGCGGTTCTGCTGATTTCCCGTTTGACAGACGGCTATATCTACGGCGTTTCCGCTGCCGTGTTTTCTGTCTTTGCGGTCAATTATGCGTTCACCTATCCGTTTTTCGCCTTTAATTTCACCCTGTCCGGATATCTTTTAACGTTTCTGACCATGCTGACCGTGGCCATGATTGTCAGCGTCCTGACCACGAAAATCAAGCGGCAGGAGCAGGTGCGTTTGGAGGCGGAGAAAGAAAAGCTGCGCGCCAACCTTTTGCGGGCCGTGTCCCACGACCTGCGCACCCCGCTCACCTCCATCTTAGGCTCGACCGGCGCAATGATGGACAACGAGTTGCCGCGTGAAAAGCAGCTGGAGCTGCTCAAGGCCGCGCATCAGGACGCCCAGTGGCTGCTCCGCATGGTGGAAAACCTGCTGGCCATCACCCGCATCGGCGAGGGCTCCGCGCCCCTGACGCTGGAGACGGAGGTGGTGGAGGACGTCATCTCCGAGGCCGTCACCAAATTCCGCAAGCATTTTCCGATGATTGCCGTGCGCACCGTGCCCTGTGAGGACATCATGATGGCGGATATGGATGCGGTGCTCATCGAGCAGGTGCTTCAGAACATCATGGAAAATGCCGTATATCACGGGCACACGACGACGGAGATTACCATTTCCACGAGGCATGACGGCAGCACCGTGACCATCTCCGTCAAGGACAACGGCTGCGGCATCCGCAAGGACATTCTTCCGCGGATTTTTTCCGGCACGCTCGGCTCATCCCAGCACGGAACGGACCAAAAGCGCAACATGGGCATCGGATTAAGCGTCTGCTACAGCATCATTTCGGCGCACGGCGGCATCATGACGGCGGAAAACGCCAAGTCCGGCGGCGCCGTATTCACCTTCACGCTGCCTGAAAAGGAGATTCAAGATGGCTCTGAAAGTATTGATTATTGAGGACGACGCCAGCATTCAAAAGCTGCTCTCCACCATTCTGGGCGCCAATCAGTATGACGTGCTGGATGCCCGCACCGGCGCGCAGGCGCTGAGCATGGCGGCCTCCTACTGCCCCGATATCATCCTGCTGGATTTGGGGCTGCCGGATATGGACGGAACGACTGTTTTGACCACCATCCGCACATGGTCGTCCGCGCCCGTCATCATCCTTTCGGCGCGCACCAATGAGCGCGACAAGGTGGAGGCGCTCGACCTCGGCGCGGATGATTATATCACCAAGCCCTTCGGCTCTTCGGAGCTTTTGGCGCGGATGCGGATGGCGCTGCGCCATGCGAACGGGAACAGCACACAGGAGCCGGGCGGGAAATTCGTCTGCGGCGGGCTGGTGGTGGATTATGACAAATACCGCGTCTATGTGAACGGGCAGGACGCCAAGCTGACGCAGGGGGAATACCGCCTCGTCGCCCTGCTTTCGCGCTATGCGGGACGGGTGCTGACCTATGATTTTATCATGAAGAATCTGTGGGGGCCTTATAAGAAGGATGATAACCGCATCCTGCGCGTCAATATGGCGAACATCCGCCGCAAGATTGAGGCATCTCCGGCTGACCCGCAGTACATTTTCACCGAGGTCGGGGTCGGCTATCGCATGGCCGAACCCGATGAAGAAATGAAATGAGCGCACGATAAAGAGGCTTTCGGCATATATCTAAATGATGACCGTTTTATGATGACCGTTTTGCACGGTTTTTCAAAACCTGCTTTGTGTTGCTTCGGTTATATAGCAAACGCTCTCCATTGCCATGCGGCGAAGGAGAGCGTTCGTTTATTTCCGGAATGAATAATTATAAGTTTTGGACGATTTGGTTCAGCAGCCGGCGCAGCTCATCGACTTCCTCCGGCTCAAGCCCCTTCAGCAGGGAGGCGTCCATATGCTCGCGCTGCTTGGAGGCGTCGGAGACCAGCGCGTCACCGGCAGGGGTGAGGGAGAGATTCTTGACGCGGCGGTCGTTGGAGTCCACAACGCTCTTAATGAGTCCGCGCTCCTCCAAACGCTGAATGATGGACACGACCGTGGGGTGGGACACGCCGAAAAACTCTTCAATATCCTTCTGGGCGCGTTTTTCGTTCTGATGCTCCTTGAGATAGGAGATGACCCGCATCTGCGAAAAAGTCATGCCCGAATTGTGCATCTGTTCGTTCCCGAAACGGCTGAGTTTGTCGTTGATTCGCTTGATAAGGAAACTGATATCTTGGCTCTGCGTCTGCATAGTCATCCTCCGTTTTGCATAAGCAATTCATAAATTTCCGATCCGCAGTTCATTGTATATGTCAAAATTTGTTATGTCAATAGGATAATGCGGTCAAAATGT
>CAVFWQ010000007.1:0-50879 GCA_963626285.1 bacterium | reverse complement strand
GAGCGCGACCTGCCGGACATGATACGCATTTGGAACGAGGTGGTGGAGGACGGCACTGCCTTTCCGCAGGAGGAGCTGCTGACTGCCGAGACCGGCCGCGATTTTTTTGCCGCGCAGACCTATAACGCCGTGGCCGTTGATGCTGACAATCGGGTTTACGGGCTTTATATCCTGCACCCGAACAACGTCGGGCGCTGCGGACATATCTGCAATGCCAGCTATGCCGTCAGCCGTGATGTGCGGGGACTGCACATCGGCGAAAAGCTTGTCGCCGACTGCCTGAAGCAGGGCGCGGCGCACGGTTTCCGCATCCTGCAATTCAATGCGGTCGTTGCCTCCAACATCCATGCCCGCCACCTCTACGAGCGGCTCGGCTTTATCCGCCTCGGCACTATCCCCAAGGGTTTCCGCATGAAGGACGGCCGTTATGAGGATATCTGCCCCTATTATCATGAGCTGTAAAAAGGCGTGAAAAAGCGCCGCAGCTGTACCTCTGACCAAATGATTTGCGCACGGCAAAAATGTTGACAAAAAATGCGAAAAAGTCTATGATAATACCATCTATGCGAAGGAGGCATGAGTATGTCCGAGCAGTTGACGATGGACAAGCTGGTCGCGCTGTGCAAAAACCGCGGCTTTATTTTCCCCGGCAGTGAAATTTACGGCGGTCTTGCTAATTCATGGGATTACGGCCCGCTGGGTGTGGAATTGAAAAACAACGTCAAACGGGCGTGGTGGAAAAAATTTGTTCAGGAAAACAAGTACAATGTCGGCCTGGATAGCGCCATTCTGATGAACCGGGAAGTGTGGGTGGCCTCCGGTCACGTCGGCGGCTTCAATGACCCGCTGATGGACTGCAAGGTGTGCAAGGCGCGTTTCCGCGCCGATAAGCTGATCGAGGATTTTACGCACGGCGCGGTGACCGGCGACGGCTGGACGAACGCCGAGCTGGAACAATATATCGCCGAGCATGATATTGTCTGTCCCGTCTGCGGCAAAAAGGATTTCACCGGCATCCGCCAGTTCAACCTGATGTTCAAGACCTATTCAGGCGTGAACGAGGGCAGCGCCAATGAAATCTATCTGCGTCCCGAAACCGCGCAGGGCATTTTCGTCAACTTCCTGAATGTCATGCGCTCCACCCGCAGGAAGCTGCCCGCCGGCATTGCGCAAATCGGCAAGTCCTTCCGCAACGAAATCACCCCCGGCAACTTCATCTTCCGCGTCCGCGAGTTTGAGCAGATGGAGCTGGAGTTCTTCTGCAAGCCCGGCGAGGACTTGGAATGGTTCGGCTATTGGCGCTCCTTCTGCCGCAATTGGCTGCTGTCCTTGGGCATCAAGGAGGAGTCGCTGCGTCTGCGCGACCATGAGCCGGAGAAGCTGGCCTTCTATTCCAAGGCGACGACGGACTTTGAGTTCCTCTTCCCCTTCGGCTGGGGCGAGCTTTGGGGCGTGGCCGACCGCACGGATTACGACCTGTCCCGCCATTCGGAGCATTCCGGCAAGGCGCTGGAATACTTAGACCCCGTGACCAACGAAAAGTTCGTGCCGTACTGCATCGAGCCGTCGCTGGGCGTGGATCGTATGGTGCTGGCATTCCTGTGCAATGCCTACGAGGAGCAGCAGCTTGAGAACGACTCCCGCGTCGTCCTGCACCTGCATCCCGCGCTCGCTCCCTTCAAGGCCGCCGTGCTGCCCCTGCAAAAGAACAAGCTGGGTGATTTGGCCTCCTCCATCTATCAGGACTTGGCCAAGGATTTCATGGTGGATTATGACGAGACCGGCTCCATCGGCAAGCGCTACCGCCGTCAGGATGAAGTCGGTACGCCGTTCTGCATCACGGTGGACTTTGACACACAGGAAAACAACACGGTCACCGTCCGCGACCGCGACACCATGCAGCAGGAGCGCATCGCCGTCAGCGAGCTGAAGAGCTACCTTGCGCAAAAAACTGCGTTTTAACCGTTCCGAAACTGATTGAAAACGTATTCAGAGGCTGTCTTGTCCGAAGCAGCCTCTTTTTTATGGTTGATTTTCATGGCACTGCAATTCATTCGGCATGACGCGCCTTCATTTTGTCTATGCGAAACTCTTTCCATGCCCGCATTCAATCTTGCAAAACCCATCCCGCTTTTTTATAATATGCTTGGGAGGGAGCACGCATGGTTTTGTTTGGTCGGTTTTCGGTCTACGGGCTGCTGATTGCGCTGGCGATTTATGCAGGCGTGCGGCTGTGCGCGAGCAATGAAGCGCGGCTCGGCCTGCCGAAGGACATTTCCTATGATTTCGCGCTGTGCTGCGTGCCGGCGGCGCTGGTCGGCGCACGGCTTTATTATGTCGCCTTCCGGTGGGACTTGTATAAAGACGACCTCCTCAGCATTCTGTATGTCTGGCAGGGCGGGCTGGCGATCTACGGCGGCATCCTCGGCGGGGCGCTGGCGGCGCTCGTGCTGGCGCGGGTGCGGCGTGTTCCCTTTGCCGCGCTGGGCGACATGGCCGCGCCGTCGCTGCTGCTGGGACAGGCGATTGGCCGCTGGGGAAACTTCTTTAACGGCGAAGCCTACGGAAATGCCGTCACCGAGACTGCCCTGCAATTCTTTCCCTATGCCGTCCAAATCGGCGAAGGCTGGTATCAGGCGACCTTTTTTTACGAATCGCTCTGGGATATCATCGGCTTTTTCATTCTTTGGCTGACACGAAAAAAATGGCAGACGGGTGATGGTCTGCCGCTGTATTTTATCCTGTACGGGCTTGGGCGGGTCTGGATTGAAGGCTTGCGGAGCGACAGCCTGATGCTTGGCAGCGTCCGCGTTTCTCAGGCGCTCAGCGCCCTGCTCGTCGTGTGTTCCGTTGTGTATTTGGTGTTCAAAAGGATACGGAAAAAGAAAGCCTAAGTCACAATTTCGGAGGGAAGCAGACGTGCGAATAAGTGAAAACCGAAGGGGTTTCCACGCCGAAAAGCGGCAGCCTGCCGATGCCTTTATCGAAGATGGAGGCAAGGCTCCTTAGAGGCGCATCGTTGTGCGGTGACGCCTCAATCTTTTTTCGTGTTCTTCCGCAGGGAATAATGGGCGAACAGCAGCAGCACGGGAAAAATGAGTGCCGCCAAGATGCCCATGCGCAGGTCATTGCCGAGTGCGCCGGACACAAAGCCCGCCAGCGTCGGCCCGCCGGAGCAGCCGATGTCTCCCGCCAGCGCCAGCAGCGCAAACATCGCCGTTCCGCCGCGCCGAATGGCGGCAGACGCTTTGCTGCACGTTCCCGGCCACAGAATGCCCACGGAAAAGCCGCAGACCGCGCAGCCTATCAGACTGACATAAGGATTCGGCACGAGCGAAATGCACAGATAGGACGCGATGCACAAAAGAATGCTGAAGCTCATAAAGCGGTCCATGTTCAGTTTATCGCCGAATTTTCCGTAAATCAGGCGGGATGTGCCCATCAGGAAGGCGAAAGCCATCGGCCCTGCCAAATCTCCGACGGTCTTGCTGACCCCAAGCCCCTGTTCGGCAAAGGTTGAAGCCCACTGGCTGACCGCCTGCTCGCTCGCGCCGGCGCAGGTCATCATCAACAGCAGCAGCCAGAACAGCTTCATGGAGAACAGCTCCCTGATGCTCAGACCCTTGTCGCCCTCGGCGGTCAGTGAATAAATCGGCGCTTTCGCAAAAAGAAGCATATTGCAGACGGGAATCAGCACCCAAATCCACGTCATGATTTTCCATTTCTCAATGCCGAAGACGGCGAAAAAAACCGTGGACAGCAGCACCACGCCCATATGTCCCCAGCAGTAAAAGGAGTGCAGAAGGCTCATCGCCTTTTCCTTGTTGTCGGTCGGGCACGCCTCCAAGATCGGCGTAATCAGCACCTCAATCAGCCCGCCGCCGACGGCATAGATGCAGACGGGAATCAAAATGCCCGTGAACGCATCCGAAAACAGCTCCGGCAGGACGGTCAGCAGCCCCAGCCCCAGCGCGGCGCAGCCGTGCGCCAGCAAAACGGCGGTGCGGTAGCCGATTTTATCCACGAATTTCGCGGACAAGAGGTCGACCAGCATCTGAATGACAAAGTTGATGGTGATCAGCAGCGTGATGCCGGTCAAAGGGATTTGATAGGTGTTCTGAAAGGTCACAAACAGCAGCGGCACAAAATTGTTGACCACTGCCTGCACGATGTAGCCGATAAAGCAGGCCGTCATCGTCCGTTGATACGTGGGCTTCATGTCCTTCGCCTCCGAAATTCGTTGCCCACGCATTTTATCACCGATTCGCTTTTTTGTACAGCAGGGAAATCATTCTTTTTTCAAACAATGCTCTTTCCGAACAAGTCTGCGTATTTTTCGGCGGGGTTCATCTCGAACGCGCCTTCATTTGCCAAACAGCTTCGTTGTATCCAAGGCGCGCAGCATCGGGATGCCCAGTGCGTAGCAGATGACCAGCTCGCCCGCCGCAACGGACGGGACGGAAAGCCAGAGCGGCAGGGCGTGATAGACATAGGTGAGCAGCGCTCCTACAATCAGCCCGTTGGACAGCGCGGGCATGAGCGCGGCCAGATAGATTTTTTTGCGCAGGCGGCGCGTCAAAAGCGCCGCGATGAGTGTCGCCAGCGAGCCGAAGATGACGTCCGGCAGCGGTGCGCCCTGTAAGAAGTTGGCAATCACGCAGCCCATCGCCAGTCCCGGCACGGCCGCGTCCGTCAATACGGGCAGCAGCGTCAGCGCCTCGGACACGCGAAGCTGCACACCGGCGATATTGAGCGGTAAAATCAGCGTCAGCAGGGCATACAGCGCCGCAATCGCCGCGGTCAAAACAAGGTAGCGGATGTTTTTAGAGGACATAAGAAAAAATACCGGCTTTCATTTTAAAATTAAGGATTTTTGCATGAAGCAGCTGCGCGAAGGCCGGAAAACCGAAGGGCTTTCAGAGTCTTCCAAAGCAGACTGCCGATAACTGTGCGGCAAGGCTTCAAAACAGCTTGCCGGCGATCACGCTTGCGAAGAAGCCGTCCGAGGAGAAGAACGGTGCGAATCGGCTTTGGGCTATGGTCTCGTTGAACGCATCCAGCGGGATGATGGTGGAAAGCACCGGCACGACCAGAAAGAGCGCATACAGAAGCAGTGCGCCGCGCAAGAGCCCGAACGCGCCGCCCGCCAGCCAATCCAGCGTGCGCAGGAGCGGAAAGCGGAACACATGCTGAATGAGGCTCACGATGACGGACAGCGCCGCATAGGACACAAACAGGCACACAAGGAAGCACAGCACATTGACCGCCACAGCCACCACGGTGTTGGACACATAGTCGTTTACCGTACTGAGGGACGTTCCCGCAAACGCCTGACTTTCCAGATTGTTCTTTAAAATATTGGCGATGGATTCCGGCAGGTCAACGCTCTCCAGCACCTTGGAAATCAGCGATTCCGAAATGCCGGACACCTCGGAGCCGGCCAAATCATAATCGCCCACCCGCGCTACGGCATCCGTATAGGTGGCCAGCGTCGAGGTCACGCCCTCATTGCTGCGCACGGCATCCGCAAGCTGCCCCGAAAAGGTGAACGCCAGAAAAACGGACACGAGCAGGCAGGCGACGTTCAGCACCGTCTGCACAAAGCCGCGATAAAAGCCGTAGATGACGCTCAGCCCCAGCACGGCCAAAATGATGATGTCCACAACGTTCATGCGCACATCTCCTCCTTCGAAATTCCTCGCCTTCGCCTCCTCTATCATAACAATCAGAGCAAAAAATTGCAAGAGGCACAGCAGAAAGCGGAGGCCGTCGGCCTCCGCCAAGCATATATTGCGCTTTTTCATCCGAGACATCACCGCGCATTGAACACCTGCCGAATGAGCGGTGACGCCCTGACCGTTTAGTTGCGGTGTGCGATCCAGTAGTCGCGGACATCCTCGATGTTCTCGTAAATATACTCAAAGTCAATATCCCACAGCGGGATTTCGGACAGGGGCACATTACCCTCCGCCGTCGGATTTTCGGGGCGGACAGACCAGGAGCCGAGGGAGACCAGCGGCGCATAGCCCTGACCCTGCCCATCCTCGCCGCCCAGCCAGTACTTGATGAACAGCTTGGCCGCATTCGGATGCTCGCATTCATTGGCGATGGACACGAAGTTCAGCGCGGGGATGCCGTTAGAAACGCTCATGGAAGTGGGGGTGTAGCCCAGCGCGTAGCCGTCGCTGACCTTGCGCAGCTTCACGGAGGAGGAATAGCCGACCGGCGGATTGGTCTGTCCCTTTGCGCCGACCAGTTCGATGACCTCGTCAGAGCCCTTCGCCATGATGGGGTCATTCGCCAGGAAGCGCTTAATGAAGGCATAGGCGGCATTCGGCTCGTCATCGGCCAGCTGAATCGGTTCGCCGAAGACGCGCTCATAGTCGGCGGCCATTTCGTCCGCATGCTGCACCATCGCAGTCAGCGGAGCGCAGTAGGCGTCATTGCTCGCCGAATCCTGATAGACCACACGGCCGCGCCATTCTTCCTTGGTCAGATCCCACCAGGAGGTGACGGGGCAGGTATCATAGACCTCGGTGTTGTAGAACCACAGATTCAGCTCCACCATCAGAGGGGTCAACGTCATGTAGGACGCATCGACATTGCCGAAGATGGACGCGGGCTGATAGTTATGCAGCCAGCCCTCGGCGAACAGCTCAAAGGTATATTCGCCGACCTGCTCCTTGGAATGCAGGATATCCACGGTGTGGATGCCGGACTCGTACTCGGTGATGAACTTTTCCTTGAGCGTACCGGAAGAAATGTCATAGACCTCGACATCGATGCCCGGATATTCTTCCATAAAGGCATTGGCGACCGTCTGGGTGCGGCTGGAGATGGTATAGATGGTCAGCTTGCCCTCGGCCTTGGCCTTTTCGTACAGCTCCTCCATCGGTTCATCCGTGTTCAGGCCGTTTTCCTCGGCCCATTTGTCTTCCTTGTCGCCCGCGAAGGCCGTGAGCGTCATGGACAGCGCCAGCACCAGTGCCAGCAGGAGAATGGATAGTTTTTTCATGCCTGTGTCTCCCTCCAAAAATATTTGTATTTGTCACGCGCCGCCAAACAGCGCGTAAATACCCGATATGGCTTTGCATCCGCCGCTTCGCACATTTTTATAGTTCCATATGAAGGTCGCAACCGTCCGTCATTCCTCCGTATGCGCTGTCTTGACCAGCGCGCCGCTCTCTGCGTCAAACACATTCAGCAGGTCTTCATCAATGCTCAGATACACCGTTTCGTCCGGCTTATAATGGCGGATGCCGAGCTGCTTGGCCAGGAAGGAATGTCCGTCCACGCTGAGCTGCACCAGCGTTTCCGAGCCTGCGGGCATGCCGGAATACACCGTCGCCTGCACAGCGCCGTCCGTCTTTGTTTTGGAAATAACCACCTGCTCCGGCCTGAATCCCAGCTTACAGGCAAATTTGCCGCTTTCAGGCGCCGCCTCGGTGAAGGCGGTTTTCTCAAACACATGGCGGCCGAAGGCGCTTTCCACGGTCATTCTGCCGCTTTCCACCCGCGCCGTTCCGTCAATTATGTTGATGCGCGGGTTGCCGATAAACGCCGCCACGCGCAGGGTCGCGGGATTTTGGTACAGCTCCATCGGGGAAGCAACCTGCTCAATATGGCCGTCAAAGAAAATGGCGATGCGGGTGGACAGCGTAAGCGCCTCCACTTGGTCGTGCGTGACGTAAATCACGGTCGTCCCCATTTCCTGATGCAGCCGCTTCAGCTCGCTGCGCATATCAATGCGCAATTTGGCGTCCAAATTGGACAGCGGCTCGTCCAGCAAAAGCAGCTTGGGCGATGAGGCAATGGCGCGGGCGATAGCCACGCGCTGCTGCTGTCCGCCGGAAAGCTCCGAAGGATAGCGCCCCGCGTATTGACGTATCTGCATTCTGTCCAATGCGCTGTCCACCAGTTCCTTGATTTTAGCCTTGGGCATTTTCTGCACCTTGAGCTCAAAGGCGACATTGTCAAACACCGTCATGTGCGGCCACAAAGCGTAGGACTGGAACACAAGGTTCAGGCCGCGCTTGGCGGGCGAGGCAAAAAACTGTGCTTCCGCGTTGACGATTTCCTTCCCGTCCAGAAGAATCACGCCGCTCTGCGGCTTTTCAAGGCCGGCCACCACGCGCAGTGTGGTCGTCTTTCCGCAGCCGGATGGACCCAGCAGGGTCATGAATTCGCCGTCCTCGATGGTGAGGTCAACATCCTTCAATACATGATTCGTGCCGTAAAATTTATTGATTCCTTTCAGTTCAATGCGGCTCATATGCGCTTAACCTCCCAGCCCGCCGGCGATATCGGCGTGGAAAAATTTATTGGCTATCCAATAGAAGAAGAATACCATGACGAACATCACAATGGCGACCGCGCTCGCCGGCTGCTGAAAGCCGGAGGTGGAATAGGTGTACGCCATGTATGGCAGCGTGGCCTGAGAGGGGGTCATCAGAATGACGATCAAGTCCAGTTCCTTCATGATGCTGATCAAAATCAGCATCAGGCCGCTCATGAAGCCGTTCTTGGCCAGCGGGAACACGATGCGGAAGAAGCGGGTAAGGAAGTTTGCGCCCGCAAGCTGGCCTGCCTCCTCCAATTCAATACTGATTTGCAGCATATTGGATGTGCCTGCGCGGGAGGCAAACGGCAGATGCTTGACGATGGACACCAGCACCAGCACGGTGAATGTGCCGTACAGAGAGGGAATCAGCGTCAGCTCCGCGCCGAAGAGGGTAATTTTCGTGGGCGTGGCGAACATGGCCAGATACATCGCGCCAAAGGCGATGGAGGGGATCAGATAAGGGATAAAGACGAGCTGCTCTACGAGCTTGCCGCTCTTTAAGCGGCGGCCGCGGGAGTTGATGTAGCCCAGCATCTGCCCGCAGATGGTGGCGATAATAGAGGTCAGCCCCACCAGCATCAGCGTGTTCTTCACATACATCCAGAACTGCGAGGATTTGAACACGCCGGGCAGCCCGTCCGAAATGGCGGGGTCGGCCTCGCCGAGCCAGTAATGGAGCGTAAAGTTGGACAGGCCGTAGTCGCCCGCCCGCAGCATGAAGGTCTGGTAGAGCAGGATGCCCAGCGGCAGCACGACGGCCACCAGCAAAAACAGCGCCAGCGCCAGCACGATGGGGACTTTCCATTTGCCCAAGGCCAGCGGCGTGGAGCGTCCTCCCTTGCCGCCGATGGTGGCATAGGACTTGCGCGAGCCGATGAGCTTCTGATTGATAAAAATGTTGACCGAGGCCAGCAGAATCAGCACGAGGCTGATGGCAAAGCCCGTCCCCTTCTGGGACTGGATGGTGGCGTACAGCGAGGTCGAAATGGTGTAGTAGTTGACCTTCAGCCCCAGAAAAGACGGCACGCCGAACGTGCCCATCGACTTGGAGAAGGTCAGTATCAGGCTGGACAAAATGGCGGGCAGCACGAGCGGGAAAGTGATTTTCCGCAGAATCAATCCCTTGCCCGCGCCGACGATCTCCCCCATTTCCTCCAATTCGGAATTGACGGAGCGGAGCGCCGCCGAGACCAGCAAATAGGCATAGGCGTAATAATGGATGGACAGCACGATGATGATGGCGACCGGCCCATACGCCAGCCAGTCCGGCGAGCGGATGCCCAGATAGCTTAAAAAGCCGGCCGCTCCGCCGATGGTCTCGTTGCGGAACACGGACAGCCACGCCATGGATTTGCACCATGACGGCAGCATATACGGAATGATGACGGCCAAAGAAAAGAACTTTTTTCCGGGCAGATCCGTACGCACCAGCAGCCACGCGATCAATGCGCCCATCGTAATCGAAATGGCGCTGGTGCAAACGGCGATGATGAGCGAATTTTTCAGCGGCATCCAGAACAGGTTGCGCGAGACATCGCTAAACAGCAGTCGCTTCCAATAATACAGCGTAAATTCGCCGACCGTTCCGCCCTTCACGCGCCGCAGATCCGCCTTGGCCAAGGTGAAGGTCGTCTTTATCATTTCAATCAGCGGCACGACAATCAGATAGCACAAAAAAAGGATGGCGATGATGGTGATGATGTTGTACGGATTGGTGACCGCATTATGCAGCCTGTTTTTGAAACGCCGTGCGCCCAAAGAGGGCGCGTGTACCTGCGCGCCGTTTTGGGGCTTGGACTGCTGTGACATGGGGAACAACTCCTTTGGGCACACGCACAGCCTTTGCGCCGAAAACGACTCATCTGCGCGGGGCATTCATGGGATGATAAAATCTTCCGGTCAGTTGATATAACAAGATTATTATATCTGTTTAGCCTCCGTTCGTCAAGGTTGTGTAAAGTTCATGTTAAATTTTTGTGCGGACAGATATTTTCTGTCCTTTCTTCTCTCAAAAAATTAACACGCCCTGCCTTTTTTGCGTACTGGAATTTTTTCTCCTGCTATGATATGATACATAAGGGACGAGATGACAGAAGAGGAGGCGACAGCCATGCGCTACACGCCGCCGGACAGCCGTATGCGCGACAGCTTTCATGCGGGGACATGCGCGGATGCATACCGCTTTTTAGGCGCGCACAGGCTTTACATGGACGGGGAGGACTATTTCTGTTTTTCCGTCTGGGCGCCCAATGCGCGGAAGGTCTGTCTGACAGGCGAATTCTGCGCGTGGGACAGGGAAGCCTGTCCAATGGACAAGCAGTATGACGGCATTTGGGAAAAGCGTCTGCCCGCACGGGTGTTTGACGTGAGCAGCGACCCCAAGCGCTATGCATACCCGAATGCCGCCGAAAAACTGCTGACCTACAAATACGCCATCCTGGGGGAGGACGGCGAATGGCATGAAAAGTCCGACCCGTATGCCTTTTTGTTTGAAGTACGCCCGTCCACGGCGGGAAAAATCCATGAGCTGGATGATTTTCAATGGACGGATGCCGCTTATCTGCGGGCGCGGAAGCGAAAAAACATCTTCCGAAGCCCCGTCAACATTTATGAAATGCATTTGGGGACATGGCGGCGCAGGGAGGACGGCACGCTTTATTCCTATGAGGAGCTTTCCGACCTGCTCGTTCCGTACCTCTTGGATATGCACTACACGCACGTCGAATTTCTGCCCGTGATGGAGCATCCCTTTGACGGCTCATGGGGCTATCAGGTGACGGGCTACTATGCCCCAACCTCGCGCTACGGTTCGCCGGAGGGCTTCAAAACGCTGGTGGACAGGCTGCACAATGCGGGCATCGGCGTGATTTTGGACTGGGTCCCCGCGCATTTCCCGCGGGACGAGGCCGGTCTGCGCCGCTTTGACGGCACGGCGCTGTATGAGCATCCCGATCCCCTGCGCGGCGATATGCCGCAGTGGGGGACGCATCTGTTTGACTTTGGCCGCGGCGAGGTCTGCTCCTTCCTCCTGTCCAACGCCTGCTTCTGGTTTGAGCAGTACCATGCGGACGGGCTGCGCTGCGATGCGGTGAGCAGTATGCTGTATCTGGATTTCTGCCGTGAGCCGGGGCAGTTTCTGCCCAACAAGGACGGCGGAAACCTGAATCATGAGGCCATCGCCTTTCTCAAACGCCTGAATGAGACGGTCTATGCGCGGTTTCCGGGCGTGCAGATGATTGCCGAGGAATCCAGCGCCTATCCGCTCGTCACCCGACCGACCGACCAGGGCGGGCTCGGCTTCGGCTTTAAGTGGAACATGGGCTGGATGAACGATATGCTGGCGTATATCAAATTAGACCCCGTCTATCGGAAATATCACCACGACAAGCTGACTTTCTCCCTGATGTACGCCTTCAGCGAAAACTACATCCTGCCGTTTTCCCATGACGAGGTGGTGCACGGCAAGCATTCCATGCTGGACAAGCAGCCCGGCGACATCTGGCAGAAATTCGCCGGCTGGCGGGCGCTGTACGGCTATCAGCTTGCGCATCCGGGCAAAAAGCTGCTGTTCATGGGCGGGGAATTCGGGCAGTTCATCGAATGGAAGGACGACGACCAGCTCGACTGGTTTTTGCTCCTGTATGAAAAGCATCCCGAAATGCAGAAATGCGTGCGGGCAATCAACGCACTGTATCAAGCCACCCCCGCGCTGTATGAGATTGACGACAGCTGGGACGGCTTTGAATGGCTCAACGCGGACGACAAGGAGCGAAGCGTTGTGTCCTTCATGCGCAGGGACAAGCACGGCCGCGCCCTCGTGTGCGTGACCAACTTCACGCCGCAGGTCTATGAGGACTACCGCATCCCGCTTTCCAAAAACGGCGTACTGACGGAAATTTTAAACACGGATGACGAACGGTTTGCGGGCAGCGGGGTCATCAATACCCTGCCCGTTCACGCAGAGCGGAAGGCGCTCATGGGCAGACCCTATCAGGCCGCGTTCCGCCTGCCGCCGCTGGCAACGGTGTTCTTCTCCTTCCGGGGGCTGGCGTCCGCCCGCAAAAATAAGGAGTGAGCTTTGCATGATGCAAGAGGATGCTTATGGAAAAAGCGGCTGCGAAGCGGGAATAAGCTGTGCCAAGGATGCGGCTGCTCCGGCGGATGCCCCGCAGCTCTTTATCGGCATCGTGCCGATGAATGAAAAAGGCGAGCTGCTTCTTTTGCAGGGCGGGCAGGACGCCGCTTGGCGGTTCATCAGCGGTTGTGCCTTGCAGGCGGAAACGGGCGAAGAGGCCGCCCGGCGCTTGGCAAAGCAGGCGCTCGGCGCTTTGCCGGATGTCATTTCGGTCCATCTCTTAGCGACCGATTTGCAGGAGGATAATCACGCCCGAAGGCAGCTTTATCTGATAGAAACAAGTCAGGCGCAGGCCGCGCAGCATACCCGATGGATATTGCCGGAAACGCTGCTTTCCGATGAAAAATTATCGGCTGCTTTGCGCAGGGATGCCCTCTTTGACAAGGCTGTCGGCGAGCTGTCGCGCCGAAGCGGGGAAAAGCGTGTGTCGAATGGACGCTACCGCCATTTTAAAGGCAAAGAGTATCAGGTGCTGGGCATTGCCGTACATTCGGAAACGCTCATGCCGATGGTGGTCTATCAGGCGCAGTACGGACATTTCGGGCTGTGGGTGCGCCCCGTCCGCATGTGGAACGAGCGCGTCGCCCGAAACGGATATGACGGGCCGAGGTTTATGAAGGTCTCATGATTATCGCGTGTTGTGCCCCGCCGTTTTGCGGGTACATCATAAACAAAACATCCATGAAAGGAAGGAAGCATCATGAGCAAGACGAGATACGCGGGAACGCAGACGGAGAAAAATCTGGAGGCCGCCTTTGCGGGCGAGTCCCAGGCGCGGAACAAGTACACCTATTTTGCGTCCGTGGCCAAAAAAGAGGGCTATGAGCAAATCTCCGCCCTGTTCCTGAAGACCGCCGAGAACGAAAAGGAACACGCCAAGCTGTGGCTGAAGGAGCTGAACGGCATCGGCAATACCGCCGAAAACCTTAAGAGCGCCGCCGAGGGCGAGAACTACGAGTGGACGGATATGTATGAGGGCTTTGCCAAGACTGCGGAGGAAGAAGGCTTTAAGGATTTGGCCGCCCGCTTCCGCTTGGTGGCGGCCATCGAAAAGCACCACGAGGAGCGCTACCGCGCCCTGCTCAAAAACGTCGAACTGGCCGAGGTCTTCCAAAAGAGCGAGGTCAAGGTGTGGGAATGCCGCAACTGCGGACACATCGTGGTCGGCACAAAAGCGCCCAAGGTCTGCCCCGCCTGCAACCATCCGCAGAGCTACTTTGAGGTGAACGCCGAAAATTACTGATACAAATAAAATCAGGCTGATGCCGCCTTTTATCTGCCTGTCGAATAAACCTTCATTTTCCCCTTGACAATCAATTTGAATCTGTTACAATACCTCTTGTTCGTCGGAGGGCGATTCGTTCACGGAAACGATGGGTCGGACAAGGCGCAGACTGAAATGTCTGTTTCTTGCCCGGCCTTTTTGCGTGAAAAAGGAGGTATGTTTGATGAATTTGCTCGAAGGAAACGTAAAGCCCCTCTACTTTCGGTATCTGTCCGCCGCCTTTGGGAGCGCTTTGGTCTCGTCTGTCTATTCCATCGCGGATACGGCGATGGTCGGGCAGTATCACGGGCCGGAGGGAACGGCGGCGCTGGCGGTCGTTGCGCCGGTCTGGAACATCATTTACAGCCTAGGGCTGCTCATGGGCATCGGCGGGAGCGTCATTTTCAGCGCCAAGCGCGGGAGCGGCGCCCGTTCGGACGGCAGCGAAAATCAATATTTTACCGCGTCTGTCATCGGCTCTGTCATTCTCTCCATTTTGGCGTGGGTCTGGCTTCTGTGTTTTGATAATCCGCTTTTGACCTTCTTCGGCGCGGATGATGCGCTGCTCGTATTGGCGCGGGAATATATGCACACCATCAAGTTTGTCTTCCCGCTGTTTCTGTTCAATCAGATGCTGGCGGCATTCCTGCGCAATGACGGCGCTCCAAGCCTTGCGACCTTCGGCGTGCTGTCCGGCGGCATTTTCAATGTCTTCGGCGATTATTTCTTCGTCTTCACCTGTGATATGGGCATTTACGGCGCGGGGCTGGCGACTGCCATCGGCTCCTGCCTTTCCTTTGCGGTCATGCTGACGCACTTTATGCGCCGCAAAAACACCCTGCGTTTGGTCAAGACGGACGCACTTATGCATAAGCTCCGCGAAATTTCCGTCACGGGCTTTTCCACCTTCTTTATCGACGTGGCGATGGGCATCCTGACCGTGCTGTTTAACCGACAGATTATGACGCATCTCGGTTCGAATGCCTTGGCGATTTACGGTCCCGTCATTCAGGTCAGCACCTTTGTGCAGTGCTGCGCATACAGCGTGGGGCAGGCGGCGCAGCCCATCGTTTCCACCAACTTCGGCGCGGGAAAAGGCACAAGGATTCGAAAGACGCTCTCATTTGCCCTTGGCACGGCCGCATTCTTCGGCGTGTTCTGGACGGCGCTCAGCATGGCCGTCCCGAATCTCTACATCCGCATTTTCATGTCGCCGACGCAGGAAATTCTTTCCATGGCGCCAGCCATCATCCGCACCTATGCGCTGTCCTTCCTGCTGCTTCCGTTCAACATTTTTTCGACCTATTATTTCCAAGCCATCATGAGGCCGAAGGCAGCGTTCATCGTCTCCGTGGCGCGGGGGCTGGTCATCAGCGGCGCTCTGATTTTGCTTCTGCCCGTCATCGCAGGCGCGGATTCCATCTGGCTGGCCATGCCCATAACGGAGCTGCTGGTCATGGTCTACGCGGCGGCGGCCATTCAAAAATACACCAAGGCGCTGCCCGACGTATAAGAAGCGGCCATCGGCATCGACCGCTTCGGCGGTCTTTTTTCATGCCGATTTTGCGAACGAAAAGAGCGGGAGCGGGAAAAAGAGCCGAATCAAGGCAGGCACCGTTTTCAGCGACACATTTTTGTGCAAATCGTGCAAGAATTTTCGGGTGATTCGGGAAAATAAGTAAATTTTGCTGAAACAGCCAAATTTTTCGCCATCTGCCCTTGCGTTTGTCAATGAAATGCCGTATAATAATCCTGTTTTCAAAAAGAATGTTCGTGTTTTTGAGAACGCAGATAAGAACTGGGAGAGCAGAAGCGCATGAAAGAGCTGAACGAAGCGATTTTAAAGTTCGGACGGGGCATCAGCGATGACATCGTCAAGGTGGATATGTTCCTGAACCATCGCATTGATGTGGCGCTGCTGTTCAAGATGGGCGAAGCGCTGGGCGAGCATTTCCGCGCAGAGCGTCCCACCATCATTCTGACCGTGGAGGCCAGCGGCATTGCCTTGGCATTGACCACGGCGCACGCGCTGGGCGATATCCCCGTTGTGTATGCAAAGAAATCCGCGGCGCGGAATCAGTCCGACGACATGGCGCAGACCCCCGTTTACTCCTACACGCACGGGTGCGACAACTACATCCGCGTGGACAGAAAGTATATGCCCATCGGCAGCCGTGTGCTGATCGTGGACGATTTTCTGGCCGAGGGCAATGCGGTCAGTGGCATGATGCGGCTGGTCGAGGCGCTGGACAGCAAGGTCTGCGGCGTGGGCATCGGTGTGGAAAAGGGCTTCCAGCAGGGAGGCGCCCGCCTGCGTGCGCAGGGAATCGATTTGAAGTCATTGGCAGTCATCAAGAGCATTGAGGACGGACAAGTCGTGCTTGAAGAGGACTGACATTGATGATAGAGGAACAAAAATACTACCGTGGGAAAAAGCAAGGAGGAAACCTGAAATGAAAAAGCTCGCAGCCCTTCTGTTGACCTTTGCCCTGTGCCTGACCCTTGTCTCCGTCTCCGCAACGGCGGCTGACGCCTCTTCCGTTAAGGTCGGCTTCATCTTCCTGCACGATGAAAACTCCACCTATGACTTAAACTTCCTGAGCGCTGCCAAGAATGCCTGCGAAAAGCTGGGCGTTGAATACGTCCTGCGCACCAACATCCCCGAAGGTCAGGAATGCTACGACGCCGCCGCTGATTTGGCGGAAGACGGCTGCGACATCGTGTTTGCCGATTCCTTCGGCCATGAATCCTTCATGATTGAAGCTGCCAAGGAATTTCCGGATGTGCAGTTCTGCCACGCCACCGGCACCAAGGCGCACACCGAAAACCTCGCCAACTATCACAACGCCTTCGCGACCATCTATGAAGGCCGTTATCTGGCGGGCGTTGCCGCCGGCCTCAAGCTGAACGAAATGATTGCAAACGGCGAATTCACCGCCGAAGAAGCAAAAATCGGCTATGTCGGTGCTTATCCCTACGCCGAAGTGAAATCCGGCTACACCTCCTTCTTCCTGGGTGCCCGCTCCGTTTGCCCCACCGTGACCATGGAAGTGACCTTCACCAATTCCTGGTATGATGAAGCGCTGGAAAAGGAAGGCGCTCAGCTCCTCATCAGCCGCGGCTGCAAGCTCATCAGCCAGCATGCCGACTCCATGGGCGCTCCCACTGCCTGTGAGGTTGCGGGTGTTCCGAACGTCTCCTACAACGGCAGCACCATCGCCGCCTGCCCCAACACCTTCATCGTTTCCTCCCGCGTTAACTGGGAGCCCTACTTCGAATACATCATCAACTGCGCTGCGAACGGCGAAGCCATTGACACCGACTGGACCGGCACCATTGCGACCGACTCTGTGGTTCTGTCCGACGTGAACGAGGCCGTTGCCGCCGCCGGCACCGTGGAAAAGCTGGAAGAGGTCAAGGCTGCGCTGGAAAGCGGCGAGACCAAGGTCTTTGATACCGCCACCTTCACCGTGAACGGCGAGACCCTCACCACCTATCTGGCCGATGTTGACGACATGGGCGACTATCAGGGAGAGACCGAAGTCGTGATTGACGGCGAATTCAAGGAGTCCACCTTCCGCTCCGCTCCGTACTTTGACCTTGACATTGACGGCATCACCATCCTCGGCGTCTGAGCAGCCATTCATTCGAACAACACATTCGCCCCGTTCCCATCCATAATGGGGTCGGGGCGATTTAATGCATCCATGCGAAATAGCGAGAACGCGATATAAAATAAGAAGGAGTGACACGCTTGAGCGAGCCCGTTGCCGCAATCAGTATGCGCAATGTCACAAAGCGCTTCGGCCCCGTGGTTGCAAACGACCACGTCAATCTGGACATCTACCACGGGGAGATCCTCGCGCTGCTGGGCGAAAACGGCAGCGGCAAGACCTCTCTGATGAATATGCTGTCCGGCATTTATTTTCCGGACGAGGGTGAAATTCTGGTCAACGGCAAGCCCGTAACCATCGCTTCCCCCCGCGATGCCTTCAAGTACGGCATCGGCATGATTCATCAGCACTTTAAATTGGTGGACGTGTTCACCGCCGCCGAAAACATCGTGCTGGGTCTGCATGAAAAGCTGGACATGAAGGCCGCCGTGCAAAAAATCCGCGATATCTGCACGGCCTACGGCTTTGATATCGACCCTAACCAGAAGATTTACGAAATGTCCGTTTCGCAGAAGCAGACGGTTGAAATCATCAAAGTGCTGTACCGCGGCGCGGAGATCCTCATTCTGGACGAGCCGACCGCCGTTTTGACCCCGCAGGAAACGGATAAGCTGTTTTCCGTCCTGCGCAATATGCGCAATGCGGGCAAGGCCATCATCATCATCACGCATAAAATGCACGAGGTGGAGGCGCTGTCCGACCGCGTGGCGATTTTGCGCAAGGGGCAATATGTGGGCAGCCTGAAGACCGCCGACACCACCCCGCAGGAAATGACCAATCTGATGGTCGGTCACGCCGTCACCTTAAACATCGAGCGTCCGGAGCCTGTCGATCCGAAGCCGCGCATCGAAGTCAAAGACCTGACCGTTCGCAACGAGGAGGGCATCATCAAGCTCGACCATGTGTCCTTTACCGCCAATTCCGGCGAAATCTTAGGCATTGCGGGCATCGCCGGCTCCGGCCAAAAGGAACTGTTGGAGGCCATTGCCGGCCTTCAGCCTGCCGAAGTTGGCAGCATCTGCTATATAGAAGATGACGGCAGGCGCGAGCAGCTCATCGGCAAGGATCCGCTCAAAATTCAGGATATGGGCGTATCCCTTTCCTTCGTGCCGGAAGACCGCTTGGGCATGGGCTTGGTCGCCAGCATGGATCTGACGAGCAATATGCTTCTGCGTTCCTTCAGGCGCGGGCATTCCCCCTTCATCGACCGCAATTTTCCGCGCAAAGTCGCCGAAAATGTCGTGCGGGAATTAGAGGTCAGCACGCCGAGCCTGTCCACCCCCGTGCGCCGTCTCTCCGGCGGCAATGTGCAGAAGGTGCTAGTCGGGCGTGAAATCACCTCCGCCCCCACCGTGCTGCTGACCGCCTACGCCGTGCGCGGCTTGGACATCAATTCCTCCTATACCATTTATGACCTCATCAATCAGCAGAAGAAATCCGGCGTTGCCGTTGTGTATGTGGGCGAGGACTTGGACGTGCTGGTGGAGCTGGCTGACCGTATTCTGGTTTTGTGCGGCGGCAAGGTCAGCGGCATTGTCGATGGACGCGGCGCGACCAAGCGTGAAATCGGCATGATGATGACGCATGTAGGAGGGAAGCAGGATGCGTGAGGCAGGAAAAGAGCCGTTCATTCATATTACCAAACGGGTTGACATGACGTGGCGGCGGGCGCTGTTCGTCCGTGCGGCCGCCATCGTGCTGGCGCTCATCGCCTGCGCCCTCATCTGCGTGGCCATGACGGGCGAAAACCCCTTCCAGATTTACGGCGCGATGTTCACGGGCGCGTTCGGCAAGGCGAGAAAAACATGGGTCACATTTCAGGATGTCGCCATGCTGCTGTGCGTGTCCTTAGCGGTCACGCCCGCATTCCGGATGCGCTTTTGGAACATCGGCGGCGAGGGGCAGACGCTCATTGGCTGCCTGACCTCCGCAGCCTGCATGATTTTGTTCCGCGACGTGATGCCCAACTGGGCGGTCATCCTCTGCATGGCGCTGAGCAGCATGGCGGCTGGTGCGATTTGGGCGCTGATTCCCGCCGTCTTCCGCGCCAAATGGAACACGAACGAGACGCTGTTCACGCTGATGATGAACTACGTCGCCACGCAGCTTGTCGCCTATTTCTGCGTCGTGTGGGAGTCGCCGAAAGGCTCCGGACAAATCGGCATCATCAACCCCAACACAAACATCGGCTGGCTGCCCACCGTTTTCGGGCAGAAATACCTGCTGAATATCATCATCGTGCTTATCCTGTGCGTGGCGCTGTACTGCTACCTGACCTATTCCAAGCACGGCTATGAAATCTCCGTGGTCGGCGAGAGCGAGCGCACCGCCCGCTATGTGGGCATCAAAGTAGACAGCGTCATCATCCGCACCATGCTTTTGTCGGGCGCGATGTGCGGCATTGCGGGCTTCCTGCTGACCGGCGGCACGAACCATACCCTGACCACCACCCTGGTGGACGGACGCGGCTTTACCGCCGTCATGGTCGCCTGGCTGGCGAAGTTCAACCCCATCTTCATGATTTTGACCAGTCTCCTGCTCGTATTCTTAGACAGGGGCGCAAGCGATATCTCCACCAAATTCAACCTGAATAAATCCTTCTCCGATATTTTAACGGGTGTCATTCTCTTCTTCATCATCGGCTGCGAGTTCTTCATCACCTACAAGGTCAATTTCAGAAAATCCGCCGCAAAGGAGGAGCAGATGCATGTTTGATTTTGTTTCGTTCATTCCCCGTGCGGTGGTGCAGGGCATCCCGCTGCTGCTGGGCAGCACGGGCGAGACGCTCACGCAAAAGAGCGGAAACCTGAATCTGGGCATTCCGGGCGTTATGTATGTGGGCGGCATCTGCGGCGTCATCGGCGCGTTCTTCTATGAGCAGTCCTTGGCGAGCAAGGCGGACATCGCCGCCTTCCCCGCCGTCGCCATCCCGCTTTTCACCTGTCTTTTAGGCTCTCTGCTCATGGGGCTTCTCTATTGCGTCCTGACCGTCACCTTGCGCGCCAATCAGAATGTCACGGGGCTTGCCATGACCACCTTCGGCGTCGGCATCGGCAACTTCTTCGGCGGCTCCCTCATCAAGCTGTCCGGCAGCGATGTGCCGTCCATCGCCCTTTCCTCCACGAGCCAGTTCTTCCATCAGCCGCTCCCGTTTGCGGAAAATTTGGGCTGGTTTGGCCAAATCTTCCTGTCCTACGGCTTTATGGTGTATCTGGCCATCTTCATCGCGCTGATTGCGTCCTTTGTGCTGTGCCATACGCGGGTCGGCCTTCACCTTCGCGCCGTCGGCGAAAGCCCGAACACGGCGGACGCGGCGGGCATCAACGTCACGCGCTATAAGTACGTCGCCACCTGTGTCGGCTGCATGATTGCTGGCTTGGGCGGCCTGTACTACGTCATGGACTATGCAAGCGGCGTTTGGTCGAACAACGCCTTCGGCGACCGCGGCTGGCTGGCCATTTCGCTGGTCATCTTCACCATCTGGCGGCCGAATGTGGGCGTGCTGTCGTCCATTCTCTTCGGCGGCCTGTACATCCTGCATATGTACATCCCATCCGGCATGAATCTGGCGGTCAAGGAGCTGTACAAAATGCTCCCCTATGTCGTGACCATCATCGTGCTGTGCATCACCTCCCTGCGCAAAAAGCGCGAGGATCAGCCGCCGATGAGCTTGGGCTTGCCGTATTTCCGCGAAGAGCGATAGCGCAAAATAATCACTGTTCGGTTAAAAAATCCGCATATCAAAAGCTCCGTTGCCGCATCGAAACAACGGAGCCTTTTATTTTGCCAAATCTCCGGGACGTCATGTATTTTACCCCTCCGTTCCCTCCGTATCTCTGAGGGTGACGGTGCCGGAATACGCGACATACGTTCGTCCCGCAAAGACGGTGCGGACGCGGATGATGTAGCGGCCGGCTGGGGCGCGCTCGCCGGAGGCAAGGCAACCGTCCCAATAAAAACAGCTTCCCTCCGGCGTTAAATGCTGGGGGCGGGAGGGCGTATCGTATTGCAGATGGCGGATGGTCTCGCCGCTCATGGTCTGCACGCTGACGGTCATGCTGCAAGGCGCATCATGCAGAACGCGCACGGCCAGTTCCTCACCGTCGGCGGGACGGAACGAGCGCTTGTCCAGCCGCACATTGACGACAATGTCGCCCGCGGACGGCTGCACATTCAGCAGCTTGCCGCCCTCCAGCCAGAACAGATCGTCATCGCTGCGGGTGAAAATCTGCACCATCACATAGCCCTGCGTTTCGTCCGCCTCATCGCTGAGGGACAGGGTGAGGGTGCGGGTCTTCCGTCCCGTTTGCAGTTTTTCGCCCTCGGTCCGGTCGTAAATCACCTGCGCGGTCTCAAACTGCCATTCACCATGCTGATAGTACACAAGCTGATAGATGACCTCCATCGGCCGCCGCACAGTGAAAGAAAACTGCACCTGATTGAACGAGCCGGACAGCACGGTATCATCAAACTGAATATCCGTGACGGCGTCCGTCTTGTCCTCCGCCGACGTTTCTCCACACGAAAAGAGAACAAAGTCATCGTCCGCCTGCGGGTACGCCTGCGGAGTGGAGGCTGCATAAAAGCGCAGGGTGTACTGATACGCCTCGGACAGGGTGATAACGCCGTCCTGATTCATGTCCGCCGGAAAGCCCTTGCTCTTTTTGAGGCCGTTCGTCAACACGGCGGCAAAGTAGCTCGCGCCGTGCTGCTCGCCGGTCTGCGTCTGCCAATACCAGCTCTCCTCCGCGCCGCCCGCGCTGCACAAGACCTTGTATTCGGAGCCGATGAACAGCGCATCTTCCGCCGGATTGCTCAAGCCCTTGCCGATGAACGCACCGGCGTTGCAGGCATCCAAAATCAGCACCTTTGTGCCCTGTATGCGGTCAAAAATATCCTGAAGCTCCCCTGCCGAGACCTCGCCCTCGGTCTGCCCGTCGCTGAGCAGAAGCACGGCGGTCGCATTGCTTCTGGCGATGTTGTATGCCCCATGCGTGCTGATATAAAACACGGAAATGTCGTCCTCGTCAGCGTCCCCGAAGGTCTCCATGACGGCCTCGCGCAGGGCGTCGGCGGAATTGATAACATCGCTTTCCACGCGGATGGTCTGATAGCCGCGGGCGTCCGCGCCGAGGGTGTTTTTGACTGCCTGCGCATTTGTCCGCGCCGCTGTCCCCGTGTCATCCTGCGTGATGAAATGATCCGCCGAGACAATCAGCGCCCGCAAAACGGTATTCTCCTCGCCGAGCGCGGCCACGGAGAAAGCCGTGCAAACAAGCAGCAGAATCAGCCAGCCAAAATCCTTCCGCACAGCGCTTCCTCCTCCCGGCACAAATTTAATCTTATTATAATCGAATATGCGCAAAAGCGCAAACGCTATATGCTATACTTTGCTCTTCTCCGATAAAAAACTCCCCGTGGCATTCACGGGGAGTTGGGATGCAGGCTTCATTACACCAGTTCGATGATAACACGCTCGGCAGCATCGCCGCGGCGGGGTCCGAGTTTATAAATACGGGTGTAGCCGCCGGTGCAATTCTTTTCTTCATTGCGCTTACGGTACTTCGGGCCGTATTCACGGAACATCTTTTCAATCAGCGGATGCTGGTTGTCCTTGGTGCGCTCCTGATATTCCTTCTTGCTTTCGTCGTCCTTCTTGGGCTCTTTGACCTCATAGAGGTAAGCCATCATGAGGCGGCGGGCATTCAGCTTGGAGGGCAGGTCGTTCACGACGGTTTCCTTCACGATCTGCTTCTTATCGTTATAAAATTCCTTTTCGACCTCGACGGTCTTATCATACTCGCGGATAGCGAGCGTAATCATTTTATCGGCGATGCTGCGGAGCTCCTTGGCCTTCGCCTCGGTGGTCTCGATGCGGCCGTACCAGAGCAGGTTGGTCGCCAGACCGCGCAGCATGGCTTTGCGCTGGCTCGCGGTGCGGCCCAGCTTGCGCTCAGTTGCCATAAGTCATTCCTCCTAAATTACTCTTCCGTGGGGCGCAGGCTAAGGCCGAGGCCTTCGAGCTTCTGCTCCACTTCCTCAAGGCTCTTTTTGCCCAAGTTGCGGACCTTCATCATGTCCTCCTGGTTGCGCTGGACAAGCTCGGCAACGCTGTTGATGCCGGCCCGCTTTAAGCAGTTGTAAGCGCGGACAGAGAGATCCAGCTCCTCAATGGTCATTTCCATGACCCGCTCCAGCTTATCGTCCTCAGGCTCGGAGGAGCTGAGGGGCGCGATCTGGTCGCTCAGGCCGCGGAAAATCTGAAGCTGGTCAATGAGAATGTTCGCAGCTTGGCCAATGGCCTCATCCGGCTTGACAGAGCCGTCTGTCGTAACCTCCAGAATCAGCTTGTCATAGTCCATGATCTGACCCACACGCGCAGCCTCGATGACATAGTTGACCTTGCGGATGGGGGTATAGATAGAGTCGGTTGCAATCACACCGATGGGGTTCTGCGGGTTCTTGTTCTTGTCGGACGGGATATAGCCGCGGCCGCGATCCAGCGTCAGCCAGATGTGGATCTTCGCGTTATCGCCCAGCGTGGCCAGATGCAAATCGGGATTGATGATCTCGACCTCATCATCCACGCGGATATCCGCAGCCGTCAGCTCGCAGGGACCCTCCGCATTGATTTCCACCTTTTTTTCGCCGTCGCAGAAGAGCTTCAGCGACAGCTCCTTGAAGTTCAGGATGATTTCGGAAACATCCTCCTTCACGCCCGGAATGGTGGTGAATTCATGCTGCACGCCGTCAATCTGAATGGCCTTGACAGCGGCGCCGGGAAGCGAGTTGAGCAGAACACGACGCAGCGCATTGCCCAGCGTGTGACCGAAGCCGCGCTCAAGCGGCTCGACCACAAAGCGGCCAAATGTCTTGTTCTCCGACATTTCGGTGCATTCGATGTGCGCTTTTTCGAATTCTGAAATCACAGTGTATGACCCTCCTATTGATGACCGTTGGGTGAGGGGATTTCAAGTCAGGAGCATGATTAACGGCTGTAATATTCGACGATCATGTTCTCCTGGATGGAGAAATCAATATCTTCACGGGCGGGGAGGGCAGCCACGGTAATGGTCAGCGCATCCGCATTGACCGTCAGCCACTTGGGGACGATGCGGGCAGAGCCTTCACGGGCAGCCTTGAACAGCGGCACTTCCTTGCTCTTCTCACGGACGGTAATGACATCGTTGGCATCCAGTTCGTAGGAGGGAATGTCAACCTTCTTGCCGTTGACCATGAAGTGGCCATGCAGCACGAGCTGACGAGCCTGCGGACGGGACGCAGCGAGACCGGCGCGATAAATCACGTTGTCGATGCGGCGTTCCAAGAGCTGGAGCAGGTTTTCACCGGTGACGCCCTTCATGTTGGAAGCGCGCTCATAGGTGCGGTAGAACTGACCCTCCAAAAGGCCGTAGGCACGGCGAGCCTTCTGCTTTTCACGCAGCTGAGCGCCATACTCGCTCATCTTGCGCTGACGAGCCTGACCATGCTGGCCGGGAGGGGTGGGACGCTTGCCGAGCGCGCACTTCTGCGAGAAGCACTTTTCGCCCTTGAGAAAGAGCTTGGAGCCCTCACGGCGGCACAGACGGCACACGGAGTCTGTATATCTTGCCATAATGATGGAACCTCCTAAAATTCGGCTTAACGCGGCACAGCTTTTGCCGCAGCCGTGTTCATGTACGATGTTCGGGCAGGAAAAATTACACTCTCCTGCGCTTGGGCGGACGGCAGCCGTTGTGCGGGATGGGGGTGACGTCCTTAATCATGGTCACATCCAAGCCGGCGGTCTGAAGCGCACGAATGGCGGCTTCACGGCCGGAGCCGGGGCCCTTGACGAACACGTCCACGGACTTGAGGCCGAATTCCGACGCAGCCTTGGCGGCAGTTTCAGCAGCCATCTGCGCGGCGAAGGGCGTGGACTTCTTGTTGCCGCGGAAGCCCATGCCGCCGGAAGACGCCCAAGAGAGCGCGTTTCCGTTGACGTCGGTGATGGTGACGATGGTGTTATTGAAGGAAGAACGGATGTGCGCGGCGCCGCGTTCAACGAGCTTGCGCTCACGGCGCTTGCGCGAGACCTTCTTCAGTTTCGCATTAGCTTTGGGTGCCATTTCAATCCCTCCGAGCCCCGAAGCGGGGCTTAATTGTTGATTGCGTCAGGCCGTCGCTGCTGTACGCAGCCGAAAAGCCTTACTTCTTCTTGTTGCCGACCGTGCGCTTCGGGCCCTTGCGGGTGCGAGCATTGGTCTTGGAACGCTGGCCGCGGACGGGCAGGTTGCGGCGATGGCGAATGCCGCGGTAGCTGCCGATTTCAACCAGACGCTTGATGTTCATGGAGACTTCGCGGCGCAGGTCGCCTTCGACCTTCAGATGATGTTCGATGTACTCGCGCAGCTTGCTGATTTCGTTCTCGGAGAGGTCCTTCACGCGGGTATCAGGATTGACTCCGGTGTCGGCCAGAATCTGCTTGGAGACGCTGGGGCCGATGCCGTAGATGTAGGTCAAGCCCGCTTCTACGCGCTTCTCTCTGGGCAGGTCAACGCCCGCAATACGTGCCATGGATTGGATACACCTCCAAATATTTGGTTGCCTTCGCCGCTCTTCACCCCTGCCTAAAGGCTTGCAGCTTGGGCAGGGCGGGGGCGAATGTCGTCCGCAGGCCGCTTGGCAGCGCGGACTTTGTTATATGGAATGGCATCACACGTGGTCCCTTCGGCAGGCAACCCCCTGCTTTCGGGCAGCCGCCCACGCGGCCAACCATCACGACTCAATCTGGCTTCGCCAGATTGCAAATGAAGGTCCGCTCAAGCGGTCTTTCATTTGACTGTTTCGGATTTTCCCGTCGCTCCCGAAATCTGTATCTTCGGAGCGACTGCCGGAAAATCCGCAAGGATCGAAAAAATCCTCTCGAATCGCAAACGATTCTTCGTGATTTTTCTCCTCCCGCCGTACACGCCGGCGGTGCGGAACTGATTTAAAGGGGCAAGCCCCTTCAATCAACCCCGTTTGCATACCGAAACTCCCTCATACAACATTCCTCGTCAGAGGAACAATCGTATCGGGAATCGCCTTGACATTGCTGTCGGCACAACCGACATTGCGTCTCCCGCATCCAACTCGCATCCGTAAGGAAATCAAGTTTTATCGGAAATCGGCTGGCTGCACTGCCGCCTTAGCCTTGGCGCTGCTTATGCTTCGGATTTTCGCAAATGACCATGACACGACCCTTGCGCTTGATGATCTTGCACTTTTCGCAGATCGGCTTCACAGAAGGACGAACTTTCATTTTTTCCCTCCTTAAAAGGATACTTCGGCGCGCCTGTCGTGGGTTAGGGACAGACGCTGAGGGACGCAAAGGCGCGTCCCCTCCGCCATGCGGCTTTCGCCGCTGGCGGATTTGTCAAACGCTCTTGCATCGCCCGCGTTCTCAAAAAGGGGTGCTTTCCAAAACGCGGGCAGACGGAGGAGCGTAAGATATCAATTCTTGCTGCGCCAGGTGATGCGCCCGCGGGTGAGGTCATAGGGGGAAAGCTCGACAGTCACTTTGTCGCCGGGGTAAATGCGGATGAAGTTCATGCGCATTTTGCCGGAAATGTGCGCCATAATCTGATGCCCATTGGGCAGTTCGACCTGGAACACGGCATTCGGCAATGCCTCAACGACCTTGCCTTCCATTTCGATTACATCGTCCTTGGACAAAGTTCAATACCCTCCTCAGTCCTGTTCGGTCGCAGCGCATCCGGCGCTGTTATCGGGGCGAACAGCATTCAGCGCCTTACGCACATCGCTGTCCTTGAGCTGGTGCTTTTCGTACATTTCCACGATTTCCGGCAGCAGAACCGGCACGGAGGAAAGGTGCATCAGCTTCTTTTTCTTCAGGTGATCCAGCTTTCTGGTATCGCCGTCCGTCAGGAACGCATAAACCGCGTCCAACGTATATAATACCACAAAGTACCTGCCTTTGTCACGCCCTTTTTTGGAAATTACAACATTTCCTTTTTGAATGGGCATTTTCAAGGGCGTTCCTCCTTCCACCCGCCGTCGGGAAGGGTCAAGATCTCCGGCAGCCCGTCTCGGCGAATCGCCATCGTGTGCTCATAGTGCGCGGCCGGGCGATGGTCATTCGTGACAAACGTCCAATCATTCGCCAGCTCATGCACCTGCCATGTCCCCTGCGCAATCATCGGCTCGATGGTGATGGTCATGCCGGGGCGGAGCCGCGTTCCATGTCCCGCAATGCCGAAATTCGGCACGGACGGGTCTTCATGCATCTGGCGGCCGATGCCGTGTCCCGTCAGGGCGCGGACAACGCCGTAGCCGTGGCTTTCCGCATGCTGCTGCACGGCGGCGCTGATATCGCCGATGTGGTTGCCGTTCAATGCAGCCCGTGCGCCCTTCCAGAAGGATTCCTCCGTCACGCGGATGAGGCGCAGCTTTTCCTCGCTCACCTGCCCGACGGGAACGGTCAGCGCGCTGTCCGCCTGCCAGCCGTCCAGCAGCAGCGTCACATCCAGAGAGATAATCTGCCCTTCCTTCAGCTCAATGTCTTCCGAAGGGATGCCATGCACCACCTCATCGTCAATCGAGGCGCAGATGGACTTGGGGAAGCCGCAGTAGTTAAGGGAGGACGGAATCGCGCCTGCGTGACGAATCATTTCCTCCGCGTAGACATCCAAGGCAGCGGTGGTGATGCCAGGCTTGACCGCCTCACCCAGACGCTGCATTACATCATAGAGCAAATGGCCTGCCGACCGCATTTTGGCCAGCTGGTCAGGATTTTTCAGCGTGATCATGGTTAAGCTTTTAACGCCTCCAGAACGGCCTGATGGTTTTCCTCAATGGAATCATGACAGGGAACGGTTTTCAGGAGATTTCTCTCCGTGTAATAACCGATGAGCGGTGCGGTCTGTTCGGAATAGACCTTCAGGCGGTTGCGGATGGTCTCCTCCGCATCGTCCTGCCGCTGCACGACCTGCTCGCCGCATTTCAGGCACGACGTCCCGCCGTTTAGACGGGAGATATGGTAAGAAGCGCCGCAGGACGGGCAAATACGCCGTCCAGCCAGCCTTTCGATGATGATTTCATCGGTCACATACAGATTGATGACCGCGTCGATGTGCGCAAAGGCTTCCAATTCCTCCGCCTGATGCACCGTGCGGGGGAAGCCGTCCAAAATGTAGCCCTTCGCGCAGTCGTCCGCCGCCAAGCGCTCCTTGACGATGGCTATGACCACATCGTCCGGCACGAGCTGTCCGGCGTCAATGAAGGCCTTTGCCTCCAAGCCCACCTTGGTCTGCGCTTTGATGGCGGCGCGGAGCATATCGCCGGTCGAAATCTGCGGGATGCCAAAATCGTTCATCAAAAGCTGCGCCTGTGTACCCTTGCCCGCGCCGGGCGGTCCCAACAAGATGATATTCATAGCTACCTCCTTCGGTCAAGCCCGCTGCGGCGGCCTTGCATTTTGTTTTGCGGATTTCCTTGCGAAGGCAGAAAACGTATTCTTTCCTTCACAATCAGAGAATCCGAGAGGAATGAAATTTTTCTCCGGCGACAAACACATATTCTCAATTTTTCTCCCGCCGTGCGAAACGGCGGTGCGAATCGCATTGCTGCGTAACCGACAATTGCGTTATCCGTAGAGCAACTGCTCTTTGCCGGTCGGACGATGGCCTGATAAACGGTATAAGAGGCTGCCCCCGCCAACGAGCGGCTGACGCGGCATTGCCCGTTGTCCCTATCTCGCTGTGGAAACAGCCTCTGTATTTTCCGCTTATAGAGCCGGAGACTATGTTCTTCTCCGTTTGCGGAGCCGAGGATGAACGAAGCGCGTCAAAATCACAGACGTTTTCACTCCCGCAGGAAACGGCGGCGCAGGCGCAGCAGTGCTGTGTCAAGCTGCCGGCGATTCAGCGGAGGATGAAAATTTGCCGAATGGCCGCGTATGTTCATCCGAGGCGCAGCTTATAAAAAGCCCTTGTAGTGACGCATCACCAGCATGCCCTCGACCTGACGCACGGTTTCCAGCGCAACGCTGACGGCGATGAGGATGGACGAGGCACCGAAGGGAATGCTGACACTCTGCCACACGGACAGCGCCGAGGGAATCGTCGCCAGAATGGCGAGGAAAATCGCGGCGAACAGCGTCAGGCGGTTGGAGGTGCGGGTCAGATACTGCACCGTCGCAGTGCCGGAGCGGATGCCCGGAATGTGGCCGCCCTGCTGCTGAATGTTCTTCGCAATATCCTGGGGGTTAAAGGTGATGGAGGTGTAGAAGTAGGTAAACGCCACAATCAGCAGGGCGCAGATGAGCATATACAGCCAAGAGGACTGATTCATGTGCGTGTTCCACCACTGATATGCGGGACTGCTCTGGCCGAACATGGCCAAAATCGTGCCGGGGAACGCCATGAAGGAGTAGGCGAAAATCAGGGGCAGCACGCCGACGGAGAGAACCTTCATCGGGATGTGTGTGCTCTGACCGCCGTACATCTTGCGGCCCACCACGCGCTTGGCGTACTGGACGGGGATGCGGCGCTCGGCCATATCGACCCAGGTGACCACGGTGACAATGACGAGGGTGGTCACGAGGATGATGAGCAGGCTGCCCAGCGCGCCGGACACGCCGGTGAACACATGGGAGACGGCCTGCACGATGCCGTTGAACAGGTTGACGATGATGCCGGCGAAAATCAACAGGGACACGCCGTTTCCGACGCCGTTCTTGGTGATGCGGTCGCCAATCCACATAGCCAGCGCAGTACCGCCGGCCATGACGATACCAATCGTCATGTAGCCCCAGAAGTTGTTGTAATCACTGGACAAGACCTTGGAGGAATTGTTCAGCGTCATGATGATGCCGATGGCCTGAAGCACGGCCAGACCGACCGTGACATAGCGGGTGATCTGAGCGATCTTCTTCTTCCCTTCCTCACCGCCGTCCTTCTGCAGCCTTTCCAAAGCGGGAATGGCGATGCAGAGGAGCTGCATGATGATGCTGGCGTTGATGTAGGGCGAAATGCCCATCGCCATGATGGTCATCTGAGAGAAGGAGTTACCGGTCATCATGTTGACCAGATTCAGGACATCGTAGCCCTTAATGGCCTCGGATACCTGAGCGCTGTCGATGCCGGGAGCGGGGATAACGCTCACCAGACGGAACAGAAGGAGCATCAGGAAAGTATAAAGCAGCTTTTTGCGGATATCCTTAACACGCCAAGCGTTGACGAGGGTTTCCCACATTGCTTACTTCACCTCTACTTTCCCGCCGATCGCCTCGATCTTCTCCTTCGCAGACGCAGTTACCTTTTCGACGGAAACGTTCAGCTTCTTTGTCAGCTCGCCGCCGCCAAGGATTTTCACGCCGTCCTTGACCTGCTTGACCAGACCGGCCGCCTGCAGCGTCTCGACGGTAATCGCCGCGCCGTCCTCAAAGACATTCAGCGCTTCGACGTTCAGCGTCGCGTATTCCTTGCGATAGATGTTGGTAAAGCCGCGCTTGGGCAGGCGGCGGGTCAGAGGCATCTGACCGCCTTCAAATCCGGGACGCTTGCCGCCGCCGGAGCGTGCCTTCGCACCCTTGTGGCCTTTACCGGAGGTTTTGCCCAGCTGGGAGCCTACGCCTCGGCCGAGGCGCTTCGGGGCAGTCGTCGAGCCGATGGCCGGCTGCAACTCGTGCAATTTCATGAGAGGGCCCTCCCTTATTTATTATTCGTTGATTTCCTCAACCTTCACCATATGCTTGACCGCGAAGATCTGGCCGCGCAGGGCGGGGTTGTCGTTGTGAATCACGCTGTGGCCGACCTTCTTGAGGCCAAGAGCCGCAACGGTCGCCTTGTGCTTGGGCAGCGTGGCGATGGGGGACTTCACCAAAGTAATCTTCAGCTTCATTTTTATGCCCTCCCTCAGCCGAGAATCTGCTCAACGGTCTTGCCGCGCATCTTGGCAACGGTTTCGGCATTGCGCAGACGGGACAGACCATCGATGGTCGCCTTCACGGTGTTGATGCGGTTGGACGTACCGAAGGTCTTGGTGCGGATATCCTTGATGCCCGCCAGCTCCAGCACGGCGCGGGCGCCGCCGCCGGCGATAACGCCGGCACCTTCTTCAGCCGGCAGCAGCACGACCTTGGCCGTGCCGTACAGACCGTCGATGGCATGGGGAATGGTGGTGCCGGTGATGGGCACGTTCACCAAGTGCTTCTTGGCAGCCTCAGACGCCTTACGGATGGCTTCCGGAACTTCGGTAGCCTTGCCGATGGCGCAGCCGACGCGGCCGTTTTCATCGCCGATGACGACGAGAGCAGCAAAGCGGAAATTCTTACCGCCCTTAACGACCTTCGTAACACGGTTGAGTGCAACGAGACGTTCTTTGAATTCGCTCTGGGGTTCTTCTCTGCGGAACATGTGCTTCAATTACCTCCCCTTAGAAGTTCAGCCCGGCTTCACGGGCACCGGCGGCCAGCTCGGCCACGCGGCCCGTATACAGGTAGCCGCCGCGGTCGAAGACCACGTCCTTGAGACCGGCGTTCAGCGCACGCTCCCCGATGAGCTTGCCTACGAGCTTGGCAGCGCCCTTCTTATCGACGTCATCCAGCTGACCCTTGATGGCCGGGTCGAGCGTGGAGGCGGACACGAGGGTCACGCCCTTGGTGTCGTCGATGATCTGAGCGTAAATGGACTTATTGCTGCGGTACACGGAAAGACGCGGCATTTCGGGGGTGCCGCTGATCTTTTTGCGGACGCGGGCGTGACGAATCACGCGGACTTCATTGCGGTCGCGCTTTTTGAACATTTGCGTTCACTCCCTTTCTTACTTCTTGCCGGCCTTGCCTTCCTTGCGGCGGATATGCTCGCCAGCGTACTTGATGCCCTTGCCCAGATAGGGTTCCGGCGGACGGATGGCGCGGATATCGGCGGCAAGGTTGCCGACCTGCTGCTTGGAAATGCCCTTGATCACGATGGTGGTCGGTGCGGGCGTTTCAAAGGTGATGGTTTCGGGCGCATCCAGCACAACGGGATGTGAGAAACCGATGGCGATGTTCAGCTTCTTGCCGTTTTCTTCGGCGGAAGCGCGGTAGCCGGTGCCGACCATTTCGAGGGTCTTGGCAAAGCCCTCGGTCACGCCGATCACCATGTTGTGCAGCAGCGCACGGTACAGGCCGTGGAGCGCACGATGTTCTTTATCATCAGAGGGGCGGGTCACCAAAAGGTGACCGTCCTTCTGCTCAAGCTGCATTTCGGAATGCACCTGCTGGGTGAGGGTGCCCTTGGGGCCCTTGACGGTGACAAAATTCTTGTCATCGACAGTAACCGTCACGCCGGCGGGGATGGCAATCGGAAGCCGTCCGATTCGAGACATAGGTAAAACACCTCCAATTAAGCGTGAATGGTTACCAGATGTAGCAGAGCACTTCGCCGCCGAGGTTTTCCTTGCGGGCGGCCTTATCGGTCATGATGCCCTTGCTGGTGGAGATGATGGCGACGCCTAAGCCGCCCAGCACCTTCGGCAGATCTTCGCACTTGGCGTAGACGCGCAGGCCGGGTTTGCTGATGCGCTTGAGGCCGACGATCACGGGCTGCTTTTTGTCAAGATACTTCAGGTTAATCTTGAGCTCACCCTGGAGGCCGTCGTCAATTTTTTCGACCGACTTGATGTACCCTTCGTCCACCAGCAGCTTGGCGATGCTCTTCTTCATGTTGCTTGCGGGCATCGTGACGCTGTCGTGACGGGCGATCTGCGCGTTGCGGATACGGGTCAGCATATCGGCAATGGGATCATTCACAATCATGATGGAACCTCCTTCTTTACCAGCTCGCCTTGCGGACGCCGGGAATCTGGCCCTTATACGCCAATTCTCTGAAGCAGATACGGCAGACGCCGTAACGGCGCAGCACGGAATGCGGACGACCGCACAGGCTGCAGCGCGTGTACTCACGGGTGGAGAACTTGGCCGGACGGGCCTGACGAATCTTCATACTGGTCTTTGCCATAACTTATTTCTCCTCCCTCAATTACTGCGCAAACGGCATGCCGAGCAGCCGCAGCAGTTCCTTGGCTTCCTCGTCCGTCTTGGCGGTGGTCACGAAGATCATTTCCATACCGCGGATCTTCTCGACCTTATCGTACTCGATTTCGGGGAAGATAAGCTGTTCCTTGATGCCCAGAGCATAGTTGCCGCGGCCGTCAAAGGCCTTGGCACTCACGCCGCGGAAGTCGCGGACGCGGGGCAGGGCGATAGACACGAGCTTGTCCATGAATTCATCCATGCGCACACCGCGCAGGGTGACCTTCGCGCCGACATTCTGTCCTTCACGCACTTTGAAGTTTGCGACGGACTTCTTCGCCTTGGTGACCTGCGGCTTCTGGCCGGAGATAACGGTCAGCTCGTTCACGGCGGATTCAAGCGCCTTGGGGTTGTCCTTGCAGTCGCCAAGACCCATGTTGATGATGATCTTGGTGAGCTTGGGAATCTCCATCACGTTTTTGTAGCCGAACTTCTGCTGGAGAGCAGGAACGGCCTCATTGACATACTTATCATGCAGTCTGGTTGCCATATGCCTTACCCTCCTTATTCGATCTCGGCGCCGCACTTTTTGCAGGTGCGGACGGACGTGCGGGATTTCTTGCCCTCATTTTCGGTCACAGTGACCTTATGGCCGATGCGGGTGGCCTTGCCGCACTTGGGGCAGACCAGCATGACATTGCTGGCATCGATGGCAGCTTCCTTGTGGATGATGCCGCCGGGCTGTCCCTGAGCGCGAGACTTCTGGTGCTTGGTCACCATCGACACGCCTTCAACGACGATTTTGCCGGTCTTGGGGGACGCGGAGATGACTTTGCCCTGCGTGCCCTTGTCCTTGCCGGAGATGACAACGACCTGATCCTTCGACTTAACAAACATCTTCATTGTCCTCCCTTACAGCACTTCGGGCGCAAGCGAGACGATTTTCATGAAATCCTTCTCGCGCAGCTCGCGAGCCACCGGTCCGAAGATGCGGGTGCCGGTCGGCATTTTGTCGGCGTTGATGAGGACGGCGGCGTTGTCGTCAAAGCGGATGTAGCTGCCATCCGGACGGCGCTGGGGCTGGTGTACGCGAACGATGACGGCCTTGACCACATCGCCCTTTTTGACCTGTCCGCCGGGGGTCGCACTCTTTACGGAGCCGACGATAATGTCTCCGATAGAACCGGAGCGGCGGAAGGACCCGCCCAGCACGCGGATGCACATGATTTCCTTGGCGCCGGAGTTATCGGCAACCTTGAGTCGCGTTTGCGGCTGAATCATACGGGGTTTCCTCCTTTATGGATTCCTCATTCATGGTGCGCTCGTTCGCCCATGAGAGGTCGGATGCAATACTGCGGAAGGGCGTTTCCCGTTTGCCCCTCCTGCTCCTGCCCGATGCGGCGATGACCGCATCGGACGGCTTGGAGACTCGGCCCTTCGGCTTTCCGGATTCGGCTGTCTCCCGGCCCTTTATAAGGCCCGATTCAATGCCAGACGTGCGCCCGCACTGCTTATTAATAGGAAGAGAAGCAATCATATCGCCTGGCTCTTCTTTATCGGCAGCTGCGGGAAGCTGTTCGCCGTTTTAATTTGCGCTTTCAGCCGTTCAGGCTTCGCGCAGAGCGGAAAGAGAACGGGCGGAAAACACAGAGCATTCGGCGTTCAGCGCACGAGCGACTGCAATCATTACTTTGCTTTCTCGACGATTTCGACCAGACGCCAGCGCTTTTCACGGCTGAGCGGGCGGGTCTCCATCACGCGGACGGTGTCGCCGATGCCGCAGGCGTTCTCTTCATCATGCGCCTTGATCTTGGTGGTCTTTTTGATGAACTTGCCATAGAGGGGATGCTTCACGCGGGAGCTGAGCTGCACGACGATGGTCTTATCCATCTTATCGCTCACGACAACGCCAACGCGGGTCTTGCGAATGCCTCTTACTTCAGACATGTTGTAACTGCCTCCTTTCACGGCTTATCGGTCACGCCTTGAGTTCCTTCTGGCGCTGCACGGTCATCGCACGGGCGATATCGCGCTTGACAGAGGAAATCTGCATGGTATTGTCCAGCTGACCGGTGGCAAGCCGGAAACGAAGGTTGAACAGCTCGGTCTTCAGGTCGTCGATCTTCGCGGCGAGTTCTTCGGGCTTCATGGCTTCAAATTCGCTGGCCTTCATTTGCTTTCACCACCCGCTTCTTGTTCTTTGGGCGCATCCTTCTTGATAATCTTGGTGCGCAGGGGAAGCTTGCCGGCGGCGAGACGCAGCGCTTCACGGGCGACAGACTCTTCAATACCGCCGATTTCAAACAGCACGCGGCCGGGCTTTACGACCGCAACCCAGTATTCCGGGGAACCCTTGCCGGAGCCCATTCGGGTCTCGGCAGGCTTCGCGGTGACGGGCTTGTCGGGGAAAATCTTAATCCAGACTTGGCCGCCGCGCTTGGTGTAACGGGTCAGCGCGACACGGGCAGCCTCGATTTGCTGAGAAGTGACCCAGCAGGGCTCAAGTGCCTGCAGGCCGATATCGCCGTAGGCGACGAAATTGCCGCGGTGGGCGGCGCCCTTCATGCGGCCGCGGAAAACCTTGCGGCGCTTGACTCTCTTAGGCATCAGCATAGTTTAGTTGCCTCCTTCGGTAGCGGCGGTCTTGACGGCGGGCGCCTTCTTCGCGGCGGGCAGCACCTGTCCCTTGTATATCCAAACCTTGATGCCCAAACGACCGTAGGTCGTCTTCGCTTCGGCGAAACCGTAGTCGATGTTCGCACGGAGCGTCTGCAGCGGGATGGAGCCCTCATGGTAATGCTCGGTGCGGGCGATATCCGCGCCGCCAATACGGCCGGAAACGCTGGTCTTGACACCCTTCGCGCCGGCCTTCATCGCACGCTGAATGCTCTGCTTCATGGCGCGGCGGAAGGAGATGCGCTTTTCGAGCTGCTGGGCGATGTTCTCGGCCACAAGCTGCGCGTCGGTGTCAGGGGACTTGATGTCCATGACGTTGATGTTGACCGCATGGCCGACGAACTTTTCAATCTCGGCCTTGAGGTCCTCGATGCCCTTACCGCCGCGGCCGATAATCATGCCGGGCTTGCCGGTGAACAGGTTGACCGTCATGCGGTTGGCGCTGCGTTCAATATCAATGCGGCTGATGCCGGTCTGATAAAACTTCTTTTTCAGCATTTCGCGGAGCTTGTAGTCTTCCTTGAGCTGGCTGGCAAAGTCCTTCTTGTTGGCATACCAGCGGGTGCTCCAGTCGAAGATCACGCCGACTCGTGCGCCATGCGGATTAACCTTCTGACCCATACTAATCCTCCTTACTTCTTCTGGTCAAGCACCACGCTGATGTGGCAGGTGCGTTTGAGCATGGGGGACGCGCTGCCGCGGCTGCGCGCAACATAGCGCTTGAGGGTCGGACCGGGGTTGGCGTAGCACTCGGCCACGTAAAGGGTGCTTTCGTCCATTTCCATGTTGTTCACGGCGTTGGCGACAGCGCTCTTCAAAAGCTTGTAGATAACGGGCGAAGCGGCCTTGGGGGTGTACTCCAAAATCGCCAGCGCCTGGCGGACGCTCTTGCCGCGGATAAGATCCAGCACAATGCCGGCCTTCCGGGAGGAGATCCTGATATGCTTGACGTGCGCCTGCGGCCGCTTATCGCGGTTTTCCTTACGCGCAGCGCCCTTTTCACGGGTATTGGTTGCCATGCTGTTTTCTCCTTCCCCTTACTTGTTGGCCGCGGACTTCTCGCCCGCGTGGCCTCTGAAGGTGCGCGTCGGTGCGAACTCGCCCAGCTTATGGCCGACCATGTCCTCGGTGATGTAAACCGGCACATGCTTGCGGCCGTCATGGACCGCGATGGTGTGACCGACGAAATCCGGGAAGATGGTCGAGGAACGGCTCCATGTCTTCAGGACATTCTTGGCGCCAGTCTTATTCATTTCAATCACGCGCTTCATCAGCGCTTCCTGAACATACGGTCCCTTTTTAACGGAACGGCTCATGCGTTATCCTCCTTCCTTACTTGCCCGCGCGCTTGACGATCAAGCGGTTGGAGTACTTCTTGTGCTTGCGGGTCTTGTAACCCAGAGCGGGCTTGCCCCACGGAGTGACGGGAGAAGGCATACCGACGGGGGATTTGCCTTCGCCGCCGCCGTGCGGATGGTCGCAGGGGTTCATGACGACGCCGCGGACGGAGGGACGAACGCCCATGTGACGCTGACGGCCGGCCTTGCCGATGCGGACGTTCTCGTGGTCGGTGTTGCCCACGGTGCCGATGGTGGCATAGGCGTTCATCGGAATCTTGCGGACTTCGCCGGAGGGCAGACGAACCTGCGCATAAGCGCCTTCCTTTGCCATCAGCTGAGCCGCCATGCCGGCGGAACGGGCGAGCTGACCGCCGCGGCCGGGCTTGATCTCGATGTTGTGAATCAGCGTACCGACGGGGATGCTGCTGATGGGCAGCGCGTTGCCGGGGGTGATGTCGGCATGCTCGCCGGCGACCACGGTCGCGCCCACCTTCAGGTCGAGCGGCGCCAAAATGTAGCGCTTTTCGCCGTCGGCATAGGTCAGCAGCGCGATGAACGCGGAGCGGTTGGGGTCGTATTCGATCGCCGTTACCTTGGCGGGGATGTCCTTCTTGTCACGCTTAAAGTCGATGACGCGGTACTTTACCTTGTTGCCGCCGCCCTGATGACGAACGGTGATTTTCCCCTGCGCATTGCGGCCGGAGTGCTTCTTGAGCGTCTCGGTCAGGGATTTTTCAGGAGCCTTCTTGGTGATTTCCTCAAACGTCAGCACCGACATGAAACGGCGGGCGGACGAAGTCGGCTTATAAACTCTGATGCCCATGTATCTTCTTCCTCCCTTATCAGGCCATGCCTTCGAAGAATTCGATCGGCTTGGAGTCTTCGGTCAGGGTCACATAGGCCTTCTTCACTTCGGGCGTGCGGCCCTGGGTGCGGCCTTGGCGCTTCATCTTGCCCATCGTGCGCAGGGTGTTCACCTTGGCGACCTTGATGGGGAAGACGGCCTCAAGCGCCTGCTTGATCTCGGTCTTGTTGGCGCCGATGGCGACCTCAAAGACATAACGCTTGTCCGCGATGCCGTCGTAGCCTTTTTCGGTCAGGACGGGGCGCAGGATGATGTCATGCGGATTTTTCATGCGTACACCTCCTGGATGCTTTCCATGGCCGCCTTGACCACGATGATCTTGTCGGCGTTGAGCAGGTCGTACACGTTAATCGTGTTGACGTAGGCATCCTTCACGGTGGGGATGTTCTTGGAGGCGCGGACGACGTTTTCCGTGCCATGCTCGACGACCAGCAGCGCCTTCTTCTCGGCGCCCAAGTCCTTGAGCATCTTGGCGGCCAGCTTGGTCTTGGCCTCGGCAAACTCGATTTTATCCACAACGATGATGCTGCCTTCGTTGAACTTGGTGGTCAGTGCGCTCTTGAGAGCGAGGCGGCGCACCTTGCGCGGCACTTTGACCACATAGTCGCGGGGCTGGGGCGCGAACACGACGCCGCCGTGACGGAACTGAGGAGCACGGTTGCCGTGATGGCGCGCATTACCGGTGCCCTTCTGGCGATAAATTTTACGGCCGCCGCCGCGAACCATGCCGCGGCTGAGAGTGCTCTGCGTGCCCTGGCGCTGAGCGGCCAGATAGGAGCGGACGACGAGGTGCATCGCGGGAACATTGACATCGACGGCGAAGATTTCGTCCTTCAGCGTCATTTCGCCCACAGACTTGCCCTGCATGTCTACCACTGCGATATTAGGCATGTCTCAAATCCTCCTTGATTAAGCCTTGCAGGAATTACGGATGAGCAGCAGCCCTTCGTTAGGGCCGGGCACCGCGCCGCGAACGAGCAGCAGGCTGCGTTCGGCATCCACCTTCACGATGGACAGGTGCTGGATGGTCACTTGCTCAACGCCGTAATGACCGGGCATATGCTTGTTCTTGAAAACGCGGGAGGGGTCGGAGTTCGCGCTCATAGAGCCCACGCCGCGATGATACTTGGAGCCGTGCGCCATGGGGCCGGTGTGCTGATTCCAGCGGTAAATCGCGCCGGTGAAGCCGCGACCCTTGGTGATGCCGGTAACGTCCACGGTCTCGCCTTCCTCGAAGACATCGGCCTTGACGACCTGACCAATCTCATACTGCGCGCAGTCGTCCAGGCGGAATTCGCGCAGGGTGCGGTGCGGCGCAACGCCGGCCTTGGCAAAGTGTCCGGCGGCGGGCTTGTTCACGAGCTTCTTCGCGCGGTTTTCGGGGAGCTGCTCAAAGCCGAACTGAACGGACTCATAGCCGTCCTTTTCGACGGTTTTCTTCTGCACGACCGTGCAGGGGCCTGCCTGAATGACGGTCACGGGAACGAGACGGCCGTCGGGCAGGAAAATCTGGGTCATGCCCAGCTTTTTACCAATGATAGCCTTTTTCATGTTTGCCCTCCTGCCTTACAGCTTGATTTCAATATCGACGCCGGCGGGAAGATCGAGCTTCATCATCGCGTCAACGGTGCGGGGATTGGGGTTATGCACGTCGATCAGACGCTTGTGCGTCCTGCGCTCGAACTGCTCGCGGGAATCCTTGTGCTTGTGCGGGGAGCGGAGAATCGTAACGATTTCCTTTTCGGTCGGCAGCGGGATAGGACCCGACACGCGGGCGCCCGTGCGCTTGGCGGTTTCCACAATGCGGCTGGCGGACTGATCGACCAAATTGTGTTCGTAGCCCTTGAGCTTAATGCGGATCTTCTGGTTGGCCATAGGTTTTCCTCCTTGTCGTACTCATTTCCTCGCGGGGGGGAGATTTCAAATCCCGTGCTCGCGCTTCGCAGGGGGCGCGGCGGACGGGCTTTTGAAACCCGCGGGACGCCGCTCATGGTTTGCGGCTGTGAGTCCGTCGCCCGATTTCCGGGCTGGTCTGCGATAATTACCCGTTCCGGCCAGAACGGCAACTTACCGCTTCATCCCATAAACAGACAACAGGCATATTATACAGGAATTCCATGCATATTGCAAGCATTTTCCGCGCCTTGCGCAAACTTTTTTTCGTCTTTTTCCGCCCATTCAAGCCCCAAACTCCGCTCCTCATATACCTCTCGCCGTTTCAGTATGTCACCCCTTTCGGGTGTGTCCATTTGTATCTCCACACTTCGGAATTCCCGCAAAAAAACATCCCGCCGGACAGCGAAAAATCTGTCCGACGGGAAAAAATATCAGCCGTGTGAAAATTCCCTCAGCCGTTCAAAGTCCTCCGGCGTATCATTATCGAGAATCGTGCCCTTATCCGTTACGTTCAGCTCTATCAGGGTGCAGGGGCTGCTTTCGACTGCGCCGCGCAGACCACCGGAACCTTCATAATGCATGAGCATGGGGATGAGCGAGGCGTCCAAGACAACGGGATGCCCCGCCTCGCCGTGATACATCGGACGGACAAAATCGCCCTTTAAGGCAAGAAGCGCCTGCACGGTTTTTTGCGAAACGAGCGGGACATCGGCAGGGGAAATCAAAATGCGGTCAGCGCATCCCGAAAGGGCGGCAAGGCCGATGCGCAGGGATTCAAGCTGCTGCGTGTGCGCATAGTCAGGGTTAAAGGCAAACAAAACGCCCGCGTCCTTTAAATGCGCTTCCATCAATTCACGGTTATGCCCCGTGACGACGGCAATCGTCTCCGCGCCAGCGCCGCGCATCAAATCGACCACATGGCGGACCATGCTTTTCCCGTTGATTTCCATGAGCGGCTTGAACTGCTTCATGCGGCTCGACAGACCGGCGGCCAAAATCACGCCGCCCAGCCTGCTCATGTGCGGGCGCACTCGCCGTCGTCTCCGGTCAAAAGGGCGATTCCGTGCGCAAGCGCCGGCAGAATAAAGCCGAGGTTTTCCCGAACGGCCTTGGGGCTGCCGGGCAGATTGACAATCAAGGTCTTTTTCCGAATGCCGCTGACGGCGCGGGACAGCATGGCGCGGGTCGTCAGCTTCATGCTCGCCGCCCGCATCGCCTCGGCAATGCCGGGCACCATGCGCTCACAGGCATCCGCCGTTGCCTCCGGCGTATTGTCGCGCGGAGAAAAGCCCGTGCCGCCGGTCGTCAAAATGAGGTCCGCCGCGTTTTCATCGCAAATCTTTATCAGCGCATCCGTGAGACCCTGTCTGTCATCGCTCAAGAGCCGGCGGCTGACGACCGCATAGCCCTCTTTTTTGACCATGTCTTCGATGACCTGCCCGCTGACATCCGCCCGCTCCCCGCGAGCGCCCTTGTCGGACAGGGTGATGATGGCTACCCGATACATATCATGCCTCCGCCGTTTTGATAATGTCGCCCTCATGCACCTCGCCGCCGTGCAGAACGCGGGCAAAAATGCCCTCGTGCGGCATGATGCATTGACCGACGCGCTTGAAAATAGCGCAGCCGCTGTGACATTCCTTGCCTATCTGCGTGACCTCCAGCAGCACATCGCCGCACCGAAGGCGCGTGCCGACGGGCAGGGCGCGGCAGTCGATGCCGTCCACCAAAAGATTTTCCCCGAACGCGCCGTCCGTGACATTCGCGCCCAGCTTATTGAATTCCACGACCTTTTGATAGGACAAAAGGCTGACCTGCCTGTGCCAGTGACCGGCGTGCGCATCGTTTTCCAGACCCCAGTCCTCGATGACTCGCGCCGCATGGACATTTTTCTTTTCCGTCCCTTTTTCGGGGCTGATGCAGACGGCCTTGATGATTCCCTGCTCCATTTTTATCCTCCGATTTGATTCATGCGCCGCGCTTCCCTGTCCGGTACGGCCTCAAAAAAGCCGTGGCGCTGCGGCTTTTTTTGAATGGCTGTCAAAACAGCCTCCGTGATTTCATCATCCCCCGCGCCCCTGCGCAAAAGCTCCCGCAAATCCAGGCCCGCCTGATGATTCAGGCACAGCTTGAGCCGTCCGTCCGAGGTCAGGCGGACGCGGTTGCAGGCGGCGCAGAATTCATGGCTGACGGCGCTGATGACGCCGATTGAGCCGGCAAAGCCATTCGGCTTCACATACCGCGCAGGTCCGTCCCCATGATATGCCGCATCAGGTCGAAGCGTCCCGAAGGCAGCCTCCATTTTTTGCAGCACCTCGTCGGTCGGAATGGGTGAAAACGCCGCGCCGCAGCCGACAGGCATCAATTCAATAAACCGCACGCAAACGGGTTTATCCTCAGCCAGCGCTGCCACGGCGGTCAAATCGTCCTCGTTCACCCCTCGCATCGGCACGGCATTGATTTTGACCCTCAGCCCGCAGGAAAACGCTTCGTCGATAACGCGCAGCACGGTATCGACATCCCCCAGGCGGGTAATCTGATGATACCGCGCCGCGTCGAGCGTATCAAGGCTGATGTTGACATCCGTCAGCCCCGCTTCCCTGGCCTTTGCCGCCTGCCCGTCCAGCAGAATGCCGTTCGTGGTCATGGCAATGCGCACAAGCCCGCCCGATTCGTGAAGCCGACGCACCAAATCCAGACACCCTCGCCGCGCCAGCGGCTCGCCGCCCGTGATGCGCACCTTTCTGATGCCAAGCGGCTGCATCAGGCGGACGATGCGGATGATCTCCTCATACCGCAGCAGTCCCTCGTGCGGGATGTCCGGCACGCCGTGCTCCGGCATACAGTAGACGCAGCGCAGGTTGCAGCGGTCGGTCACGGAAATGCGCAGATAGTCGATGGCGCGGCCGTATTCGTCAAGCATCGCCGTTTTCCTCAAGCGCAGGGTCGTTGATAAATTCGCCGCTTTTGCCGCCCGTTTTTTTCGCCAAGTGAATGCCCCCGATTTCCATGCGCTTGTCAATGGCCTTGCACATATCGTAAATGGTGAGCAGCGCCACGATCACACCCGTCAGCGCCTCCATTTCCACCCCCGTCTGCCCCTGCACCTTGACGGTGCAGGTACATTCGACCTCGCATTTTTCCGCGTCTGCCGTAAAATCAACGGCAGTTTTGCCGAGGAGCAGGGGATGGCACAGGGGGATAAGGTCGCTCGTGCGCTTGACCGCCATGATGCCCGCCACCCGCGCCACGCCCAAGACATCGCCCTTGGCGGCGCTGCCCTCTAAAATCGCCTGCATGGTGTCCGCGCTCACGCGGATTTTTCCTTTGGCAACTGCCGTGCGGCTCGTCTCGCGCTTTTCGCTCACATCCACCATGACAGCCTGTCCGTCTTTATCAAAATGCGTAAGCTGCTCCAACATTTACATCGCCCTTTCCAAAAGCACCTCTATGACGCCGCCGCACACCATGCCCTCATCCTCGGCGGCCTCCGCCGTCATATCGACCGAAAGAAGCTCGGAAAACGGCCGTCCGTCGTCCGTCAGCAGCATCCGCGCCTGACGGATGACATCCGCCTCCACGCAGCCGCCGCCGATGCTGCCTAAAATACGCCCGTCTGCATAAATGAGCATCTTTGAGCCGACATCACGCGGCGCAGAGCCTTTGCGGGAAACGATGGTCGCCATCGCCGCGGGCGCTTGTTCCGCATTCTCGCCGCACAAAGCGCGCATCAGCTCACGCGGATAGCCGCCCGTTCGCTTTTTCGCATTCTTTACCTGAATGATTTCCGCCATGATTGCAATGGCGATTTCCTCCGGCGTTTGTGCGCCGATGGCAAGGCCGATGGGGGTATGGACGCCGTTCACGACCTCAGGATTGCCGCCGCCCTCGATGACCGCCTGCTTGACAAAGCCGACGCGCCGGCGGCTCCCAATCATGCCGATATAGGCATGAGGCTTTCTGACGATGGCGGAAAGGCACGCCTCGTCAAAGCGGTGCCCACGGGTGACGATGATAAAAAAGGTATCATTATCCCCCGAAATTTTTTGAAGCGCCTCCTCAAACGGCTCGCAATAGACGGCGGTCGCCTTCGCCTGCCTTGCATGATTGGCAAAATAGGGACGGTCGTCAATGACCGTGACGGGGCAGTCCAGCATCCTTATCATGGCGATCAGCGGCATGGAAATGTGTCCAGCGCCGCAGATGACGAACTTTTTCTCACAGCCCAAAATCTCGGAAAACACGCGCCGGCCGCCGACTTCCGTCTGTCCTTCCTCTGCCGCCTTCAGCGTCTCGTCCGAATGCTCCGAAAAAAAGCCGCTGCTTTCCCAGACGATTTTTCCGGCGGAAACAATGCACTTTTCGCCCCGCCCCGCCTCGGAAAGCACGGTCAAAACGGCATTCTGCGCATTGGGATTGATTTGGGAAAGCGCCTCATAAAATCCTGCCATGCAGATACTTCCTTTCTATTGCAAGCGCCGCGTCATACCGCGCCTTCCATGCGGCCAAGGCCGCTGCATCCCCGCATTTGCGTCTCGATTGTTCAAACCGCTCCCTGAGCGAAACGGGCGAAACGCCCTGCACCAGCTTATCCGCCAGATACAGCACCTCGGCCTCTTCGGACGGTTTGTCCTCCAAATCATGGTGGCGGGAAACCGTCTCCGCCAAGCGCGGATAGCCGAGGCTTTTCAGCGCCTTGGCCGCCTTCTGCGGATGCTCCCTGCCCGATGCACGGCACAAATCATGCAGCAGTGCGGCGGCATACAGCTCATCCTGCCGAAGCTGCGCTCCGCTTGCCCTCGCAATGCGCAGGGCACAGTCCGCCACAGCCACGCAGTGCGCCCGCACCTCCGGCGGCGTATCATAAAGCGCATACATTGCCTTGATTTCCGCATCATTCGGGACGGGAAACGGCATGCAGCCGACGGACAGGACGGAAAAGCGCCCGTCCTCCATCCGCACAACGGTCACGCCTCCCCACGGTTGCGGAATCGTCAGCACGTCGTCCGGCGATTTTCCGAGCAGGGGACACAGCCAGCCGCGCATAATGCCGCCATGCGAAACAACGGCGACATCGCCGGATACATTCGGCAAATCGAGCAAAAAGTCCTGCATCCGCTTGCCCGCCGCCAAAAAGCTCTCGCCGTCCGGCGGCGCGGTCGTCCCCATATGCAGCCCGCGCCGTGCATACAGCTCCGGCCAGCGGGCGCTGATTTCATCGAACGAAAGGCCCTCCCATGCCCCGACGCACATCTCTGTCAGCCGCTCGTCCGTGAACACGGGGATTTTCCCCTGCGCCATCTGCCGTGCGGTCTGCACGGCTCTTTGCAGCGGGCTTGTATACACGGCGCGGACGGGATGGGTTTCCAGCCATGTTTCCAAGCGCCGCGCCTGTATTTTGCCCAAGGCATCCGGCGCCGAATCGGTTCGGCTGATGCAGCGGCGCTCCGCATCGGGCGAAGCGGGGTGGGCGTGACGAATGAGATAAAGCAGCATAGGCAGAGCATCCGACCTTTATCAAAGCGTTCTTACATTATACTGTATATCGGCTTCAAAACAATAGTAGCATCCGCTACACGCCTCTCAAAGCGTGAAAAGAGAAGAGGATGTCAGGCATTCGGCGGGTCATGCGTCTGCGGCAAAGGCTCTGCGGAAAACTTGAACAGTTCATATCTGCCGAGGCCGTCCGGCACATCCTGCTGTCAGCTTCATTCGTCCGCCTCAATCGGGGCATACTCCGCACAGTGTGCCTGTCCGTCCTTCATATCGCGCACAACGTCCTCCGAATGGCGGGTATTGCGCTGCGAATCAAGCGGATTTGCGGAAATTTCAAACGGGATGCGTCTTTCCCTGCCGACCTTTTTGGCAAACACGGTGAACGCCGCGCTCATGCTCAGTCCCATTTCGGCGCACGCCTGCTCCATGCTCTTTTTGACGTCAGCGTCCAGCTTGAAATTCACATTCACGGTTCGCGGCATATGCATCCATCCTTTCCGCATAAAAGCATAGTAAAGCATAAAGAATTTGTCAATACTTTTTCTTTATTCCTTCTGCATAGGTCGCACGACCGAATGAAAAATATCGTGAAATGTTGTCTATACTACTTGTTTAAAAGGTAACACAGGCTACAATAAATACGAGTGAGAACGATTATGCCGGAACGGAGAGATTGCTTATGCGCCTGATTCAAACGACAGAAGCCGTCGGCCATGTGCTTTGCCACGACATCACCGTCATCGTAAAGGATGTTCGAAAGGGCGTGGCCTTTAAAAAGGGTCACATCGTGACGGCGGAGGACATTCCGGAATTGTTGAAGCTGGGCAAAGAGCACCTCTATGTCTGGGAAAAGGACGATACCATGTACCATGAGGATGAGGCCGCCGCCATTCTGCGCGACCTCTGCATGGGTGAAAATATGCGGGCGACAGCGCCCTCCGAGGGAAAAATCGAGCTGATCGCGACGGCGGACGGTCTTTTTGTCATCGACAGTGAGCGTCTGCTGGCCGTCAATCATATCGAGGAGCTGATGATTGCCTCCCGCCACGGCATGACCCCCGTCAGGGCGGGCGACAAGCTGGCCGGAACGCGGGTCATTCCCCTTGTCATTCAAAAGGAGAAAATGGAATCGGCGAAGCGGACGGCGGGCGACAAACCGCTCATGAATGTCGTTCCGTTCAAGCCCCTCAGGGTCGGCATCGTGACCACCGGCACGGAGGTCTACTCAGGCCGCATCACCGATACCTTTACCCCCGTCGTGGAGCAGAAGGTCGGCGAGTACGGCATGACCGTTATCGGCCATGAAAAATGTCCGGACGACCGCGAGATGATTGTCGCCGCCATTCATAAGCTGTTGGACGCGGGCGCGGAGCTGATTTTGACCACCGGCGGCATGAGCGTTGACCCCGATGACCAGACGCCCGGCGCGATCCGTGCGGCGGGCGCGGACGTCGTGACCTACGGCGCGCCCGTTCTGCCCGGCGCGATGCTGCTGGTCGGATATTTTGAGCGCGGCGGGCGCAGAATCCCCGTCTTGGGGCTGCCCGGCTGCGTCATGTACGCCAAACGGACGATTTTTGATTTGGTTTTATGCCGCGTGGCGGCGGGCATTCCCATAAAGCGCGAGGACATCACGCGCCTCGGCGAGGGCGGCCTGTGCCTCAACTGCCCCGTCTGCACTTATCCCAACTGCGGCTTCGGCAAATAATCAAAGCGGCCGCGATTCGCCGCGCTTCCGGTTTGCGTATGAGCAATTTACGGTGCATTCAGGCGCGTAAATCCGTGCCTATGCAAATATATTCCCTGAAAGACGGGAAAAAGGAGTTATTTTTTATGAAGAAACTGCTTTGCATGGTGCTGGCTCTGATGACGCTGTGCGTCGGCGCTGCGATGGCCGAAACAACGGAAATCGTCGTGTTCGCGGCGGCCTCCATGACCGAAACGCTCACCCAGATTAAAACGCTGTACGAGGCGGCGCATCCCGATGTGACCATCACCTACAACTTTGACTCTTCGGGCACCCTGAAGACCCAGATTCAGGAAGGCGCTGCCTGCGACCTGTTCATCTCTGCCGGTCAGAAGCAGATGAACCAGCTCGACATCACGGCGGATGCGTCCGTCAACAAGGACGGCCTTGATTTTGTGGATGCGAACAGCCGCATCGACCTGCTGGAGAACAAGGTCACCCTCGTCGTGCCGGAAGGCAACCCCAAGGGCATTGAATCCTTTGACCAGCTTGCCGAGCTGCTGAAGGCCGGCACGGTCTTCATGGCCATGGGCAACAGCGATGTTCCCGTCGGCCAGTACACCCAGAAGATTCTGGCCTACTATGGGCTGGACGAGACCGAACTGGCGAACAAGGGCTGCATCACCTACGGTACCAACGTCAAGGAAGTCACCACGCAGGTGGCGGAAGCCAGCGTGGACTGCGGCGTCATCTACTGCACCGATGCCTTCAGCGCGGGTCTGACCGTTGTAGACAGCGCGACCAAGGAAATGTGCGGTCAGGTCATCTATCCCGCCTCCGTGCTCAAGACGGCGGAGCATGCCGAGGCTGCGCAGGCCTTCCTCGACTATCTGAAGACTGACGAAGCGATGGCGATTTTCCAGAGCGTCGGCTTCTCTCCCGTTGCGGAATAAAATGAGCTGGTATCCGTTATGGAACTCGCTGCGCATTGCGGCGATCAGCTGTGTTCTTGTGTTTTTTACGGGCATCTGGGCGGCATATTATGTCGCCCGGATGCCTCGTGCCGTCAAAGGGCTTTTAGACGTTGTGCTGACGCTCCCGATGGTGCTTCCGCCGACGGTCTGCGGCTATTTTCTGCTGCTCCTCTTCGGAGCGAAGCGTCCCCTGGGCATCTTTCTGGCGCAGTTCGGCGTCAAATTCGTCATGACGTGGTACGGCGGCATCTTGGCGGCGGCCGTTGTCGCCTTCCCGCTGATGTACCGAACGGCCCGCGGCGCATTCGAGAGCTTTGATGAAACGCTCGCCTATGCCGGACGCACCTTGGGGCTTTCCAACACCTACATTTTCTGGCGCATCCGCATGCCGTCCTGCCGTCAGGGCATCTTGGCCGGCACGGTGCTGGCCTTTGCCCGCGCCTTGGGCGAATACGGCGCGACCAGCATGCTCATCGGCTATACGCCCGGCAAAACGTCGACCATCTCCACGACCGTCTACCAGCTTTGGCGCACCAACGACGAAGCGGGCGCGTTCACGTGGGTGATGATCAACATGGCCATCAGCACGGTGGTGCTGCTTGTCGTCAATATGCTGGAGGCCAAGCAAAAGAAAGCGGTGAAGCGATGAGCCTGACGGTCGACATTGAAAAAACGCTGGGGGCGTTTCACCTGAAAGCCGCCTTTGAAACAAACGGCGGCATATTGGGGCTGCTCGGTGCGTCCGGCTGCGGCAAGAGCATGACGCTCAAGTGCATCGCCGGCATCGAAACGCCGGACAGGGGCAGCATCGTCTTAAACGGCGTGACGCTGTTTGACTCCGCGCAGCACATCAACCTCCCCCCGCAGAAGCGGCAGGTCGGTTATCTGTTTCAAAATTACGCGCTCTTTCCCAACATGACCGTGCGGCAGAACATTCTCTGCGGCCTCAAGCACCTGAAGGACAGGCAGGAGAAGGAAAAGCGGCTGCACGAGGCAATGGAGCTGATGAAAATCGGCGATTTGCAGAGGCACAAGCCTTACCAGCTCTCCGGCGGGCAGGCGCAGCGCACGGCGCTGGCGCGCATTCTGGTCAGCGAGCCGCAGGTGCTCCTGCTGGACGAGCCGTTTTCCGCGCTGGACAGCCACCTGAGGCTGTATCTGCAAATGGAATTAAAGGCGCTGCTCAAAAACTTCGGTCACGATGTCATCATGGTGACGCACAGCCGCGATGAGGCGTACCATATGTGCAGCCGCATCGCCGTGGTGGATAACGGCAGCCTTCTGACCGTCAAGCCGACCAAGGCGCTCTTTGCCGACCCCGTCAGCATCCGCGCCGCGGCGCTGACCGGCTGCAAAAACATCGCCAAGGCGAAAAAGGCGGGCGAATACGAGGTCGATGTGCCGGAATGGGGCATTCGTCTGACGAGCGCTCAGCCCGTGCAGGACAATATTCTCGCCGTCGGCATCCGCGCCCACTACTTTAACGCCAACGCCCCGCAAAACCGTCATGCCGTCACCTATGTGAGCGAAATGGAAGAGCCGTTTGAATGGACGGTGCGTTTCCGCTTCGCGGGGCAGGACGAAAACAGCGAGGCACTCTGGTGGCGCGTGACCAAGGATAAGCGCCCGCAGGAATTTCCCGCTGCATTCGGCATTGCGCCGAGCAATATTCTTCTGCTCTATGAATAAACCGACCGAACATAAAAGCGCAGCTCCTTTGATGAGCCGCGCTTTTTTGTCAATTATCGGGAATGGTATTCGCATTTTCCACAGGAACGCTGTCGATATAGCAGCTGTCCGAGCAAAGGTCAACCTTATTGTTCCATATTTTGCCGCTGTCAAGGCGCGAGTCAACGTCCCACGCGATGCAATGAGCGCTGTCTACATAGACACGGCGAAAGTTTTCCGGCTTCATAAACGGCGCAAATACCGTGCCTTTTTTGAGCAGCGGACGCATATCGTACAACCGCTTTTCGCCGTTATCAAAGGTTAAAGTTAAAGTAAAATCGTCATTGGGGACGACATCCGTGACTTTTCTTTGACCGCCCGCAAAATACTCCGCCGCCTTGCGGTCAAAGCCTTTGGAAAGATAATATTCAACAGTATCGGCCATGCTCTCACCTCCGTTTCTGATGTGAAAAATCATTTCAGCGGCTCGATGGCAAACAACTCCTGCTGTTCCTTTGCAAGCTCCCAATTTTCGCGAAGTTCCTCTTGATGAAAAGCCGCCCATCCTAAAAGCATTTTTAATTGCTTTGATGGCATCGCGCCTTCCAAAACCTCCAGTTCCTCAATGGACACGAGGACTTCTGTACTGCCGTAAAATGCATGAAAATGCGGCGGCATATGATCCTTCCAGTATAGGCAAACCTTTATTCCACGAAACATTGAAATTGTAGGCATTTGTTCATCTCCTTTACTGCAATAACAGTATAACAAATCCGCCATGTGCTGTCAATCACGGCTTTGCTGAGCGCACGGAAATCAATTTTCACAAACCTCCTCGGTTAGTCTTTTTAAAAGGCGAAAAA
>CAVFWQ010000006.1:12654-52456 GCA_963626285.1 bacterium | reverse complement strand
AAGGTCAGGTCGTATTTGCTTCGCAAATCTCCACCTTTCCCTTGACTGCTCTCTCCGGGCTTGGTGTAACCTATGCTTGACACTCCTACAGCGTCCCCGCCGAAATCAAAGTCTGTGCCTTGACAGGCTCGGACATCAATGGTATACTATCTGTTGTTGCCGGAATGATGGAATTGGCAGACGTGCTGGACTCAAAATCCAGTGGTGGCGACACCGTGCGGGTTCGACCCCCGCTTCCGGCACCAAAAAAATATGATTCGGAGCGTCTTCTCGAAGGACGGCTTCGAATCATTCTTTTTTATATGCGTGTCGGTGCGCCGCGGCTTCGAATAAAAAGCAAGCCGTCAAACGGGAAAGACTCCCGTTACGAATTTTCTTTTATTTCGGCCTGTTTGCCGACAGGCTCTTGCGTCGTTCACGATCTTGCTGTATCATAATCACACCGAAACGGAAGGGAAGGATGTACCATGGATATCAAGGCGAAAATCGAGAAAATCGTCAACAAGCTGCAAAATGACAAAGCGCTGCTGTCTTCCTTTGAAAAAGAGCCGGTCAAAACGATTGAAAAGCTGCTCGGCGTTGACCTGCCCGACGAGACCATCCGGAAAATCGTGGACGGCGTGAAGGCCAAAATCAAGGTGGACGACGTGAAGGGCATCCTGAACGGCGTGAAGGGTCTGTTCGGCAAGTAATCCTCATTTTTCCCGAACATCAAACCGGCGCGGAAGCATGACCTCCGCGCCGACTGTTTTTTGTATGCGGTTGAACATCGGCCGGCAGCGAACCGCGAGGACGAGCAGGGGAAAAATTCTGCCGTTTGACACCGAAATTCAAGTCTCCTCCGGACAAAACGCATTCGCGGGACGGTCTTGAAAGGCCGATCTTTTACTCTTTCACGATAATATTTTCCCGGCCGAAGGTCTCGTTCAATTTGGCCACGTCCTGCTCGGTGCGCTTTTCCGCCTCGGCGTCCCGCGCCTTTGTCGGCGGGTCCAGCGCTTCGAATTTCGGGCTGGAAGCGCCCGCTTTCCGAAGGGCTGCCTCGATGACGTCCCTGCGCTGCGGCTCATTGAGCATGGCGACCCACACCTTATTTTCGCCCTCGAAGTACATCCTGTACACGCCGTCCTTATAGCCGGCGAATTTTCCCAGACTCATCGGAATGGTCGGCTCTTTTTTCAGCGCATTGAGCGCATCGTTCCACACGTCCTTGGGCAGCTTTTCGCCCGCCGGCACGTCGTCGCACGGGGCGGCCGTTTCTTTTTTCGGCGCGTTTTCCTTCGCGGGCGCATGGACGGCTTCTCCTGCTTTCGGCGCTTCCGTGCGCACGGCGACAGCGCCGCTTTCGATTCTGCCGAGCCTTTTTTCCAGCTCGGCGATCCGCTCCAGCAGGGCGCTGACATCCTGCGTTTCCGGCTTTTCGCACGCCCGCAGCGCGCAGACCTCCAGCACCGCCCTTGCGCTGGCCGCCCAGCGCGTATCGGCCTCGGCGTGCATGAACAGATCCGTGATGCGGAGCAGCCGCTCCGCCGAAAACAGCGCCGCCTGCGCCGCGTAGCGCTCCGCCTGCTCATGCGTTGCCGCCGCCTCGTCCTGCCCGCACAGCTTGGCCGACAGCAGCATCCTGAAATGGCGGCTCATGTCCTTCAAAAAGACCTGCACATCGCGCCCCTCGCGCATGAGCCGGTCGGTCAGCTTCATGCACTCGCTGCCGTTGCTCCGGCCGATGGCCTCCGCAAACGAAAACAGGAAGCCCCTGTCCGCCGCGCCCAGCACGAGGCGCACATCCTCCTCGGTCACACGGCTGCCCGCGCCAAGGCACATATCCAGCAGCGACAAGGCGTCGCGCATGCCGCCCTCGGCGGACTGGGCGATGAGCGCATACGCATCCTCCGTGACGGACGCGCCCATGGACTCCGCCGCCTGCTTCATCCGCCCGACCAGCTCCGCCTCGGTGAAGCGCCCGAAGTCGAACCGCTGGCAGCGGGAGAGGATGGTCGTGGGGATCTTCTGCGGCTCGGTCGTCGCCAGAATGAACACCATGTAGGACGGCGGCTCCTCCAGCGTCTTGAGGAGGGCGTTGAACGCCGCCGTGGACAGCATATGCACTTCGTCAATGATATAGACCTTATATTTGCCGAACTGCGGCGGATAGCTCACCTTTTCGAGCAGCTCGCGAATCTCGTCCACCTTGCTGTTGCTGGCGGCGTCCATTTCGTAGATGTCAAAGGACGCATCGCTGCCGATGGTCTTGCACGAAGCGCACTCGCCGCAGGGGTCGCCGTTCACGGGATGCTCGCAGTTGATGGCCCGCGCCATGATTTTCGCCGCGCTGGTCTTGCCCGTGCCGCGGCTTCCGCAGAACAGATAGGCATGGGCGACGCGCCCCGTCATCACCTGATTGCGCAGAGTGCGGACGATGCTCGTCTGCCCCACCATGTCGGAAAATGTCTTCGGCCGCCAGACGCGGTACAGTGCTTGATACATAATCGTCTCCGCCCCTTTACGCAATACTCCGTGCATATCATACCATATTTTGAGGATTTTTAAAAGAGCGGGAGTGCGCTCGGCGGCGAGCCGTCGTCCCGTTTAATCATTCGCCTTCATGGATTCGACCATATCGACCCTGCGGATGCTGCGGCGCATGACGAGGTTGATGAGGGCGGTGAAAATCATTGAGATGGCAAAGGCGTAAGCAAAGCTCATGCCTTTGATTTCGCGGCCGAACATGACGGCACTGACCTCGACCGTGCGGATGACAAAGCCGTGCAGCCAGATGCCCACGAAGAGGCCGGCAATCGTTCCCAGCACGCTCAACAAATCGGTCTCGCGGAAGATGTATTGCTCGACCTCGCGCTCATGGAAGCCCAGCACCTTGATGGTCGCCAGCTCCTTGCGGCGCTCGCAGATGTTGACGTTGGTCAGGTTGTAGAGGACGACCATGCACAGCATGCCCGCGCAGAGAATCAGCACGACGACGATGGCGTCGATGCTCCTGACCGTGTCGCTGAACGCGGAGCGAATGCTGGCGGACGAGCGCACATAAAGAACATGGCTGCTCTTTAAAGCGCCGACCGCCGCACCCTCCTCCCTGCCGGAGACGAGCCTGCACATGACGGCCGTATGCGCCGGCACCTTGCCGTACAGCTTTTGATACAGGTTGTCCGTCATGTACGCAAAGCCCGTGATGTAGTTCTCCGTCAGCCCCAGCACGGTGACCTCCGCCCGTCGTCCGTCCGCGTTCTCAAGGGTCACGGTATCGCCCGCCGAAACGCCCAGCATCTCGCCGCTCTTTTCCGTCAGCAGGATGCCGTCATCCGTCAGGGTCAGGGCTTTGCCGCTCTTTCGCTCGCGCAGGGCAATGAAGGCGGGCAGGCGGCTCGCGTCCGTCACCGCCATCAGCGTGATGGTCTGGCTTTCATCGTTCGCCAGCGCCTTGCCGCTTTCGCCCGCGTAGGCCAGCCAGTCCTCGGTCGTGGCCTTGTCGTTCAGGAAGGCGTTCAGCGTTTCGTCCGTTTCGGGGGCATCCTCTTTGTCCATGACCATCGTCAGGTCATACCGGTAGACTTCGCCGAACTGCCTGTCCACAATGTCGTGGATGGAATCGCGCACGCCGAAGCCCGTGACCAGCAGGGCGCTGCAGCCCGCCACGCCGATGACGGTCATGAGGAAGCGCTTCTTGTAGCGAAAGAGGTTTCGGAAGGTCACCTTGCGCGTGAACGACAGGTGATTCCAGATAAACGGCAGATGCTCCAGCCAGATGCGCTTGCCCGCCGCCGGCGCTTTGGGCACCATGAGCTGCGCGGGGCAGGAGCGGAACGCGCCGAAGCACGCCCACAGGGTCGCAAGCAAAATGCCGCCCACCGTGACGGGCGCGACCAAGACGGCGATTTCCAAACGGAAGGGGGTCGCGGTCGTCGGCAGGAAGTACATCATGCCGTACGCCGAGCTGATGACGGCGGGCAGCACCTGAAAGCCCGCAAAGAAGCCCAGAGCGCAGCCCAAGAACGAGGAAAGCAGGCTGTACAGCAGGTACTGCGCCAGCACCTGCCCGTCCGAAAAGCCCAGCGCCTTCAGCGTGCCGATTTCCGTGCGGTTTTCGTCCACCAGCCGCGTCATGGTGGTCAGCGCCACCAAAAGGGCGACCAGAAAGAAGAACACGGGGAAGACCTTGCAAAGCGCCGTGACCTTCTCCACATTCCCGTCATAGCTCGCATAGCCCGCGGAGTCGTCCCTTGTGCGGCTTACCCACACGCAGTCCTCCGTTTCGTCAATGGTCTTCCTGCCGTCCGATACGGTCTTTTCAAGGTCGGTCAGCCGCTGTTTTTCGGCAGAGGCCGTCGTCATCTGGCGCATCACTGAGGCGCGGACGCTTAAAGCCGTGTCCGTCAGCGCCTTTGAAACGGAAGAATCGCCCAAAATGGCGGCCATCTCGGACGTTTGCCCGATGCGCGTCATCGCGTCCTTGGCCAGCTTCGTCCTTGCGTCCGCAATGGTGTTCAGGGAAGAAAGCAGCCCCTCGGCGTCGGCAAGCGTATCCTCCGCCTGCGCCCTGACCTCTGCGGTGCGCAAAGCGGCGCGTTCGTCGGCGAGCGCATCAAGCTCCCCGAGCGCCGCTTCAATCAGCGCATCGTACTCCTCGCCGAAGGTATTGACTTCCTTCGCGCCGCGCACGGTCAGATACAGATCCGTATAGACCTCGCTCGTCAAATACCCGTTCCGCGTGTACACAAGGAGGCCGACGGAGCCGGAGCCGACACTGGTCACATCCGCCTCCACGGAAATGCACATGGGGCTCTGCGCAAGGCCGACCACGGTCAGCGTGTCCGACAGGGTGTTTTCAAGGATGGTGTCATAGTTCAGGTTGTCGCCCGCAACGGTCAGCGTTTCGCCGATTTTCGGCGCATTGTCCGCATACGGCCCCATGGCGGACTGCACGACGCATTCCGTATCCGTTTCGGGCATACGGCCGCTCAGCAGCTCGATCTTGTTCATCGGCACGGCGTCGTCCGTCAGGGCAAAGACGCGGGCGGTAAAGCCCGTTTCCTCGCTGTCCGACAGCACCACATCCAAGGTGCGGGCGGGCTGGCACTTTTCGACGGTGCTCAACGCTGCGACGGCCTCCGCATCCGCCGCCGTAAAGCCCAAGGTGGATTTGATGTCCAAGTCATACCAGTCGTATTCGTCCATGTAGCGGTCGGCGGACTCGTACATATCGGGGGAGGTGGCGAACAGCCCCGCCAAAAAGCCCGCGCCGAGGGCGACGATGAACAGGATGGACAGAAACCTGTTCATGCTGCCCGCGATGCCGCGGAGCACGTTTTTCCTTCTCGTTCTTTTCACTTTTTACCACTCGATCCTTTCGACCGGCAGGGGATTTTCGTTGACCACCGTCTTTGTCACCGTGCCGTTCTTCACATGGATCACGCGGTCGGCGATCTGGGTCAGGGCGCTGTTGTGGGTGATGATCAGCACGGTCTTGCCCGTCTGACGGCAGGTGTCCTGAAGGAGCTTCAAAACGGCCTTGCCCGTGTTGTAGTCCAGCGCGCCGGTCGGCTCATCGCAGAGAATCATCTTCGGGTTTTTCGCCAGCGCACGGGCGATGGACACGCGCTGCTGCTCGCCGCCCGAAAGCTGGGCGGGAAAATTGTTGATGCGGCTGCCGAGCCCCACGCTTTCCAGCGTCTTCACCGCGTCCAGACTGCCCTTGCAGATTTCGGCGGCCAGCTCCACATTCTCGCGGGCGGTCAAATTCTGCACCAGATTGTAAAACTGAAACACAAAGCCCACGTCCGTGCGGCGCAAATCGGTGAGCTGCCTTGCACTCAGGCGGCTGATGTCGCGGCCGTCCAGCATAATCGTGCCGGAGGTGGCGGAGTCCATGCCGCCCAAGATGTTGAGCAGGGTCGTCTTGCCTGCGCCGCTGGGACCTACGATGACGCACAGCTCGCCCTTTTCCACCGTGAAGCTGATGTGGTCCAGCGCGTGGATCTCAGTCTGCCCCATCGTATAAACCTTGCATACGTCCTGAAACGCTATGTATGACATACTCTCATCCTCTATCCTTCATTGCGTGCCGCGCCCGAAAAAGATCATCGGGCAGCCGTTAAAAGCGCCGCATAGGTCGCCGGCATGTGCTGGTCAAGCAGGGTCTTTGCCAGCGCATTATCATGTTCGGCGGTCTTTTGCAGGAGCCGGATGAGCGGGGCAAAGTCGGAGTTATCCTCAACACCGGCCGCGGACAGGCCGGAGGCCATATCGATCGAATCCTCTCCGATGCTCCCCTGAATGCCCTGCGCCATGAGGAGCAGCGCCTCGTACACGGTCAGCCCGTCGTCCGAAAGTCCCGCGTCCGTCAGGCTGTGGCGGCCGGTATAATAAGAAGAAACGGTCGGCGCAAGGGCGGCCATGGTCTGAAGCGCGGCAGCCAGCCGCCCCGCCAGGTCCGCATCGCCGTTCAGCATCACATCCGTTCCCAGCCGCGAATACCCCCATGCCTGAAGCGGCATCATGGGCACGATGTCCGCGGGATTGATGAGGTTGAAGATGTTCCCTGCCTCGTACTGCGCCATTGTCCCTCGCACGGTGGCTGGGGTGGCGGCGGTGTAGACATAGACGTTCTCCGCGCCGTATTGCTCGTTCAAAAGCATCCCCAGCAGGTTGGCGCACGCCGCGCCCCTGCTGTGACCGACGGCCAGGATCAGCGGTTCGTCCTCGGTCACGGCCTCTTGAAGCCCTAAAAACACGTCCTGCGCGGCGAACAGAAAGTTCTCCGAAAACAGCGTGTCGTCGCTGTGCGAGGGCGCGAAGTCGAAGTTGGAATACCATTCGCCCGCGTCCGTGCCGCGCACAACGACCGCGTACAGCGTCCGCGTTTCCTGCCCGCGCACGACCGTCTTTGTGCCCACGGAGTATGCGCAGGTGTGCGACAAATCATCGGCGGCCTTGTCAAAATTCTTTTGCAGGATGACCTCAAAGCCCATTTCCCGCATGATGTCCGCCGTTGTGTCCTGCTTATGGCCGGCGCTGAGCGTCAGCGCGTTCAGCGCCAGCGCCTCGGAAAATTCCGCCGTGCTCTCCGGCAAAGCAAGCTCCGCCGTCTGCGCGGCGGACAGGAGGGCATCACTGCCCGAAAGCGAATTTTCCTCCGCCAGCACACCCATCGGACGGCAGACCGTCAGCACCGCCAGCATCAGCGGAAGCACATACAAAAGCCTTGACATGCAAACACCTCTCCTCATTCGTTAAACGCGCAAAGCGGCGAAGCCCTTCGACTTAACGGTGTCCATTATAATATGCCGCCCGCCCCCGTTCAAGCATGCATCCCCTCAAAAAACCGGGCGAAAATGTGGCAGGGACGGGCGAAAACGGGAAAAAAGATAAGGCGGGAGGGATTTCCTTTTGAAAAAAGAGACCCCTCCCGCACCCACCAAAGGAAAACTTTGATACACAACGGAGGAGCGGAACGAAGGAGCAATATGTGTGCGGGGAGGAAGAAAAAGCGGGAAGACTTTCCTTTTGAAAAAGGAAAGCCTTCCCGTACCCATCCAAGGAAAACTTTGATACACAATGCTTATAGCCGAAACGAAGAAGCAATATGTGTGAGGGGAGGGAAAAGCGGGTCTTTCCCTGCATGAAAAAAACGGCTCGGCACAGTGTCCAAGCCGTTGACAGGCAATGATTTGAGTTAAATCGTCTTTTCCTTCCCCATAAAGCACACCGCCAGCGTGCCGGGGCCGCAGTGCGCGCCGATGACGGGGCCGACGGCCTGAATGCGGATGGCCCTGATGTCGGGGATGCGCTGCATGAGCATCTCCTTGAGGCGCTGGGCGTCCTCCGGCACGTCGGCCTCCATGATGACCAGCTCCTGCTCACCCGCGTTTTCGATGTTCTCCGCCGTGCGCTCGACCAGGGTGCGCAGCGCCTTTTTGCGCCCCTGCACCTTATCGGCGGGGTCGATCTTGCCGCCCTTGCCCATGACGAGGATGGGCTTGATGTCCAGAACCGTGCCGAAGAAGGCGCTGGTGGACGAGATGCGCCCGCCGCGCTTCAAATATTTCAAGTCGTCCACGGTGAAGACGGCGTGGGAGCGCATCTTGTTGTCCTCCACCCACTGCGCGACCTCTTCCATCGGCCTGCCCTCTGCATAGAGCTTGTGCGCGCCGATGATGAGCAGGCTCATGGGGGCGGAGATGTTCAGGGTGTCCACGACCATGAATTTGCGGTCGGGGTACTTTTTCAGCAGCATTTCCCGCGCCTCGAAGATATTGCGGATGGTCGCCGACATCTTGGAGGAGAACGCCAGAAAGAGCAGGTCGCTCTCTTTCAGAATCGGCTCGAAATATTCCAGATAGGTCTCGGTGGGCAGCAGGGAGGTGACGGGGTTCGCGCCGTCGCGCATCCGCTGGAAAAACTCGTGCGCGTCGCCGGAGCGCCCGTTGTCGTCAAAGTATTCCACGCCGTCGAGCGCATAGGGCATCCTGACCACCGGTATATTCAGCCGGTCGGCTATATCAAACGGCAGGTCGCTGTCGCTGTCTGTCATAAAAACATAGTTCCTGGGCATTGTCATACCTCCTGTTTCATCAAAGTTGTTGTATGTCCCCACAAAAAGCCGCGCAGGGGAAACTCGCTGGGTACATTATACAGGATTTTTACGGAAAATGCAACCGTTATGCAACTGTTCGCATTCGGCGACCCAACGGTTCGCATTCGGCGGCGGAAAAGCGGACGGACGGCCGCTGCCGCCTGCTTTCCGCTGGGCGGGCGGGAGGCAAATTTCCCTATGCAACCCCTATAACTCGGCGGGCAATTTTTTGTAAAAAAATGCTTGACAAGGGCCAGAAAATGGGGTATGATAGCAATAGTGAGTTATGAAAAGATGTTTTGCAACCTATTTCAGCGAAACGGGGAGCAAGGCGGACGGAACGGGCAGGCAGTACGGAAAGCCGCCGGACGGCGAAAGGATGGGACGTATGAACAGGGCAGAAGCGAAGGGCAAAGCCGAGGCGCTGGTCGCGAAAATGACGGTCGAGGAGGCCGCGGAGCAGCTTCGCTATGACGCGCCGGCCATCCCGCGTCTGGGCGTCCCCGCCTACAACTGGTGGAACGAGGCGCTGCACGGCGCGGCGCGGGCGGGCACGGCCACGAGCTTCCCGCAGGCCATCGGTCTGGCCGCCACGTTTGATACGGCATTGATCGAGCGGCTCGGCGAAATCGCCGCCACGGAGGGGCGCGCCAAGTACAACGCCTCCGTCCGCCGCGGCGACAGGGACATCTATAAGGGGCTGACCTTCTGGTCGCCCAACGTGAATATTTTCAGAGACCCCCGCTGGGGGCGCGGCCACGAGACCTACGGGGAGGACCCGTTTTTGACCGCCGAGGCGGGCAAGGCCTATGTGCGCGGCCTTCAGGGAAACGGCGAGGTGATGAAGTCCGCCGCCTGCGCAAAGCACTTTGCGGTGCATTCAGGACCCGAGGCGCTGCGCCACCGCTTTAACGCCGTCGCCTCCCCAAAGGACATGGCGGAGACCTACCTGCCCGCGTTCAGGGCGCTGGTCAGGGAAGCGCATGTGGAGGCCGTCATGGGCGCGTACAACCGCACGAACGGCGAGCCGTGCTGCGGCAGCAAGACCCTGCTGCACGACATCCTGCGCGAACAATGGGGCTTTGAGGGGCATGTGGTGTCGGACTGCTGGGCGATCCGCGACTTCCACGAATGCCACCATGTGACGCATTCCTCCGAGGAATCCGCTGCGCTGGCGCTCAAAAACGGCTGCGATGTGAACTGCGGCTGCACCTACCTGAACTTGATGAAGGCGTACAAAAAGGGGCTGGTCTCGGAGCGGGACATCCGCACCGCCGCCGTGCGCCTGTTCACCACCCGCTATCTGCTGGGCATCATGGACGGGAGCGAGTACGACACCATCCCCTTCACGGCCATCGAATGCCCGGAGCATCTGAACAAAGCGCGGGAGGCCGCCGAAAAGAGCTGCGTCCTGCTCAAAAATGACGGCATTTTGCCGCTTGACAGGGAAAAGATCAGGACCCTTGCGGTCATCGGCCCGAACGCGAACAGCCGCGCCGCGCTGATCGGCAATTATCACGGCACGTCCTCCCGCTACATCACCATTTTGGAAGGCATTCAGGACGCCGTGGGCGAAGACATCCGCGTCCTCTACTCCGAGGGCTGCCACCTGTTCAGGGACAGGGTGGAGGGGCTGGCGCACGCGGACGACCGCCTGTCCGAGGCCGAAGCCGCCGCCGAGAGCGCGGACGCCGTGGTGCTGGTGGTCGGTCTGGACGAGACGTTGGAGGGCGAAGAGGGCGATACGGGCAACGCCGCCGCATCGGGCGACAAGCGCGATTTGCTCCTGCCGCAGAGCCAGCGCAGGCTCTTGAACGCGGTGCTGGCCGTCGGCAAGCCCACCGTCATCTGCCTGACGGCGGGCAGCGCCATTGATCTGGAGGAAGCGAACGACAAGGCTGACGCCCTGCTTCTTTGCTGGTACGCGGGCGCGTGGGGCGGCAGAACCGTCGCCGACATTCTCTTCGGCGCGGTATCGCCCTCGGGCAAGCTGCCCGTCACCTTCTATCACAACAGCCAGCTTGCGCGCATGCCCGAATTTACGGACTACACGATGCGCGGGCGCACCTACCGCTACGTGGAGGAAGCGCCGCTGTACCCCTTCGGCTTCGGCCTGACCTACGGAAAGGCCGAGGCGCTGTCCGCCGCCTGCGAGAAAAACGCGGACGGAAGCCTGACCGTCACGGCCAAGGTTCAAAACAGCGGGCGCGGCACGGAGGACGTGCTGCAGGTCTATGTACAGAACGAGGGCAGCTCCTTTGCGCCCCCGCATCCGCGCCTGTGCGCGTTCCGGCGCATTTTCCTTGCGCAGGGCGAAGCAAAGAGCGTTTCCCTGACCATCCCCAGGGAGCGTCTGGCGGTCGTCAACGACGACGGCGAGGCCGTCTATGAAGGGCAGATCAGGCTTTATGTCGGGTTCAGCCAGCCGGACGAAAAGAGTCTTGCACTCACAAACACAAAGCCGGTCGTCGTGAACGGGTAAGCCGTCCGCGCTCAGACCATACGGAGGCACATACATGGCGTATTTTATCGGTGCGGATCTGGGCACCTCATCCTTAAAGCTGCTGCTCATGGACGAGCACGGCAAAATTCATCGGGTGGTCAGCAGGGAATACCCTTTGGAATTTCCCCATGCGGGCTGGAGCCAGCAGGCGCCGGAGGACTGGGCGCAGGCGCTGAAGGAGGGCGTTCCGGAGCTGATCTGCGGCATTGACAGAGCGCTGATTCGCGGCATCGGCTGCGGCGGGCAGATGCACGGGCTGGTCGTGCTGGACGAAGAAGACAGGGTCATCCGCCCCGCCATTTTGTGGAACGACGGGCGCACGGAAAAGCAGGTGGAGTACCTCAATGAGGTCATCGGCCGCAAGCGCCTGTCAGAGCTGACCGCGAACATCGCCTTTGCGGGCTTCACCGCCCCGAAGCTCCTGTGGATGCGCGAGAACGAGCCGGAGAATTTCCGCAGGATCCGCAAAATCATGCTCCCCAAGGATTATATCAACTATTTGCTGACCGGCGTTCACGCCTGCGATTATTCGGACGCCTCCGGCACGCTGATGCTGGATGTGAAGAACAGGCGCTGGTCCAGGGAAATGCTGGACATCTGCGGCGTTTCGGAAAGCCGGATGCCCAAGCTGTTTGAAAGCTACGAATGCATCGGCACGGTCGAGCCGGAGATGGCGAAAGCCCTCGGCCTGCCCGACAATGTGCGCGTGGCCGCGGGCGCGGGCGACAATGCCGCCGCCGCCGTCGGCACGGGCGTTGTGGGCGAGGGCGGCTGCAACATCAGCCTCGGCACGTCCGGCACGGTGTTCATCTCCTCCGCGCATTTCGGGGTAGACCCCACCAACGCCCTGCACGCCTTTGCCCACGCGGACGGCGGCTATCACCTGATGGGCTGCATGCTCTCCGCCGCGTCCTGCAACAAGTGGTTTCTGGAGGACATCCTCCGAACGGACGCCTTTGCTAACGAGCAGGCCGCCGTCAAAGAGGAGCGCCTGGGTGAAAACAGCGTGTTTTTCCTGCCCTATTTAATGGGCGAGCGCAGCCCCATCAACGACACCAACGCCCGCGCCGCGTTCATCGGCATGAGCATGGACTCGACCCGCGCCGACATGGTGCAGGCGGTGCTGGAGGGCGTGGCCTTCGCCATTCGGGACAGCGTGGAGGTGGCGCGCTCCCTGGGGCTTGACATCCGCTCCGCGAAGATCTGCGGCGGCGGTGCGAAAAGCCCGCTGTGGAAGAAAATCATGGCGAACGTGCTGGGCATCCGTTTGGAAAGCCCCGCCAGCGAGCAGGGGCCCGGCATGGGCGGCGCGATGCTGGCGATGGTCGCCTGCGGGCAGTATGCAAGCGTGCAAAAGGCCTGCGACGCCCTGTGCAGCGTCTCGGCCGTTCTGGAGCCGGACGAAAAGCTGACTGCCCGCTACGAGCGGCAGTACCGCAAATACGGGGTGCTGTATCCGGCCTTAAAGGACGCTTTCCCCGTCATCCGCTGAGCAGCTTCCTTTCGTCTTAAACAACACGAAGATGTTGTTTATCGGCAGCGCCGCGCAGAGAAGGCAATGCGGTGAAGTGTGCATTTTGCATCGAAGCGAATGAAAAAATCGAAGGTTTCCAGAACGTACACGGCGATTTTTTCAGGCAGCGGACGGTGCGGAAGGCACATTCGCCGCCGCCGAAGGGCAAGGCGACGCCGAGGATAAATAAGCGGTGAAAATCCGCCAAAATTTGCAAGGAGGTCTCCCCCATGAAAAAAATCCTGTCTCTGGTCCTGGCTCTCCTGATGGTGCTGGGCTGCACGAGCTTTGCGGCCGCAGAGGAAAAAGGCGTCATCAACCTGTATTCCTTCACCGATGAAGTGCCCACCATGCTCCAGCATTACCTCGACCTGCATCCCGAATTCCCCTACACCCTGAACGTGACCATCATCGCCACCACCGACGGCCTGTATCAGCCCGCCCTGGACCAGGCGCTGAGCGCCGGCGGCGCGGATGCTCCGGACATCTATTGCGCGGAGTCTGCCTTCGTCCTCAAGTACACGCAGGGCGACATGGCCTCCTATGCCGCCGCTTATGACGATTTGGGCATCAACACCGCGGAAGCCATCAAGGAAGCGGACATCGCCCAGTACACCGTGGACATCGGTACCCGTCCTGCCGACGGCAAGGTCGTGGGTCTGGGCTATCAGGCCACCGGCGGCGCGTTCATCTATCGTCGCTCCATCGCCAAGGACGTTTGGGGCACCGACGACCCCGATACCGTCGCCTCCAAGATCGGCCCCGGCTGGGACAAGTTCTTTGAAGCGGCCGCCGAGCTGCGCGCAAAGGGCTACGGCATCGTCTCCGGCGACGGCGACATCTGGCACGCCATCGAGAACAGCTCCGAAAAGGGCTGGCTGAACGAGGACGGCGAATTGTACATCGACCCCGCCCGCGAGGAGTTCCTCGACCTGTCCAAGAAGCTCAAGGACAATGACTATCACAACGACACGCAGGACTGGACAGACGCCTGGTATGCCGACATGAAGGGCATCGGCGCGAAGGGCATCCTCGGCTTCTACGGCCCCGCCTGGCTTATCAACTACGTCATCGCCGGCAACAGCGGCGACACCTACGGCGACTGGGCCGTCTGCACCCCGAACGTCGGCTTCTTCTGGGGCGGCACCTGGCTGCTGGCCAACAAGGACACCGCGAAGAAGGACGCCGTGGCCGAGCTGATCAACTGGGTCACCTTGGACTGCACCACCGAAGGTCTCCAGTACGGCTGGGCGAACGGCAACATCTACGGCGACGGCGGCACCAAGGACTGCGTCGGCTCCGGCACGGTCATGGCGATGAGCGACGGCAAGCTGGACTTCCTCGGCGGCCAGAATATGTTTGACATTTTCGTCGCCGCGAACCAGTATGCGAACGGCAAGAACCTCACCCAGTATGACGAGAGCATCAACAGCCTGTGGCGCGACGCTGTCCGTCAGTACACCGGCGGCGCGATGAGCCGCGAGGATGCGATCGAATTCTTCAAGACCAACGTTGCCGACCAGCTCGGCATCGAAGCCGCTCAATGAGCTTTTCTCCCCTTTTCTCCGGACGGACGGGCAACCGCCCGTCCGCTTCGGTTGAAGGGTCGTTCTCCGGCTTCACGGAAAATCTCAGAGCCCGGTACGATGAGCGTGCCTTCATCGTATCGGGGCGGGGAGGAATACAATGAGCAGTACTGTGAAAAGAAAAAGCGTCAGCTATGCGAAATACGGCTATCTATTCAGCCTGCCCTTTGTGCTGGCCTATGCCGTTTTCATGCTGTACCCGACCGTTTATACCTTTGTCATCAGCTTCAGCGATTTGAAGGGCGTCGCCACCAACACCTGGCATTTTCTGGACGAGCCCTTCCAGAACTTTCAAAAAATCCTCACCAACAAGACCTTCCTTGATTCCATCGGCAATACCTTCCTCATCTGGATCATGAACTTCATCCCGCAGATGCTTCTGGCGCTGCTGCTGACGGCCTGGTTTACCCGCCGGAAGGTGACCATCCGCGGGCAGGGCGCGTTCAAGGTCATTTTCTATCTGCCCAACATCATCACCGCCGCCACGGTCGGCATCCTGTTCAACGCCTTCTTCGGCTACCCCGTCGGTCCCATCAACTCCCTGCGCAATATGCTCGGGCTCAGCCCGTTCTACTACCTGAACGACGCATGGTCGTCCCGCCTCATCGTGGCGTTCATCCAGTTCTGGCAGTGGTTCGGCTACACGGCCATCGTGCTGATCTCGGGCGTTCTGGGCATCAACCCCACGCTCTTTGAATCCGCTGAAATCGACGGTGCGACCCCGACGCAGGTGTTCTGGAAAATCACCCTGCCCTGCATGCGCACCATCCTGATCTACACCCTCATCACCAGCACCATCGGCGGCCTGAACATGTTCGACATCCCCAAGGTGTTCAACGACGGCAAGCCAGCGAACGCCACCATGACGTCCTCCCTGTTCATCTACAAGCAGGCGTTTTCGGGGACGTACCAGTACGGCCGTGCGGCCGCGGCGAGCATCATCATGTTCCTCATCGTCGTCGTGCTGTCCGTGTTCGTCTTCTATCTCATGCGCGACCGCTATGACGTGCGCGAGCTGCGCAAGCAGCGCCGGTTGGAAGGCCGCCTGCAGAGAGGAGGGAAGCATCATGGCCACTGATAACAAAGTGAAGCTGAGCGGCGCCGGATTTTTCGGCATGTTCATCAAGTATTTTGTGTGCATCCTTCTGTCGATCCTCTGCCTCTTTCCGTTCTACATCATGATCATCAACGCCACCCGCGATACCTATTCCATCCAGCAGAACGCCATTGCGCTGCTCCCCTCCAACGCCCTGCTGACCAACTACGCGGTGTTCGGCGAAAAGGCGTTCAACCCCTTCATCGGCTTTAAAAATTCCATGATCATCTCCACCTGCTCAACGGTGCTGACGGTGTATTTTTCCACCCTCACCGCCTATTCCCTGGTGGCGTACACATGGAAGCTGCGCAACGCCCTGTTCGGCTTCATCCTCGCCGTGATGATGATCCCCGGCCAGGTCGTGTCCATCGGCTTTTACCAGTTCATGTACAAAATCGGCCTGACGAACAACCTTCTGGCGCTCATTCTTCCGTCCATCGCCGCGCCCAGCATGGTCTTCTTCATGCGCCAGTACATGATCCCCTCCCTCAGCATGGACATTGTCGCCTCGGCGCGCATTGACGGCGCAAGCGAATTCCGCACCTTCAATGCCATCGTCCTGCCCATCATGAAGCCCGCGATGGCGACACAGGCCATCTTCGCCTTCGTCACGAGCTGGAACCGCCTCTTTGAGCCGATGATCCTCCTGACAAGGCGCGAAAACTACACCATGCCCATCATGGTCAGCCTCCTGAAGGGCGACATCTACAAGACCGAGTACGGCACGGTCTATCTCGCCCTGACCATGTCCGTTCTGCCCCTGCTGGTTATCTACTTCATCCTCAGCAAGTACATCATCGCAGGCGTGGCGCTGGGCGGCGTGAAGGAGTAAACGTCTTTCGAAAAGCCATCAAAAAGCCCCGACTCCGAAAAGAGCCGGGGTTTTTATGTTATTGTTTAACTCATTTGAATGTCAAGCTACCGCAGCCCCTTCCCGCCGGGCAGACGGGTCTCCAGTCTGGATTCCATGTAGCGCATGAGGAGGGGAAGCGGCGCGTCTTGCGGCGGGCAGGCGGTTTGTTCGATGCCGACGGCCAGCACGTCGCGCAGCCAGATAATTTCCCGCGCAGACACGGGAAAGGCGGGGCGGTCGGCGCGCTCGCAGTCCCGGCAGACAAGGCCGCCTTCCTCGATGTCAAACAGCCGCGCTTCGCTTTTCGGGACGGGCTGATTGCCCGCCTGCATGTTACCCTCGCCGTCCAGCCGCCGCCCGCAGCGGACGCAGTGGCGAAGGCGCGGGCGATAGCCGGACAAAGCCGCGTCCATGAGCAGGAAGGCGGCGGTGACGGCGCGGGCATCCAGCTCCGTATAGCAGACGCGCTTGAACGAGCGAAGGAGCAGGGTGAAGAGGTTGCCGGGGCGCTCGGCGGGCAGCGCCTGTGCGCCGATGACCTGCAGCATATAGGCGGCGTAGCGCAGGCGCTCGTAGTCCGTGCGCAGGTCGTAGAAGCTGTCGATGATGGAGCAGGAGACGACCGTGGCGCGCCCCCGCCCGCGAAAGAGGACGTACTCGCCGAAGGCGAACAGCTCCGCGCCCGCCAGCAGGGGGCTGCCCGGCTTCTTGCAGCCCCGCGCCAGCGCGTCCACCCGCCCCAGCTCCGGCGTGAGCAGGGTCAGCATACGGTCGTTTTCCCGATAATCCGCGTGGCGCAGGACGATGGCCTGCGTGGTGATGTTCATGGTCGTCCTCCTTTCGTCAGCGTAAAACGTTCGGCATCAAAAGGGATGATGCCCATCATTCGGCGCTTTGCCCTTCAGAAACGGCAATCGCCGTCCCCAGCCGAATGGAGTACAGCGCGATTTCCTTGACGGGCAGGCGAGTCAGCTCCCGCAGGGCGCGGGCGTACCACTGCATCTGTCCGCCGTAGCGCGCCGCCAGCTCGGAAATGTCTGTCACGGCATCGGTTTTGTAATCGACCAGCGTCCACGCGCCGTCCTCGATGAAGCACAGGTCGAGCACGCCCTGCACGATCACCCCGTTTTCGGCGCGGAGGTTGAACGGCCATTCGCGGCGCACCGTCCCGGCCTTCAGGACGCGCTGCCCCAAAGCACTTGTAAAGAAGCGCTGCAAATCGGCGGCGCGGACGGCCTTCCGCTCCATGGGCGTGAGCAGCCCGCGCTTTGCCAGGGTGTCCAGCTCCGCGCCGATGCTCTCCTTTGTCCCGTCCCGAACCGCATCGTAGGAAAGGCAGCCCAGCGCCTTGTGCACGGCGCTGCCGCGCTCGGCGGCGGTCAGCGTATGCTCCTGCATATAGCGCGGTCTGTCCTCCAATGTTTCACGTGAAACATTCCGCTTGTCCTGCGGGGTCTCCTCCTCGTCCTCCTCGGTGCGCGGGTGCTTGGCAATGGCGGACACGGAGGTCTTGACGGGCAGGCGCTCCGGCATCGGCCGCTCAAACAGGGTGCGGATAAGGTCTGGCACATCGCCCGTTTCCATTTTTGGGCGGACAGCCGCCTTTCTTTCCTCGGAAGCAAGCAGCGCATCCGCGTCATCCCAGCAGATCTGCCAGACCGCGCCGTTTTCCGCATAGAACATCTGATTTTCGCCGACGCGCAAGCCGTCAAACAGGGCTTGGCCGACCCAGTCCAGCATACAGCCCGCGCCGCCCGCAGCGACGTCGCCCTTTGGCAGCGCCCATTGGGCGGCCGCGCTCTCGACGCTGCGCGGGGAGGCCAGCAGGATCAGCTTGTTCCTGGCGCGGGTCATGGCGACGTAGAGCAGCCGCGCCTCCTCGGAGCGGCTCTTGCGCTGCTGGGCGCAGAGAAGCGCCTGCTGGTTCAGCGTCGGGCGGGTGATGCGCCTGTCCGCGTCAATGAAGGGCAGCCCCACGCCGAGTTCCTCGTCCGTGTACACGCTCTCGCCCGTCTGGGCGCGGAAGCCCCGCGCCAGCTCCATGAGGATGACCACTGGAAATTCCAGACCCTTGGACTTGTGCATGGTCATGATGCGCACCACGTCCTCGCTGTCGGACAGGGTCTTCGCGGATTTTCCGTCATCCGAGGCGCGCATTTTATCGACCGTTTCCAGAAAGTCATGGAGGTTCTCCGCAGCCCGCGCACGCTCCGAGAGCAGGCGGAGGTTGGCCTGCCGTGCCTCGCCGTCCGGCATCGCGCCAGCCAGCATGTACGCGCCGCTTTCGTCCAGGAGCAGGCGGACAAGGGTCTCCGTGTCGATGTGGCGGGACGCAAACCGCCAGCTGTCGAGCGTGTTCAAGGTCTCCGTGACCTTTTGCCCCAAAACGCTCTCCCCGTCCCTGAGCTGATAAAACGCCTGATAAAACGGCGTGCCGGGCTGGCGGTCGACCAGCCGCACCCTTGCCAGCTCCTCCTCCGAAAAGCGGAAGCAGGGGCAGCGCAGGGCGGCCAGCAGCGGCAGATCCTGATAGGGGTTGTCCAGCACGCGCAGGAGATTCAGAATGTCGGCGACCTCCGGCAAATCAAAATACTCCGCGTCTGCGTCCGAATAGACGGGGATGCCCTCGTCCTGCAGGGTCTTGGCAATGGCGGCGGCGTGATCCTTTGCCTTGCGCAGCAAGATCACGATGTCGCGGAACTGCAATCTCCGCTCGCCCTGCTTATCGCGGACGGTCATGGTCTCCGTGAGCGCACGGATGCGGCGGGCGGCGAGCCGCGCCTCCGAAAGATAGCCGTTCGTCAAATCGGGCTTTTTGTCCGCCTCCGCATTCGGGCGGAAGAGGATGTGCAGCTCGGCGACGGGGCCGTCCGCCGCGCTGTCGCCGGGCTTCAGGGACGCGCTCTCGTCATAGTCGATCTCCGTCACCCGTGCGCGCATGGCGTTTTCAAACACGCCGTTGACGCAGCGCAGGACATTCCTGTCCGAGCGGAAATTCCGGTTTAGGAGGATGCGCCTTTCCCTGCCGTCCGCCGCGTCCGAAAAGGTGTTGTATTTTTTCAGGAACAGGGTCGGGTCGGCCAGACGGAAGCGGTAGATGCTCTGCTTGACGTCCCCGACCAGAAACAGCGTGTTGTTCTCATGCACGGCGGCGATGATGCTCTCCTGAATGCCGCTCACGTCCTGATATTCGTCCACAAAGATGGCGTCAAACTGCGCGGCGACGGCGGCGCGGACGCTCTCCGTTTGGAGCGCCTGATGACAGAGCTGCTCCAAATCGCTGTAATCCAGCGCGTTTTTCCTGCGCTTCAGCGCGTCGTAGCGGGTCTGGATGTCCTCCGCCAGCCCGCACAGGGCGCGGACGCAGGGCGCGGACGCGTTCATATCGGCGATCGCCTGTGCTTCGTCCGCAGGCAGGAGGTCACGCGCCTGCTTCATCGCGTCCTTGAAGCGCTCGCGGGCCTCGGTGTAGATAAGCCTCGCCTCCTCGCTTTCGCCCTCCGGCTTTTTGGAGGACGGCAGGCGGGGAAAGTTGATCTTGCCGCCGCGCAGCCTGCCCGCCTTCAGCTCAGCGCGCATTTCCTGAAGCAGTGACAGATCCTGCTGATAGGTCTTCTCATACCGCGCAGGCCCGCCGGGCAGATCCATCGCCCGACTGCACTCAGACAGCATGGCCTCCGCCGCCTCCAAACGAAGGAGGCATTCGGCGGCGACGGTCCTGTAGCACGGGTGTTCGCCCAAATCGCCGTGATACACCTGCCCCTGCGCCCGCGCCCACACCCACGGGTCGGGCAGAGACAGGGCAAAGCGGCGGATGTGCTCGGCCATCTCCTGAATCCGGTTTTCGTCATAGCAGGCAAGGAGGGCGCTCATGTCCTCGTCCGGCGCGGCGCACACCTGCTCCAGCGCCTCGTCCGTGGCGCGCTTCAGGAGCCTGTCCAGCACGGCATTGTCCGCGATGCGGGACATCGGGTCGATTTTCAGCACCTGAAAGTGGCGCTGCAAAACGCTGAAGCAGAAGGTGTGCAGGGTGGATATCTGGGCGCGGGACACGCGCAGCGCCTGCCGCCGCATATGGGCGTTGTGCGCCCCCGCCCCTTCCAGCGCCGCCTGGAGACGCGCCCGCATTTCCGCCGCCGCCGCACGGGTGAAGGTCACGATGAGCAGGCGGGTGACGTCGCCGCCCGCCGCGATGAGCCGCGTCACGCGCTCGACCAGCACAGCCGTTTTCCCGCTGCCCGCCGCCGCGCTGACCAGCACGGTATCATTCTTCGCCTCGATTGCCGACTGCTGCGCCGCCGTCCACTGCATACGCTGCCCTCCGAAAAGCAAGATCCGATGTTTCACGTGAAACAATTTCCGTGCCTCTATTATACCCCAAGCGGGAAGAAACGGCAACATGATTTCGTTGTATGAAGGGCATCGCCGCGCCCATTCGGTGCGGCCTGCCCGTCCGATTTGTTCATTTCGCTGATTTATGATATAATCATCCTGTTGAACAGACGAAAGGAGAAGCCCTATGCAGTCAGATTCTCCCCGCCCCCTGGTTTATGCCCTGCAGCAGAACATCCGCCGCGTGGTCGTGGGCAAGGACAACGCCATCGAGCTTTTGCTCATCGCCCTTCTGTGCAAGGGGCATGTGCTGATCGAGGACGTGCCCGGCGTCGGCAAGACGACGCTGGCCAGCGCCCTGGCCAAGTCCCTGCAATGCTCGTTCCGCCGCATTCAGTTTACGCCCGACGTCACGCCCTCGGACGTGACCGGCTTCAGCATGATGAACCTCAAAACCGGCGACATGGAGTTCAAGGAAGGCGCGGTGATGAGCCACATCGTCCTGGCGGACGAAATCAACCGCACCAGCCCGAAGACGCAGTCGTCCCTGCTTGAGGTCATGGAGGAGGGGCAGGTCACCGTGGACGGCGTGACGCACCATCTGCCGCGCCCCTTCATGGTGCTGGCGACGCAGAACCCCGTGGACTTTGTCGGCACCTATCCGCTGCCCGAAGCGCAGATGGACAGGTTCTTCCTGCGCCTTTCCATCGGCTATCCGAGCGTGGAGGAGGAAATGGACGTGCTGGAGCGGTATACGGGGCAGGTCAAGCCCATGGAAACGCTCACGCCCGTCTGCGGCACGGAGGACATCGTCCGTATGCAGGACACGGTCGGCACGGTCTATGCAGGGCCTGAGGTGCGCTCCTATGTCGCCCAGCTTGCCGCCGCCACCCGCAATACGGGCGCCCTGTCCCTGGGCGCATCCCCGCGCGGCTCGATCGCGCTGCTGCGCGCCGCGCAAGCCCTGGCTCTGCTGTCCGGACGGGACTATGTCGTGCCGGACGACGTGCGCCGCATGGCGCTGCCCGTGCTGACGCACCGTCTTGTTTTAACGCCGGAGGCGCGGATGAAGGGCATGAGCGCCGCGCAGGTGCTGACGGGCATCGTCAACCAGCTGCCCGTGCCCGTGGCGAGGCGCACATGACGCGGCGCGGCCTTTATACGCTTCTGCTGGCGGTGCTGACGGGCGTGCTGGCGCTGGGGCTGACCAGCGCGGTCTACCTGTATCTGTCCATCGCCCTGTGGCTGCTGCTTGCATACGGCTTTCTGAGCGTCCTGCCCGCGTTTTTCACGGCTGACGCTTCATGCAGCGTCAGCACGGAGCGCGTTTTGCGCGGGGAGGATGTCATTGTCCGCATTGCTGCGCACAGAACGGCGATCCTGCCCGTTGCGCCGCTGACGGTCGAATACAGCTGCCGGAATGCCAAGTACAATATGGTCTTCCACAAGGTCTTTTCCTTTGCCCTGTATGACGAATGCGCCGTCAAGCTCAGCCATGTCGGCACATATAGGGTAAAGATTAACGCGATTACCAGCAGCGACCTGTTCGGTCTCTTCCGCTTCGGGCGGGCGGTGGGGGTTGGCTATGACGTTCTCTGCCTGCCGCGCCCCTTCCCCATCGAAAAGCCGGCCTTCTGCCTGGGCGACGAGGGGAATGCCGCGCTCAACCGCAGTCAGGAGGACTATACCTCCCCCGACGACCTGCGCTCTTACCGCGAGGGCGACGCCATGAAGCGCGTACACTGGAAGCTGTCCGTCCGCAAGCGGGAGCTGCTCGTCCGCAAATACGAGATGCCCGCGCCGCCCGACACGCTGATTTTGCTGGACTGCTCGGAAATCGAAGATCAGGAGAGCGCGGAAAAGGCCGATTCCGTGCGGGATGCGCTCTGCGAGACCGCCGTGGCCGCCGCCTCCCTGCAAATGGCGGACGGCAGCCCCGTGCGCCTGCCGCTCTACGGTGAGCACGCGAATGAATTCTGCTCCGACCGCTCGGACACCCTGACCGTCCTTCAGGAAATGCTGGCATGGCAGACCTTTCGGGGCGGCAAGGACTTTGCGCGGGTGCTGACCACCGAGCTTCGCCGGATGCGGCGCACGGGCGCGGCCATCATCATCACCACCCGCCTTGATTACGCCGTCACGGACGCCGTGATCTCCATCCGCAGAATGGGGCCGAGTGCGCGGCTCTATCTGGTCACGCACACGCCGGGCGCGGAAAAATACATGCCGCTCGTTTCGCGGCTTCAGCATCATTTGGTGGAGGTTTGCTATGTCACGCCTGCGTAGCGTCCTGTGGTGGACGATTCCCACGGCGCTGCTGAGCGCGGGGCTGTCGCTGTATGTGCTGTCCGCTGCCGTGACCGCGCCGCCCGTCTTCGTCGTCTGCCTGTACGCCCTTGTGTCCGCCGCGCTGCTGTGCAGCCTTGATCTGCTGCCCGACAAGCAGGCATTGCGGGTGCTGGAAGGGCTCGGCATCGCGCTGCTGCTCACGGCCGTGTTCGGCATTGAGCCGGGGCACAGCCTGTATCAGGCGGGGCGCGCCCTGTATTTGTCCGTGACCGGCGTTGAAAACGCGCTGCTTCCCTTTCGCAGCGTCCTCGTCCGCGCCGTGCCCGTCCTTTTTTCCCTGGTCCTGTTTCAGTTCGCCGATACGGAGACTTTTTCCGTCACGGCGGCCTTTGCCGGCGTCACCGTCATGCTGACCTGCATCGCAGGCGGCGGGCAGGGCGAGCTTCTGTATCTCATCCCCGCGCTGGTCGGGCTCATCCTGCACCTGTCCATGTCGCACACGGAGGAATTTTACTGGTCCGTGCTGCTCGTCGGCGCGGTGCTGGCGGCTGCGGCCTTTTTCCTCACGCCGTCCGCAGGCATGACTGATAAGACTTTGGCGGACGCGGCAGAGGATTTGCGCGAGACCATCGAGGACTATTTTTACACCACCGAGGGGCGCGTCGGCTTCACCCTGGAGACCGAGGGCTATCTCCCCCTGTCCGACCGTCTGGGCGGCAAGGCCGCGCCCGAACCGCACACGGTCCTGGAGGTGGACACGGACGAGCGGCTCTACCTGCGCGCCGTGGCGTACAACGAATACACCGGCCTGCAGTGGCGGGACACCCTGTCCGCCCAGCGCTATCTGTGGGCGGGCATCCGCGCAAGGGACCTGAAAGCCGATCTGTTCGACTTTGACAGGCCGAGCGCGGTGCTTCCCCAAAAGCAGACGACCGTCCACGTCCTTCGCGAGGGCGCGACGACGCTCTTCCTGCCGTGGCGCGTGAAAGCGCTGGAGCTGCAAAGCGAGCGCATGGTGCCGTACTTTAACAGCGGCTCGGAAATTTTCATCACCCGCGCCCTGAAGACGGGCGATGTGTATTCCTTTACCTATTCGTCCCTTGACGCGGATGACGCGGCTGCTCAGGCTATCATTCAGGCCGCGGAGACGGCGGAGGACGCGCGCTATGAGACGGTCTGCGGGCAGTATCTGAGCCTGCCGTCCCACATGCAGAGCGAAATTTACGACATGGCTCGCGAAGCGGCGGGCAGCGCCTCCGACGCCCTGGGCAAGGCGAAGAACATCCGCCGCTACCTCATCGGCAACTACACCTATACCCTGGACGTCGGCGACCCGCCGGACAACGTGGACTTCGTGACGTGGTTCCTCCTGCGCGAAAAGAAGGGCTACTGCACCTATTTTGCCTCCGCAATGACCGTTCTTTGCCGCATGGCGGGCATTCCGGCGCGGTATGTGACGGGCTTTCTGGCCGAGCCGGACGAGAGCGGCAAGGCCATCGTCACGGGCGACAACGCCCACGCATGGACGGAAATCTACCTAAACGGCATCGGCTGGGTGACTTTGGAGGCGACCCCCGCGCACTACACGGGCAATGATTCCGGCGCGGGCGATGCGCCGAACGGGCAGGACGATGCCGATACGCCGACCCCGACCCCGACGCCTTCTGCGGAGGACGAAGACAGCGCGACGGACGCCCCTTCACAGGACGAGGGAAACGACGAAGACGGCGCTGCCGACCCCACCCCGACCCCCGACCTTTCCTCCGACGAGGAGGATGCGGACGGGCAGGAGGATCAAGAGACCCCGACCCCGCCGCCGGACGAAAACGGCGATGCATCGAACGACGACGACGGCAGCGGCGAATCGCCGTCCCCTGCTCCGGACGAAACAAACGAGCCGCAGGAGCAGGATCCGTTGGGGAGCGAAGCCCCCGAGGATCCCTCATCCCCTTGGCTTTGGATATTGGTCATCGTTTTACTCATTCTGCTGATTGTCTTCCTCCTCTGGTGGACAGACCCGCTGAATCGGGCGAAGCGGCATCCCGAACGGGCGGTCGAGATTCTGGTCGCCGCCATGCTTGCCATGCTGGCGGCGGACGGGCATCCGCGTGCCGCGTCCGATACCCTGAGCGCCTACGCGGCGCAGATCGCCGCCTTCTACCCGACCCTTCCCCTGCAGCGCCTGCTGACCGACTATCAGGCCGCGCTCTACGGCCGCCGCCGCGTCGATGCCGCGCCCTTCTTCACCGCCTGCCGCGCCCTCCGCGCCCTCAGGCCCTTCTCCCTCCGCCGCTTCCTTGCCGGAAGACGGGGATAACAAACAGCCGCAGCGCATCATGCATGAAGCGGCGGCGGAAACGAATTTCATATTGTATCGCTCCTGTTGCACCAACCAAAAACGGAGGCGGCGACCATGAAGGCACACGTATTATCCGGTCTGGACGACCTCTCCCTCGCGGACGAGCGGCTGAAGGGGCTGCGCGTCGGGCTGATGACGAACCCGACGGGCGTTGACCATGCCCTGCGCAGCGGCATTGACATCATCAACGAACGATACCGCCTGACGGCGCTTGCCTCCTGCGAGCACGGCGTACGCGGCGATGCGCAGGCCGGCAGGGAAATCGACACCTGTACGGACAGGGACACGGGCGTGACCGTGTACTCCGCCTACGGCAAGTCCCACCACCTGCCGCCCGAAATGCTGGACGGCATCGATGTGCTGGTGTTCGACATTCAGGATGTGGGCGTGCGCTTTTACACCTATATGTATTCGCTTGCCTGCGCTATGGAGTCCTGCGCGGCGGCGGGTAAGCCCGTCATCGTGCTGGACAGGCTCGACCCCATCGGCGGTCTCAAGCGCGAGGGCACAATTCTGGACATGCGCTTCAGCTCCTTTGTCGGCAGCTTTGAGCTGCCGTCCCGCACGGGGCTGACCATCGGCGAGCTGGCAAGGTATATCAAGGATTTTAAACACTTGGACGCGCTGGACCTGACGGTCGTCCCGCTCAGCGGCTGGATGCGGGACATGTACCTGCCCGACACGGATCTGCCGTGGGTCGCGCCCAGCCCGAACTGCGCCACCTTCAGCGCCAACATGTGCTACATCGGCACCTGCGTGTTTGAGGGCACGAACATCTCCGAGGGGCGCGGCACGACCCTGCCCTTTGAGGTCATCGGCGCGCCGTTCATCGACCATGCCGCGCTGGAAGCAAAAATGAACGCCCTGCACCTGCCCGGCGTGCATTACCGCCGCACCGCCTTCCGCCCGACCTTCTCCAAATACGAGGGCGAGCTGTGCTACGGCGTGCAGGTGCACATCCTTGACCGCGACCTTTACAACGGCTTTGCTTCCGGCCTTTACCTGCTGGACGTCATCCGCGAAATGTACCCGAACGAACTGGCATTGATCCCATCCCGGGGGCAGGATGCCTTCTTTATCGACAAGCTCCTCGGCGACGACGCCTTCCGCCTCGGCCTGAGCGCAAAGGCGCTGATCGAAAAGCACCGACCGGGCTTAGCGCGGTTCGGGGAGAGGATAAAGCCGTATTTGATGTACTGAAGCAGAGAAGGATTCTATAAATAATATTTGCGGGGAGGATTTCCTTTTGAAAAAGGAAACCCTCCCCGCACCCCTCAAAGGAAAATTTCAATACACAATGTAAGCAGTCGGAATAAAAATACCGGTTTTGTGTGGAGCTGAAGTTTATATAGTCTCCGTGTCCGTATATCTTCCGCACACACGCCGTTTTTCGTTTCAGCCCTCCTTTCTTTGTGTCATAAAGTTTTCTTTAGGGGGCGCGGGGGATATTTCTTTTGAAAAAGAAATATTCCCCGCCAAATCCCTCTATCCCTTCACGCTCAAATCCGCGCCCGTGCGCCGTCCTTTCCGAAGAAGAAGAGCGCCAGCGCACCGGGGCCGACATGGGCGCCGGTGACGGGCTCGTAGTCCACGGTCAGAATCTCCCTGGGCGGGCGTTTTTCATGGAGCAGGCGGATGAGCAGCTGCGCATCGTCCGGACAGTCCGCGTGGGCAATGCCGATGGTCTGCTCCTGTGGCTTCTCGACCAGCGCGTTATACCGCTCCGCCATCGCCTGAACGGCGCGCCTGCGTCCGTGCAGCAGGGCAAAGCTGACGATTTTCCCCTCCTCGTCGCCCTTTAAGAGCGGCATGATCTTCAGCAGCGAGCCGACCAGCGCCTTGACGTTCGAGAGCCGCCCCGTGGCGCGCAGGTGCTTCAGATCCTCCACCGTGAACACCTGACACATGGAAAAGCGCATTTGAAGCAGGGCGTCCGCCGTTTCGTCCAGCGTGCGTCCCGCATCGCGCATTTCGGCGGCCTTCATGACGAGCAGCCCTTCGCCCAGGGATGCGCCCAAGGTATCGACCAGGCGCAGCTTCCTGTCCGGAAACTGCTCCGAAAGCTGCTTTTGCGCGGCCTCCGCCGAGGCATACGAGCCGCTGATGCCGGAGGACATCCCGACAAACAGGATGTCCGCCCCGCCCGCCATGAGCGGAGCCATGCAGTCGATGTACTGCTGGGGCGTGACCTGCGAGGTCGTCACGCGGCGGCCGCCTCGCATCGCGTCATAATAGGCATGGCTGTCAAAGGCGCGGGTATCGGTGCAGGAAAATTTCTGCCCGTCCGTATGGTAGGAAAAGGCGACCACGGCCACCTGACGGCTTTGCAGCCATTCGCTGTCCAGATTCGCCGAGGTATCTGTCACGATCGTGAACACGGCTTCTGTCCTCCAATCTGATATGCTGCATCAGGTTATCACGTTTGCATCTCCGTGTCAAGGACTGCCATTTTTTTGACATTTGATGCTGCCATTTGATTTTGCGGGCGCTTTATGCTATAATCCGCCGTGGAAGGGGCGGATGGCCATGGCATACGACAAGGCGCTCATCGCCGGAAAGCTGCGGCGCTGGGAGAGGTATCTGGACAGGTTCGAGCTGCCCGCGTGGGAGAGCATACCGGATATCGGGCTGTACATGGAGCAGGTGGTGGCGGTGCTCAAAGGCTACCTTGACTATCTGCCGCCGGAGCTCAAGGAGGAGCAGGTCATCACCTCGGCGACCATCAACAACTACGTCCGCACGAAAATCATGCCCGGACCGCGCAAAAAGCGGTATTATCGGGTGCATATCGCGTATCTGATCATGATCTGCACCTTAAAGCAGACGCTCAGCATCGCCATGGTGCGGCGGATGATCCCGCTGGGGCAGACGGAGGACGAGGTGCGCACGACGTATGGATCCTATCGGGAGCGCCACAAAATGGCCGCGGCGTACTTTACGGAGCAGGTGCGGCTGGTGTCGGCGGTCATTCTGGAGCATGAGGAAAGGCCCGCCCTGGCCGCGCACGAGCCAAAGGAGCTGATCGCCACGGCGGTCATCGTCAGCGGCTTTTCCAAGCTGCTGGCGGAAAAGATCCTGCTGCTTGACAATAAGACATTGGAAAACGGCGGAAGCATCGAAATCGAGGAGTCCTGAACATGTACGAAGGCAAGCTGGTGCGCCTGCGGGCGCTGGAAAGGGACGACATCGTCCGCTCCCATGCATTTGTGAATGATTATCAGACCATGCGCGGGGTGATGAGCGGGATGCTCTACCCCTCCTCCTTTGAGGACGAGACGCGCTGGGCGGACGGCCAGTCCAGCTATACCAGGGGCGAATACCAGTTCGGCGTGGAGACTCTGGAGCAGCGCGCCTTCATCGGGCGCTGCGGGTTCACGCGGGTGGACTGGAAAAACCGCCTCGCGGAGCTTGGCATCTTGATCGGCGATGCCGCGTTCAGGGGCCGCGGCTACGGCTCGGACGCCGTGCGCGTGCTGTGCGCATTCGGCTTTGGGGAGCTGAACCTGCATAAGATCAAGGCGACCGTGTTTGACTTTAACGAGGCGGCGCTGCGCGCTTACGAAAAGTGCGGCTTTGTGCGGGAGGGCGTGCTGAAAAAGGAGCTGTTCCGAGAGGGGAGCTATCATGACGTGATCGCGCTCGCCCTTTTTCACGAATGAGCGGTATGAAAAAGCGGGGACTCCCCGTTCTATGGTGGGCGGGCGCGATGCTGGCGGCGGGCGCTTTGCAGGCGCTGCCGATGCTGATGCCGGACTCCGATGCAGGGCTTCTGCTCTGCGCCCTGCTGCTCTATGCCGTGCATCCCGTGTGCGCCGTCATCGTTTCCTATCGGCTGGTGCGAAAGCGTTTTGTCCCGCCGATTGCCGCCTGCCTGCCCTTCGGCCTGTTTCTGGTCATCCTGCCGTTTTACGCGGACGGCGTGCTGACGGGCGTCATCTGCATTCTGCTGGGCATCGTGAGCGCGGCGGCGGCGGATGAACAAAACAGGCGCGAACGCAAAAAATGACGAACTTCCGACAGGGAGCGGACACTGACAAATGAAGCAAAGAGCAAAAAAAACGAACCCGTTCAAAGCGCTGCTGCATATGCTGGGCGCCGCCATGTGGCTTGCGCTCATCGCGGCGGTCATCATCGTGCTCAATGTCATTGGCGTGAAGCCCGCGGCGGACAGGCATAGCGAGGCGTTCGCCGTCACCGAGGACGCGCCCCTTACGGCTGCGCAGGCGACGGATTCGGACAATGCGCAGGTGCTGGCGCGGGCGTTGGAGGACGCCGTGCCGACTTTGAGCGGGCAGAGCATGGCCGGGCAGCTGCGCAACGCCGTGTTTGAAGGACGGCAGGCGCGGGTCCTGACCATGCATTACGCGCAGGCTCAGGTGCTGTGCGTGCGCCCCGCCACGGCCGCGCCCCTCCTCTTGCAGGGCAGCCTGACCGTCCGGACCGACGCCGGCCTTTCCGTCCTCTCCATGCCCGCGACCTACGCGACCGACGGCGGCACACACTGCCTGTACTTTTCCGGCGACACCTGCGCCTACGCCTTCATTGCCTCCGGCATGACCAGGGACGAGTTTTTCGCGCTCGCGGCGTCGCTGACGCTGACGAGATAAGGGCTGAAAATGCGAAAAAGCGAAAAATGAAAATGCGAAAAAGCGAAAAATTCTGCTTGCTTTTTCCTTTCGTTTCGAATATAATATCAAATTGGCACATCCTTGCGCCGCGCGTGCCGCGGCGCCATAAGTCCATGAGGAGGTGAAAAGGAATGAACAAGTACGAACTGGTGTACATCATCGATCCTGCCGTCGAGGAGGAAGCCCGCAAAGCGCTGATGGAGCGCGTGAACGGCCTCATCACGGGCAACGCGGGTGAGGTGTCCAAGGTGGAAGAGTGGGGCAAGCGCCGTCTGGCCTATGCCATCAACTACAAGACCGAGGGCTGGTACGTTCTGGTGAACTTCTCCAGCGCGTCCGAGCTGCCGCGTGAAATCGAGCGTAACCTGGGCAACATTGACAGCGTGATCCGCTATCAGATCGTTCGGGTGCTGGACAAGCGCTCCAACGTGAAGCCCCGCCCCGTGCGCGTCGCGCCGGCTGCCGAGGCCGCCGAAGCGCCCGCCGCTCCCGCTGCCGAAGCGCCCGCAGAAGCACCCGCCGAAGCGCCCGTTGAGTGATTTTGACGGAGGAAGGCCATCATGAACAAGCTGTTTATCGTAGGGAATCTGACCCGTGACCCCGAACTGCGCACGACGTCCGCGGGCATCTCCGTATGCTCCTTCACCGTGGCGGTCAACCGCCGCCGTGCGTCCAATGCGCAGGCCGGCCAGCCGGAGGCGGACTTTTTCCGCGTTTCCGCCTGGCGTGCTCTGGGGGAAAACTGCCAGAAGTACCTTGCCAAGGGCCGTAAGGTCGCCGTCACCGGCTCCGTTTCCGTGCAGACCTATCAGGGCAACGACGGAACGACCCGCGCCAGCCTTGAGGTCAACGCCGACGACGTGGAGTTTCTGTCTCCCCGCGGCGAGGGCGGCGATGCGTCCGGCGCTTATCAGCCTGCCGGCGCGCCCGCAGCAGCGCCCAAGAGCGGCAGCGGCTTTGTACAGGTGGACGAAGAGGAGCTGCCTTTCTGATTTCTGAAAAAGTAGGATGTACACAATGAGTGAAGATCGTGGCGAACGCAGACCGCGTCCCCGCGGCCGCAAGCCGCGCCGCAAGGTGTGTGACTTCTGCGTCAACAAGATCGAATATATCGACTACAAGGACATCAACCGCCTGCATCGTTTCATCAACGAGCGCGGCAAGATCCTGCCCCGCCGCATGACCGGCAACTGCGCAAAGCATCAGCGCCAGCTGTCCGAGGCCATCAAGCGCGCCCGTGCCATCGCGCTGCTGCCCTATACGGTGGACTGAAAATCGTCAAATGAAAGTCAGCGAAAGCTGGCTTTTATTTGTTTTTGGGATAGCGATGCATCCAAAAAGCACATCCTCATACAAAAACATTCTCTTCGTTTCAGCCCTCCTCCTTGGGGATGGATGAAGGGGCCGCAGCCCCTTCATTTTAAATCGTATCGACCGGCTTTGCCGGTCGGGCGGGGCGATTTTTAGGATAGTCAGCGCAGAAAAATCATTTCCGCAGCCTTGCCATTCAGGATGAAGCATTTTATCCTGAATGGAGCGTGTCAAAAACGCAGTTTTTTGACACGCAGGTGCGGGAAACCCTTCCTTTATCCAAAGGAAAGGTTTCCCGCAGAATCCTCACTTCTCCCGTCCTTCGGGCATATCCTCCCCGTTCCCCTTTTCCCGCAGGGTGTCCAGCAGGCGGCGCAGGGAGTCCGGCACGGGGACGCCGAGGGCGAGGGCGTTTTCCAGAATGGAGAGCCCCTCGTTGGCGGCGTAAAAGCCGATGACCGCGATGCGGCATACGCTGTCCGTGTTCAGCATCCTGTCCAGCGCCGTGCCGAGCATGACGATGACGACCATCATCATCTTCTTGGTCAGCCCCTTAAACGCCGCGGACGATCGGAAGCGGCCGTCCTCGGTCTTGCCGCTCCTGCCCAGCAGCGCCAGCGCAAGGCCGGTCAGGTAGTCGAGCGCCATCAGCAGGAACATCACCGTGAGCGCCGTGTCCCAGCCGCCCAGGAGACGGCTGACAGACGCGCCGATCGTGCCCGCCAGCACCGGCAGATATTTCGTGATCCTTTCCATCGTGTGTTTCATCCTTTCGCGGAAAATCAAGCTCACGCTTCTTCCTTCACCAGATATTTCGTCATCATATACCCCGCCGCATCCAGATACTGCACCCTCGTCCACTCTCCGCCCGCCTCGGTGATGCGGATGTAGGAGGAAACGGGGACGCGGTAGAGGACGGCGGAGGACAGGCTCGGCCTGGCGCGGAGGTTGACGGTGCTGCCCGTCTCCGCCGTGACCCGCGCCGTGACGGACGTTTCCGCGCCCTGCATGCAGGCGTAGTGCGTCCAGCGCGTCTTGGAGACAGTCTCATGGACGACCCCGCTCGCGCTGTTCTTGGCGTGGATGACCGTGCCGTCGCCCAGATACAGCCCCACATGGCGCATTTTGTTTTCGCCCTGCGCGATGAACACAAGGCAGACCCGATCGCGCGGCATGTCCCTGATGCAGCCCTTTTCGGACAGCGCCCCGCGCTGCCATTGGGAGGTCGCGCCGCTTGGCAGGGTGACGCTGCCCGCCGCCGCGCTCAGGCGGGTGAGCTGGGCGCAGTCAAAGCAGCGCTTCCCGTCCCATTTTTGGCACACGGTCCGGATGTTCTTCGCCTGCTTGGGGTACTGCGCCGCCTGCATCGCCCGCCGTTCCGGGGAGCAGACCCAGCCCGTCGCCCCGTACACATAGCCGCAGCCGACCTGCGACAGGGCGTATTTCACCATCAGGTATTCGGTATTCACCGTTTGTTCCATGTTATAGTCTCCTTTAGCCTTATGATAGTTCAAGGGTGCATTTGTCCGTCATGCAAAGCAGCGCGCCGTCCGTTTCGCCCAGCGCAAAGCCGCGGATGGTCTGTCGGGTCAGCATTTGAACGACGTCGGCGGGCAGGTCGATGACCGCCTCCTGTCCCGCGGAAAGCGCCGTTTTGACGTTCAGGTCGATCAGCGCCGGCATTTGGCCGACGGTGTCGCCCGATGCCCACGCCATGTTGTGGCCGTATAAATGCAGCGTCAGCGGTTCTGCGGAAAAGCCGTCCAATGCGCGGCGGACGGTCAGGCGCGCACTTTCAAACGCCGTGCCCGCGATGGCATCCGCATTTTCAAACACCCAAAGCCCCGTGCAGGAAACGGTCTGCCAGACGCTGAGGCTCGTCCCGTCCGAGGCCGTCACCGGAACGGGCGCCGCGTATCTGCCCTGCCTCGGCGCAAGCCCCGCGACGGGCGAGGCGTCCAGGGGCGAGCGCTGCGCAAAGCAGCAGGCGGCGGTGTAGCGCGTTCGGGTGGCGGGCGTCACGGGGACGAGCGAATCCGCCTTGAGCGCCTCGGCGTCCGCGCACAGGATGTCCCCCGCCGCGTCGTCCGCATATGCGCCCAAGCCGCTGTAGGGGTACGTTCCGGTGCAGAAGATACGGCTGAGCGCGTCCGCGGAAAATGCGTATTTCAAGTTGGCGGCGCTCCGAAAGCCGGCGGGGACCTGCACGATATTGCCGACATAGCTGGCCGACACATAGCCGACGACGCCGTCCGCCTCGGCCATATAGTACCCGCCGTTCACCTTGTCGAGCGTGAGGAGGGTGACGCTCCCGCCCTTTTCGACGGTGGCGACCGTCTCGAAGCCGGAGGCGACGGGCTTATCGCGGAGGACGAGCGCCCCCGCGCCCTTGGCCGTGCCCTGATAGACGTCGCTCACGCCGCCCAGGGCGTTTTCCATGCGGCACAGCGCGCCGTTCAAAGCGCGGACGCAGACGTCCGTGCGGCTGATCTCCGCGCCGGACAGAAGCGCGAAGCTGCGGCTCAAATCAACGCCGTACACCGTGCGGCCTTCGCTTTCTTCGCCCGAGCGCACGCTGCCGAAGAGCCGCGTGCCGAGGACGGTCAGGCTTTGGCAGTCCCGCGCAGCCAGGCAGACGCTGCCCGCCGCCGCGACCACGCCGCCCGATAAAACAACGGGGCAGGCGTTCTGCAAAAAGCGTATCGAGCCAAAGAGCAGCGCCCCGTCCGCCATGGACAAAGTCAGCGTCCCGCTGCCGCAAAGGCCCGACACCTCGACGTCCTCGATGTACGTCCCCGCCGGAACAATGACGCTGACATCGCCGCTTAAATAGCTCGGCAGGCTGCGGAGGGTCGCCCGAATGCTCCCTGAGAAGGGATATTCGCCGCTTCCCGCGCTCACCACGGAGGGCGAAAGGATGCTGTCCGCCGCGACCGTCTGCGCCCTGATGCCCTGCCCGTCCATGCGGAACATGGGGTTTCCGTCCTTTAAGGCGCTCACGGAGAAGCTGTCCGTCTCGATGCGCACCCTTGCGCCGCCGACGGTCAGGCCGTCCTGCCCGATGCGCACGCCCGCGCCGTCCACCACGGAGGCGGTGATGGTGCGGTTGGCGGAAAGGTCGAGCGCCCCGCCCACGTCGGCGGACAGCTTGTCCGCCGTGATGCTGCCCGCCAGAATGCTGTCCGCGGTGACGGCGTTTGCCGAGAGCTTGTCGGCGGTGACGGCGGAAGAGAGGATTTTGTCGCTCGTCACGCTGCCCGCCGCCAGCTTGTCCGCCGTGACGGAGGACACGGCGAGCGCCTCCCCCGTGACCGCCCCCTGCGCGATTTTATCGCCCGTGACCGCCCCCTGCGCCAGCTTGTCTTCGCCCAGCACGGGGATGACTTTTCCGTTCAGCGTGCCGGTCGTGATGTTGTCGGCGCAGAGGTTGACGACCGCGATGTCCTGCGCGTCGATGGTTCCCGCCGTCAGCTTGGAGGCGCTGACCGAGACGATCTTGCCGTCCGTCACGCTCAAATCGCCGATTTGGGCATTCCCCACGCAGGCATCGGCCAGAATGCCGCTTTCGGCGGTGATTGCCCCCGCGCCGATGTGCTCTCCCCGCACCGCGCCCGCCGAAAGGCTGTCGGCGGTGACGGAGGAGGCGGCCAGCTTGTCCGCCGTGACCGCGTGCGCCTCGATTTTGTCGCCCGTTACGCTGCGGGCGGCCAGCTTATCGCCCGTCACGCTCCCCGCTTCCAATGCGTCCGTTGTGACCGCGCCTGCCGTCAGCTTGTCCGCCGTGACCGCGCCCGCTGCGATCTTGTCCGCCGTGACCGCGTGTGCGGACAGGTACTGTGTTGTGACGGCGCCGACGGCCAGGGCGCTTCCCTGCACCGAGCCCGCGATCAGGCTGCGGCCGTTGATGCTCCCGCCCGCGGCGGGCGTGCCGCCGACCAAGGTCAGCCCCGTATCCGAACGGGCGGCGCGGCAGGAGACGGTCGTCTGCAAGGCGCCTCCTCGAAAGGACAGCCGCCTGTCCGTGACGGGCAACACGGCGCGTGCGCCGAGCCTGTCCGGAACGCTGAGCCGCGTCCCCAGGGGATACGGCCCGCCGCGCACGACAAGGCGCCCGGAAGAAAGGGTCAGCCCCTGTAGGGCGGCGAGCAGCCCCCTGGCCAGCGCGTCCTCCCCGTCCGCGTATTCCAGCAGCGGGTTTTGCGACACGGTCAGCATATAGGCATCGTTCTGCGCGTCCGCGTCCCCCAGCAGCCGCTTTTCGCCCGCGCTCGTTTCAATAGAGAGCGTTGCCAGCGGGCCGAAGGCGGGGCTCGGCGCTTCCAGGGAAATCACCTGCGCGCTTTGTATGTCTGTCGGTACATCGTTTGTCCAGACGGGGCGCACATCGCAAAGGCCGCTTTCATCGACCGTCAGGAAGCAGCCTGCGGCGGCCAGCGTGACGGAAAGCGCCTGCCGCACGGTCAGGCGGCTTAGATCCGGCGCACGCAGCACCATCCGCTGCGCACCCGAAAAATTTTCATTCTTCAGCGTCCCGCCGCCCGCCGCGACCAGCGCCTTTACGAGCGCGCCGACGGACGCGGGGTAGCGCACCGCATCCGCATACGGGGCTGCAAACAGCGGCGGAAAGCCGCTCCCGCCACAGAGCGTCACCGCGCCGCGCAGCGGGCAGGACGCTTTTTTCACAAAGAAGGTGTGAAAGGGCGTTTCCGCCGTTTCGCCGTCCGCCCGCGCCGTCAGCGTCAGGGCGATCTTCGCGCCCGCCATGTCTCTTTCTCTGCGCCGCGACCCGCCCGCGCTCCATTGCCCGTCCGCGTTCGCCAGCCTGAGCTGCGCGTCCGAGCAGAGCACGGCACCCAGCAGCATCCCATCCGTCACGCCCTCCGAGAACGAAGCCTCGATAATGTCCTCCGGCGCTAAGGTTTCCGCATGCCCGTCCGCATAAGTCAGCGTCCCGCGCAGGGAAAGCAGCCTGTGTTCTCCTGCCAGCATCTCTTCGATGGTATAGGCCATTTGTCATCTCTCCTTTAATACAAGGCGCACCGTGCAGGAGCGCGCCCCGACGCTGACGCCGATGCTCTCCGCATAGCAGGAAACAAGGTTCAGGCCGCGCGCCCCGTCCGTAAGTGTTTCAAAGCCGCCCGTCAGCGCATCGCGGAGGCTCTGCGCGTCCGAAACGTCCGGAAAGCGCCATTCCAGCGTGATCCTGCGCTTGAGCGCGCCGCCGTCCAACACGATGTTTCCCAAGGCGTTGTACTCACCCGTGCCCCCGTCCCGCGTTTCCTCGATCTGGCACAGGCAGGGCGAGGGGACTTTTTGCTCGTTGATCATCATTTTCTTCACCTTCCCGTCGTCTCGGACACCTGCCGCATGGCGCTGATGGCCGCCACGCCCAGCCGATAGCCGTCCACTTCCAGGGGGACGGTGATCTCCAACCGGCGGAGCGCATCATACAATTTGTCCGCCGTCAGGGTGTCCGTGCTCTGCGTGACAGATGCCGCGGGCAGGCTCTTCATCTGCGGCAGGGTCAAGGCGTCCAAGGACAGGTTGCCCACGCCCAGAGCCGCCGCCTTTACGGAGGCGCGCCCGCCCGTCAAGCCCTTCACAAAGCCCTCGTCAAAGCGCTCGCCCATCTTCATGGTCACGCGGGAGGGCGAATGGATGTCCAGTGCCTGCCGGAGGGCATTCTTGGCAGCCTCCGCCACCAAGTGCGCCGCCTTGACGACCGCGTCCTTTTTGGAAAGCAGGCCGCCTGCCAAGGCGCTCCCCGCGTTTTCGCCGCAGGCGCGGCAGGTCTGCGTCAAATTTTCCGCCTGCGCCGCGGCGGAGCGCATCAGCGCGGACAGCTCGTTCAGCCGTTCGATCAGCGGCTGTGCGTCCGCCGTGAAGCGGACGGAAAGCTCCTCAAGTGTCATGCTGCTCCCTTCTGCGCGTCAGCAAAAAAAGACGCGCCTTCATGTCTTCATCGCTCATTTCTTCCGTCGGGGCGGGGAAAAAGCAGGGGCGGGCGGGAAATCGCTTTGGGGAAAGCAGGGCGACGGCCGTGTACTGGGCGGCGATGAAGGCCGCCGTGTCCGCCATTTCCCGCTCGGCGCGGGCGGCCCTGAGCAGCAGCAGGATGTCCCGCGGGCTCATGCCCTCATGCCCCGCTTTTCCCGCCTTCGCCGCGCTTTCCAGCAGCGCCCGCGTCCTCTGCCCTGCGCTTCCCCGCCCCGTCAGCGAAAAAAACCCGCTTCGTCCAGCGCCTCGGCAAAGCTTTCGGAAAGGCGGAGCAGCGAGCCGCCCGCTTTCAGATAGCCCGCCAGCAGATCGCCCGCCTGCTCCAGGGTCACGCGCTCTTCACCGTCCAGCAGCCCGCAAAAGAGCAGGGCGCGCAGAGACGATACGGAGGTGTTCAGCAGGTCGTACAGCGAGCAGCCCAGCGCCTTTTCCGCATCGCACACGGCGCGGACGGAAAAGGAAAGCATCAGCTGTTTCCCGTTCATGTCCACCGTCACTGCACCGTCACCCCGCCCGAAACCCTGAGGACGGCGCCGAAGCCCGTCGGCTCGTCCACCTGCGCCCCGCCCAGCCACACAGTCTTGACAAAGGCGGTGAACAGCGCCTTCTGCCCGTCCGGAAAGCAGACGGAAAAGTCCGCCGCCGCGCCGCTCAGATAGAGGGTGCGCAGGAGGGTCTGCCCCGCCGCCGCGCTGTCCAGATAGCCCTCCACGGTGATCTCGCCCGCGTCGCGCACGCCCTGCGCATAGGTGCGGAAGCCGTCCTCGCTGTCCAGGGTGGTGGTGTCCAGCATCTCGCTGTCCAGTCTGATCTCGCTGATGCTCCGAAGCTGCCCGATGACGGTCTGCGTGTCGTCCGCCGTGCAGCGGAGCGTCGTGCCCATTGATTTTTGAAGCATGTTCATTTTCCTCCGTCAACCATTCAGATGCGTTCATGAAAGGAAGCATAGCAGTGTACCCTGTACGCCTGCGCTGCCTCGTGAAAGCTGACATTCCAGCCGAATGTGCTCAGCCCGCATTCGGCCAGCACATGAAAGGCCCTGCGCAGCAAGTCGCAGCTTTCCTCCCGTGTCTCGCCCCACACGGTCATCTCGTACAGATTCTCCGTTTCAAACAGCCCTTTGTCCAGCAGAAAGCGCGGCTTCACCTCCTGAAGCATCAGCGTCACGCAAGGCAGCCGGGGCGGGGTCTTTGCATACGAGCACTGCGCAGGCAGCCCGGCCTTCTGCAGCTCGTCCGCGATCTCCTGTGAATAGTCCCTCATGTTACATCTCCTCTCCGATGCTTCGCAGCATCATCTGCATAAATTCATTTTCTGCCATCGCCGTTTTCAAAAACGGCGTTTTTTGTTCAACGAACGCCACATAATGCGCTGAAGCGGATAATTCAAAGCCGTCATTCTCCACTTTGACGGAAATGGACGCCCGCAGCGCACCCGTCTGCACGGGGCAGAAGGCGCAGGCGTTCCGACAGGCTTCATCCGCCGTGCGCCGAAGCCCGCGCTGAAGCCCGCGCTCAACGCCCCGCGACATGCGCCGTAATTTTTCCGCAAAGGCCGATAAGTCGCTCATAGGCTCTCCCTTCCTGGGATGCGCCGCGCCAGCACCGCCGTGTGCGAGGTCAGCCGCCGGACGTGCAGCGCCCGAAACGGCGCGCCGTCCAGGGTGAAGATGTCGCCCGCCGCGCACGGGGCGTAATAGGGCAGGAGGAACATATGCGTCCCCTCATCGTCCTGCCCGTAGCCCCGCCGCTCAAAGGACGGGGACGCCGGGCATACACGCGCCCGCAGCGTTTGTCCGCGCAGGGTGATCGCCCGAAGCCCTCTTTGCATCAGCCGCATGCCCCGCCTCCCGTCCGGCACAGGCGGTATGCCAGCACCTCCTGCCTGATATCCTCCGGCAGGCCGTCCATGGCGCGGGAGACATCTCCCTCCTGATGCGATGTTTCCCCCTCCGCGCCGCGCCGCGCATAGAAGACGGCTGCCAGCCGCACCGCGGCGTTGTGCAGGCTCTCCGGCACGTCCCGCCGCCACGCAAGCGCCCGAATGAGCGCCTCGGCATCGGACAGATAGCCCGTCAGCACGTCGTCTTCCTCCGCTTCGCCCAGCCGAAGCCTCAGCTGCGCCAGTTTTTCCGCGTCTGTCAATGGAAGCCTCCTTTCTTGCCGGAGACCGTTTGTTTCGGTCTCCGGCAGTCCGTCCCTTATCCCAGCACGCGGCAGGCCAGCTGCGGGTACATGGTTTTGAAGCCGTACAGCACGTCCATGCTCAGCAGCTCCTTCTTATGCACCATGTCATAGCCGCGCACCACGCGCAGGGAAATGCCGTTGTAGTGGGTGGTGTAGCTCTCCACGCCGCCGGGCGTAGGCAGGGGGCGGGTGACGAAGGCGAACGCCATCGGATGGAAGGCAAGGTTCGCCGTGTGGCTGCCGACAAGCTGCACGGCAGCGCCCGCTGCGCAGGTGACGCAGGGCGACAGGCGGACGGAGACTGTGCCGCCGGAAGCCGCCGCGTCCGCAAGCACCGTGTGCTGCGTCTGCTTTCCGCCTTCGCCGATGAGAAGAAGGTCGCCCTGCTTGAGGCTGCCGCTCAGGGACGTGCCGGTCAACGTGACCGTTTCCGCGCCGGCGGCGGCTGCCTTTACGGTGATGGCGCCGGACGCGCTCAGATCGCCCGCCGCATGAACACACACGCTCTGGGACATGAAGTTGTCCAGCCCCATCACGCGGCCGATGCTGCCCTCTCTGAGAC
>CAVFWQ010000006.1:0-12644 GCA_963626285.1 bacterium | reverse complement strand
CTCTGAGACCCTCGCTGCTGCCGGATTTTTCCGCATGGACGATGGCATCCAGCGCGGTAAAGGCGGCGTCCGCCTCCGCGTCCCACAGGGCGACGCGGCCGGAGACCGGCACGTTCTGCCGGTTGAGCTGTTTGCGCGCCTCGGCCAGCACGGACAGGGTGGCGGGCGTCCTGCCCGCCTCTCCCACGAAGGCGGGCACATCCCTGTACAGCGTCAGGCCGTCGGCGTTGATCTTCCTGGCCAGCGCCGCGGCGGCAGGCTCGATGAACACGCGCTCCAGATCGTCGACGCAGGTCGCGCCCTGAAGCGCCTCGATGCCCACGTCCACGGTGGCGATGCGGTCGAGCGTCACATCCACGGCGCTCTCCTCAATGTCCTGCTGGCTGACGCCCACGCTTGGATCAAAGTCGTGCGCGGTCAGCACCACGGGCTTGCGCACGCGGATGGTGTCGCCGAGCTTGCCCGCAAAGTCGTCGGAATAGTCGCGGTGAATGAGGTTCGGGAACACCAGATGCTCCATCAGGCGCGGCAGGGCTGCGCGGGCAAAGTCCCGAACGGAAAGAAATGAATTGGCCATAGGGTTTGTCCTCCGTTTTCTCTTGTTGTTCTAATTTTGGGGGATGTATGAAGGGGTCGCGCCCCTTCATGTCCATTCCGCAACACCGGCTTTGCCGGTGTGAGGAGCGGTTGGAATACCGCTTCCTCTATCAATTTCCGACCGTAGATCGAGGCGATGTATCGCCCGATCTACAGGAAATTGATGTCCAGATGAAAGCACGATGTATCGTGATCTCATTTGAAAGCGTAAGCGTAGTATTCCTCGTCCGTTAATTCACGAACGTCCTGAAACGGCAGGCCGTCGTCCGGCGTGCTGCCGGACAGACGCTGCTCCACGCCCTGCTGCACGGCGGCGCGGAATGCCTTTTCCAGGGCGGATACCACGGTTTCGACAGCCTCCTCGCCGTGAACGGTGAGCGCCTCCGCAAGCTCCGGCGGCAGGCCGCGCTTTTTGAGCGCCTCCTCGCAGGAGATCTTGAGGGCGCGGGCGGCCACATCCCCCTCTCGGCGCTCGATGTCCCGTTCCCGTGCGTCCAAGCGTGCGGCGGCGGCCTGCAGCGCCGCATCCACCTGTGTGCGCACCTCCTCCCGAAGCAGGGCGGACAGCGCCTCCCTGTCCGTGCTTTCCGCCTGCACTGCGTTTTGGTTGTCTTCCATAATGCTCTTTTTCTCCTTTCTTATTTTTCCATGAACGGCAGCTGGGACAAAAGCACCTTGTCCGGCACCATGCCCTCCAGCGTCCGCACCATCTGCGCGGTCTCCAAAGCGTCCTGCGGCAGGGAGCGCTCAAACACCATGCGCACTTTGTCCGCGTCCAGAGGGCGCTCGCCCCGGACGCTTAAAAAGGCGGCATAGGCGCGCAGCCTTTCGCGCAGCGCCTCCCGAAACCATCGCTCCTTGATGCGCGTGAGCTGCTCCAAGCCCAGCAGCTTATAGCGCATGGCGACCCCGCTGGCATTCCCCGCAAAGTGCTCGTCCGCAAGGTCGGGCACCATGCACAGCTTGTGGATGTCGCTCTTCAGGGACAGGCGGAGCGCCTCCGCGTCCCCGCCGGCATTCGGGCGGGTCAGGAACTGCACGGATGCATCCCTGTCGGGCAGGTACAGCAGCTTGTCCTGCCGAAGCTGCTGCGCGGGCGTGCGCCCCCTCTCGTCCGGCAGGAGCTGCGCCCCCGTGATGACCAGCAGCGCGTTCACCAGCTGCTCCGCGTCGTTCAGCCGGTCGCTCTGCACGGTGTCGTAGGCATCCAACAGGCTGAGCACGCTCTCAAAATCGCCCGTCTCCTCATCGTTGTTCCAGTATTCGATGAGGGGCACGCGCCCGAAGTAGTGCGCCGTCTGACGGTCGGGGCTGCCCTTGCCGAGCTCCGACAGCGTATGAACGCGGTAGACCATGCTCCTGTCCTTTAAAAAGACCGTGACCTCGTGCGCCTTCGGGCGTCCCCTTTCATCCGTCACCGCCCTGTGCGACACGCCGAACAGCGGCTTTGCGGCGACGGTGGTATCGTAGACCACGAAGGCCGTGCGCGGGTCGAGCGCCGCAGAGCGGGGCGTCACGCTTTCGTCCGCGTAGACCAGCTCCACGCCCTTTCCGAACAGGCTCTGCGCCCGTGCCAATTCCATGTCCGCGCTCTGCACGTCCGCGGCGCGGTAGGCGGCGATGAGGGGGCGCAGCGCCTCCTCCTGCTCCTCGTCCTGATAGGAAACGGGGCTGCCCGTCAGATAGCCCGCCGCCACGCTGACCACATAGCGGGCATAGGCATGGGACAGGCGGTTGTTGGGCAGGCCCTCCGGCCTCATCCTTTTGTTGATGGGGCCGCGCAGGGCGTAGTAGTCATGCAGTTTGTTCATGCGCCCGACGTTTTTTTCATGCTCCTCCAGCACCCCGCGCAGCATCCTGCCGGAAGGCGCGCCGTTTTGCAGAAGGCTCTTTTCTCGTCTAATCATCTTTCTCCTTTCGGTGTGTCCCCGTGTTACTCGCCGCTTTCCGTCCGCGCATACCGGCCTTCCATGTCATAGGCGAGCGCATAGCGGAGGGCGTCGATCAGGTGGTTGTTCCTGTCCTCCGGATAGGGAAGCAGGGCGCCGTCCCTGTCCTTTTTGAAGCAGTAGGCGGACAGCTCGTTGCGCATATGGCGGCAGCGGGGGCTGACGATGATCTCATGCCCGCGCAGCCACTGCAGGCCGTACATCACGCTGTCCGGCCCTTTGCGGGCGGGCCGCGCAGAAAGCCCCAGGTCGCACAGCTCCCGAATGGATTTGGGCTCCGCGCTGTCGCAGAGGACGAGCCCCGGGCCGCACACGGGCTTTAATCGCTCATACAGGGCGCGGTTGGTCAGCCCGCGCTCGTACATTTCGTCCGTGACGTAGATTTTCCGCGCCCGCCTGTCGTACAGCGCCCGCACGAAGCCGCAGGGGTCGGTGGAAAAGCCGAAGTCCAGCCCCATGCGCGTTTCGCCCGATACGTCCCCGTCCGTGTCCGCCACGCGCCAGTTCGTAAACACCGCGTCTTCCGGGATGCCCCACGCGCCGTCCGTGTACACGCGGCGGAAATAGGGGTCGCGCTCTTGAAGGAGCGCCTGCCTGTCCTCGTCCGTCAGGAAGCGGTTGTCGCGAAAGCTCGTGCGGACAAAGAGCGTGCTGTCGGTCTGGGAGACCTGCTTTTCCTCATCGCAGCCGTCAAAAAACTCGCGGTATATCCAGTGCGATTTGGAGACGGGGTTGAACGAGAGCGTCAGCCGCTTTTGGAAGGGGCTTAAGCCGCGCAGACGCTTGTCCAGCTGCTTGAGCTCCGCCCTGTCCAGCTCCGTGGCCTCCTCGACCCAGATATCGGTCAAAACGCCCTGCTGCGGGGTGACGGACTTGACCTTTTCGGCATCGTCCATGCCAAGGAAGATGATCTGCGCACCGTTCCTGGCCGTCAGCACCGCGTCCGCCTTGTTGAGGGTAAAGTACCTGTCCGCGTTGAGCCGCCCGACGGCTTTTTTGACCTCGTTCATGCAGCTCGTGCGGAGCGTCCTGAACACCTTGCGCACGATCAGCACGTTCCTCCCCTCCAGCGCGGCGACGGCCGCCCGCGTCGCCAGAAACACGCTTTTCCCGCTCGCCGCCCCGCCGTAAAAGAGCTGATAGCGGTGCGTGTCGTGCAGAAAGGGCAGGTACACCGGGTTCAGGCTGTCCGCCCGCAGGGTTAGGACTTTTTTGCTCGGTCTGCCGGCAGGGGCGTTCGTCAAACGCTGTCCGCTTTGCAAATCCTCATGCCCCGCCGTCAAACGACCGTCACCTCAAACATCCCGCCGTCCTCCTCCTCCCTGTCCGTTTGCAGCTTGTCCAGCACCAGCGAAGCCGCCTTGATGGCGTCCGCCGCCGAGACCTCCTCGCCTTCCAGAATGGCCGTCAGCCGCAGGACGGCCGCACGCTCCGCCCGCTGACGGAGCGCAGGCATCTGTCCCTCCGTTTGTGTCACCTCCCCGCCGTCATTTTGTCCGCCGGCCGCTCCCCACCGGCGCAGCTCTATCGTAAGCGAAAACATCCGTGCAAAACCGGCGGATTTTCCGCGAATTGCAAGGAAAAAGGAAGGATATGGAAAAAGCCGTATTACGCCGTAACAAAATTTTATTTGACAAGAGGGGGTGTTCGCCTTTATACTGAAGCAGGAATACCCAATTAAACATGAGGAGGACAAACCCCATGAAAAAACTGATGTGCGCGGCGCTCGTGCTGATGCTCGCCCTGACGCTGTGCATCGGCGCGACAGCCGAGGACGTGACCGGCCTGTGGTACCTGAACACCTATGAAATGGCCGGCATGAGCCTGAACGCGGCCTCCATCGGCCTGGCGGACTACATCATCGAGCTGAGAAAAGACTACACCTGCACGATGAGCGTCGGCGACGACGCCGAGGAAGGCACCTGGGCCGTGGACGAGAACGGCGCGATCGCGCTGACGGACGCCGAGGGCAATGTGATGACCTGTGTGCCGGGTGAGGACGGCACGCTGTCCTTCACCCTCGAAGAGGAAGGCCTGACCATGACGCTGGTGTTCGGCCGCGAGCAGGCCGTCGCCGAGATTTTTGAAGCAGGCGAAGTGTGCGCGGACCCCGCCCTCCAGGACTTTAACGGCACATGGACGCTTTTCCTGATGGACTCCGACGGCATGCAGGTCCCCTCGTCGAGCCTGGGAGCTTACATCATGCTGACGATCGCGGACGGCAGCGTGACCCTCGACGTTGCCTACGATGAGACGAGCGCCAGCGACGTCACCGTGGAAGCCTCGCTGTCCGACGGCGCGCTGAGCATCGACATGGGCATGGAAGTGGAAGGCTTTTCCAGCCTGACCCTTTCCCTGCACGAGGGCGGCCAATATATGTCCGCGACGGTCGAGGAAGGCACTGTCCTGTATTTTGAAAAAATCGCCGACTGAAACGCCATGCAAAAAAAGCCGCTCCGCAGGGGCGGCTTTTTTGATTGTGTTTTCCTGCAAGGTTATCCACAGTTATCCGCAGGGGGCTGCGGATAAGTCATTATCAAATACCCGTGCGGCGGGCGCAAAGCTGGATGCGGGCGGGGTTTTGCCTTATCCGCAGGGTGTGGACAAAGAGGCTGCGGATTGTTCGGATCTTGGGGATAAGTCCGCATCGGCAAAAAGAGGCGCGGAAAGCGCGGGCAAAGCGGCGGGGAAAAACGGGACGGATCGTCCGAAAGGAGGCGCTCTGACGCCCGAAATCGGGGAATCTTCTTGCTATTTTATTGAAAGTATGCGATAATACAAAGCGGGACAAAGGGCGCGGCAGGCCGCAGGCAAAAGCGAAACAGACTTATCCGCCGTTTGTCCATACCCTGTCCGCAGGGCAAACGATGTTTATCCATAGGCGTTTTGGGGGCGCCGCCTTGCTTTGCGGGACTTTTCCCCACTTTCCCCAGCCCCTACTACGACTACGATATATAAAATAGAACCATTGGAAGGATGGTTTTGGCTGCCGCCGCTCAGACGACAGACGGCGTTGTCCGAGAAAAACGGACGAAGCGGCCGAAAGGAGCAAGAAGAAATGCAATTTACCGTGTATACCGATGAATTCAGCTACGGCCTGGGCATGGTGACCAAGGCTCTGCCCGTCCGCGCCTATAATCAGGCGACCAACTGCGTCCTGCTCGAAACGCCGGACACGGGTCTGAGGCTGACCTGCACGGACGGCGAGATCACCATCAAGGCGGATATCGACGCGCAGATCGCCGAGGACGGCTGCGCCCTGCTCCCCGCCAAGCTGCTGGCGGATCTGATCAGGAAGCAGAGCGCGGGCGACGTGTCCGTGAACATCGACAGGGACTGCAAGGCCGGCATCCGCATCCACGGCAGCGCCATCAACATGATCGGCATGACGGCGGAGGACTTTCCCGAAATCAGCGACGTGCAGCCGGGCAACGTCATTCATCTCCCCTGCGGCCGCCTGCGCGAGGCCATTTCCAAAATCATGTTCGCCGTCTCGTCCGATGAGAGCCGCAAGGTATTGACCGGCGTGCTGATGGAGACGTATCGCACGGAAACGCGCTTTGTCTGCCTGGACGGCTACAGGCTGGCCATGCAGTGCATCGGGCGGGAAAACCCCGTGCCGGAGGGGCAGGAGCTCATCAAGGCGGTCGTGCCCGGCCGCGTGATGAATGAGGTGTCCAAGCTCCTGCCGGACAACAACGACATGGACGCGACCATCACCTACAACGCCTCCCACATCATGTTCGAGTTCGGCAAGGTCAAGCTGTACGCATCCCTCCTGACGGGCGAATACATCGATTATAAGCGCATCCTGCCCGACAAATGGACGACCGAGGTCAACGTAGACCGCCAGCTTTTCAGCCGCGCCATCGAGCGCTGCGGGGTCATTGCCAGCGAGGGCAAGAACAAACTGATCTATCTGAGCATCGAAAACGGCAGGATGTTCATGCGCTCCAACGCGGAGATCGCGTCCGTGGACGAGGAGATAGAGATCGCCTGCGTCGGCGAGAGCCTGCGCATCGCCTTTGCTGCGGGCTATATGATGGACGTCATCAAAAACCTGAGCGACGACAGCTTCACCCTGTGCTTTAATTCCAGCGTCTCCCCGTGCGTTATCAAGCCCGCGCAGGGCAGCAGCTACCTGTATCTGGTGCTGCCCGTGCGCACGTTCCAGGAATGAAATAACCATTCAAAAAGGCTGTCTCACAAAGGTGAGACAGCCTTTTTTCTGTCGGGCAATATGGATTTATCGGCAGATGATCTCCTCGCGCCTGGGGCCGTTGGAAAGCATGGTGAGTGGGGTCCCGATCTCCTGTTCGATGAACTCCACGTAGCGGCGGCAGTTTTCGGGCAGGTCTTCATAGCGGGTGATGCCGCCGATGTCCTCCAGCCAGCCGGGGAGAGTCTCGTAGACGGGCTCGGCCTTTTCAAGAAGGGGGGTGACGGGGAAGTCGCGGACGATCTGCCCGTCGATTTTGTAGCCCGTGCAGACCTTGATTTGGGGCAGGTAGCCCAGCACGTCCAGATTGGTCATCACGCAGTCGGTCGCGCCCTGCAGCATGCAGCCGTAGCGGGTCGCCACGGCGTCAAACCAGCCCACCCGGCGGGGACGGCCGGTCTTCGCGCCGTATTCGCCCGCATCGCCGCCGCGTTTGCGCAGTTCCTCGGCCTCATCGCCGAAGAGCTCTGTCGTGAACGGGCCCGCGCCCACACAGGAGGAATACGCCTTGGTGACGGCAATGACCTGCCGGATGCTCGTCGGCGGCACGCCCGCGCCCACCGTGCCGTAGCCCGCCAGGGGCGAGGAGGAGGTGGTGAAGGGGAAGATGCCGTTGTCGGGGTCGCGCAGCGTTCCGAGCTGGCCTTCCAGGAGAATGCGTGCGCCGTTTGCAAGGGCGTTGTGCAGATAGAGCGCCGTGTCGCCCACCCAGGGGGCGATCTTCTGCCCCAGAGCGTAGTATTTTTCGGTCAGCGCGTCCGCGTCAAGGGGCGGCTGATGATAGAGCGCGTCCAGCAGCGGGTTCTTGAGCGCGGCAACATTGGCAAGGCGGCGGTGCAGCAGATCCCTGTCAAACAGCTGGCAGACCTGCAGGCCGATCTTGGCGTACTTGTCGCTGTAAAAGGGCGCGATGCCGGACTTGGTCGAGCCGAAGCCGCCCTTGCCCAGACGCGCCTCCTCGCAGCAGTCCAGGGCGACATGATAGCTCATCAGCACCTGCGCGCGGCTTGAGATCATGAGTTCGGGCATTTTGACGCCGCGGGAGACGATGGAATCCAGCTCGGTCAGGAACGCCTCAATGTCCAGCGCCACGCCCGCGCCGATGATGTTCATCACGTTTTCGTGAAACACGCCGGAGGGCAGGAGGTGCAGGGCGAATTTGCCCGCATCGTTGATGATGGTGTGGCCGGCGTTCGCGCCGCCCTGAAAGCGCACGACAACGTCGCTTTCCCCCGCCAGCATATCGGTGATCTTGCCCTTGCCCTCGTCGCCCCAGTTCGCGCCGACTATTGCCCGTACCATAAAAACTCCTTTCAGTCGTCGAATCAATGAAATAAAATTTCATTGATTCGTAATCACAGATTTTCCTGTGAAGGAAAAAAAGGATATTTCCTTCACGGCCGGAAAATCTGATAGGAATGAAAAATCCCTCTCGAATCGTAAACGATTCTTCGTGATTTTTCTCCTCCCGCCGCGCATGTCGGCGGTGCGGAACGGATACGAAGGGGAGCGCCCCTTCGTGCTTTCCCCTGCGGGGTTTTCGAATTTTCCTGTGCGGGGCTTTGCCCCACACGGTCGGAAAATCCGATGGTTACTTCTTCATCAACACACAGAAACAGCCGCTTCGATGCAGCTTTTATATTGTGTAAAAGGCTTTCTTTTGGAAGGCTTGGAAGCCTTTTGCTTTCGCGGAAAGAAAAGGTTTCCAAAAAAATCGCTCTTATCACACACATTCAGCCGCTTCGATGCAGCTTATACATTGTGTATCCGTTTTCCTTTTGGAAGGTTCGGAAACCGTTTCCTTTTTCAAAAGGAAAAGGTTTCCGACAATCCTCAAAACGCCCGCACGATCCTTTCCACGGCCTTTTCGGTATTCTCCGGCGTATTGAAGGCGGTGAGGCGGAAATAGCCCTCGCCGCTCGTTCCAAAGCCCGCGCCGGGCGTACCGACGACCTGTGCACGGCTGAGCAGGGCATCAAAAAAGTCCCAGGAGGACATATGGTCCGGGGTCTTCATCCAGATATAGGGCGCGTTCACGCCGCCGTAGACCGTAAAGCCGGCCTTTTCAAGCCCTTCGCGGATGATGCGCGCATTGTTCATGTACAGGGCGATGACGGCCGCTATCTCGCGCTGCCCGACATCGGAAAGCACTGCCTCCGCCGCCCGCTGCACGGGATAGGACACGCCGTTGAACTTCGTCTCCATCCGCCGCCGCCAGAGCGCGTTGAGCGGGATCAGGGCTTCGCCGTCCCGCCCCATGACCTCACGGGGAATGACCATGTACGCGCAGCGCACGCCCGTAAAGCCCGCGGTCTTGGAAAAAGAGCAGCACTCAACGGCGCAGGTGCGCGCCCCCTCGATCTCAAAAATGCTGTGCGGAATGTCCGCTTCGGTGATGTATGCCTTGTACGCCGCGTCATAGACGATGAGCACATCGTGCGCGTTCGCCCAGTCCACGATCTTTTTGAGCTGCGGGCGGGTCAGCACCGTGCCGGTCGGGTTGTTCGGATAGCACAGATACAGAACGTCCACGGGCGTCTGCGGCAGGGCGGGCACAAAGCCGTTCTCCGCCGTGCAGGGCAGGGTCACGAGCCTTTCCCAGACGCCGCGAACGCATTCGCCCAGGCGCCCCGCCATGGCGTTCGCGTCCACGTAGACGGGATAGACGGGGTCGGTCACCGCAATGCGCGTGTCCGCGGAAAAAATCTCCTGAAGATTGCTCACGTCCGACTTTGCGCCGTCCGAGATGAAGATCTCATCCGGCGCTATCGAAACGCCCAGCGGCGCATAGTCCCTTTCTGCAACGGCGTTTAGGAGAAAGGCATACCCGCCGTCCGGCGCATAGCCGTGAAAGCCCTCAGGCGTGCCCATCTTCGCGGCCGCATCGGAAAAGGCGGCGGCCACATGGGGGACCAGCGGCTGCGTGACGTCGCCGATGCCCAGCCGCAGAATGGTCTGCCCGGGATGCTCCGCTTCATACGCCTTCACCCGCCGCGCAATGTCGGCGAAGAGATAGCCCTTGCTCATGTGCGCCAAATGTCCGTTTACCTTCATAGCCGCCTCATTCCTCCGGCCATTCGCCGTCAAAGACAAAGGCGGCAGGGCCGGTTTGATAGACATGGTTGTCCGCCGCGTCCCAGTGGACGGTCAGGTTGCCGCCCGCAAGCTTTATCTGCACCGTGCGGTCGGCCACGCCCGTCAGCACGGCGGCGACAAGGGACGCGCACGCGCCCGTGCCGCAGGCCAGCGTTTCGCCCGCGCCGCGCTCCCAGACGCGCATCTGCAGCACGTCCCGCTTGATGACGCGCACAAATTCCACGTTCGTGCGGCGCGGGAAGAGCGGGTGATGCTCGATCATCGCGCCCAGGGTCGGCACGTCCACCACGTCCGGGTCGCGGGTGAAAATGACCGCGTGGGGGTTGCCCATGTTGACGCAGGTGATAAAGAGGGTCTGCCCCAATATCTGCAGCCGGTGGCGCAAAACGGCCTCGCCGGGCAGGTCAACGGGGATGAGCTTGGGCGAAAGCTCCGGAGAGCCCATGTCCACGCGCACCTGCGAAACGCGGCCGTTTTCCTCCGTCAGCCACAGACGGCGGTAGCCGCCCTTGGTCATGAGGGAAAGCTCGTGCTTGTCCGTCAGCCCGCGCTCGAACATGAATTTGCCGATGCAGCGGGAGGCATTGCCGCACATTTCCGCCTCGCTGCCGTCGGAATTGAAAATGCGCATGGCGGCGTCCGCCGCGTCCGAGGGCTCGATCAGCACCAGCCCGTCCGAGCCGATGCCGAAATGCGGCCGGCTCATCTGAATGGCCAGACGGGACGGGTCCGAAACGGTCTCCTCAAAGCAGTTGACAAAGATGTAATCATTGCCGATGCCGTGCATTTTGGTGAAACGCATCGTATCTCTCACTTTCTTTCAAGAATGGCCGACAGACAGACCTTCAGACTGTCGCAAAAATCCGCGGATATGCCGGGGGATGCATGGAGCGTGTCAAAAAAGCGGTTTTTGGACACGCAGAGACCTTACATGTGCTCCGGCGCTTCCACGCCGATCAGATACAGCCCCGTCTTGATGACGCCGCGCACGGCCTCGGTCAGCAAAAGCCGCGCCCTGGTGCCGCACGGGTCGCTTTCTTCGATCACGCGATGCTCATAGTAGAACTTGTTGTACGCCTTGGCCAGCTCCGTCACGGCGCGGGTGATGAAGAAGGGCTCGTACCTGGCGGCGGCCTCCTTCACGGTGTCCGGGAAGCGGGACAGGAGCAGCAGGAGCTGCTGCGCCTCGTCGTTGTCAAGCGCCGCAAAGTCGGGCTCAGCGTCCGCTTCCGGCGCCTTGCGAAGCACCGAGCCGCAGCGGGCATAGGTGTACTGGACATACGGCGCTGTCTCTCCGTCAAAGCTGAGCGCCCTGTCCCACCAGAAATCAATGTCCTTGATGCGGCTATTCTGCAGGGCGGAATAGACGACCGCGCCCACGCCCACCTGCCGCGCCACCTCATCGCGGTCGGGGAGGTTCGGGTTTTTCTCGTCGATGATCTTCAGCGCCTTTTCCTGCGCACGGGCAAGCAGATCCTCCAGATAAATGACGTGCCCCTTGCGGGTGGACAGCGCCTGCCCCTCGTAGGAGACCATGCCGAAGGAGACGTGCTTCATGCGGTCGAACCAGTCGTAGCCCATCAGTTCGATGACCTTGAAGAGCTGCCTGAAGTGCAGATCCTGCTGGTACGCCACGACGTACAGGCACTGGTCAAAGTCGTAGGTATCCTTGCGGTAGAGGGCGGCGGCCAGGTCGCGGGTGGCGTAGAGGGTCGCGCCGTCGCTCTTTAAAATCAGGCAGGGCGGCATGCTGTAGGCCGACAGATCGACCACCTTCGCGCCGTCCGAATCCACTAACAGATGCTTTGCGTTCAGCTCGTCAATGACGCGCCCCATCTTGTCGTTGTAAAAGCTCTCGCCCGCGTAGGAATCAAAGGTGACGCCCAGGAGGTCGTAGACCTTTTTCGCGTCGCGCAGGGTCATTTCCTTGAACCAGTTGAAGATGGCAAGGGCTTCCGCGTCCCCGTCCTCGATTTTCCTGAACCATGCGCGGCCCTCGTCCTCCAGGGTCTTGTGGCCTTCAGGCTGCGCCTCGGCCTCGGCATGGAAGCGGACGTACAATTCGCTCAGGGCGGCGACACCGCCCTGTTCGACCATTTCTTTGCTGCCCCAGTGCTTGTAGGCGGCGATCATCTTGCCGAACTGCGTCCCCCAGTCACCCAGATGGTTGATGCCGATGGTCCTGTAGCCCAGAAAATCAAAGATGCGCTTGAGGCTGTTCCCGATGACGGTGGTGGACAGGTGGCCGATGTGAAAGCGCTTGGCGATGTTGATGGACGAATAGTCAAGGCAAATCGTCTTGCCCTCGCCCATGTCGGACGCGCCCCATTTGTCCGGCGTCTGCCCGATGGCCGCAAGCAGCGTCCTGGCAAATTCGCCTCTGTTCAGAAAGAAATTCAGATAGCCGTTCACGCACTCCGCCCGCGCCAAGTCCGGCTCGTCAAACGCCGCGCACAGCTCTCTGGCAATCAAAGGCGGCGCTTTTCGCAGCGCCTTGGACAGCTTGAAGCAGGGAAAGGCATAGTCGCCCATCTGCTTGTCCGGCGGCACCTCCAGGAGTGGCAGCAGATCCTCCGGTACGCCCTGCGCGTCCGGATATGTCCGCCCGATGACCTGCCTCAGCCTCTGGGCAAGCACACGTTTCATGTCCATGAACATTCCCCTTTCCGAATCTGTGCCCAACGGCAACGCCTTTTATCATACCACGAAACACAAGCCAATGCAACATAAGCGCAGGGAAAAACGGCGGGAGAAGGGGGATTTGATGAGGCGGGGAGGATCTC
>CAVFWQ010000005.1:0-55370 GCA_963626285.1 bacterium | reverse complement strand
AACAAGAAGGAAGCAATGCTTTTCCTTGAATTCTGGGTGACCAACATGGATACCGGTCTGCGTTACCGCATCGATGAAAGCTGCACACAGCCGGTGCGTTCGGCAGGTTATGAAGATAACAGGCAAGCTCTCGAAGCGGAAATTGATGAGCTCAAGCAAGCACTGGAAAAAGAAACGGATGAACTAAACCGTCGGACCCTTCAGGAGAAGCTTCAGAGTAAAAATCAGCGATTGAACTCACTGGAACGGAACAGCTGGGTCATATCTGCAGAAGACTTGCAAATTTATCGGCAAATAGCGCCATACGTCCGCATACCGCTGGGTACGATTTACCCGGACGATGCAAGCGCTTCTTCCGCGGCAATCAATCGGATTATCGAACGCTATGCATCGGGACAGCTGTCAACAGATGATTTTGTGAAGCTCATGGATGAAAAAGCCGGGATGATTTTTTCGGAGAATCATACTTTTTGAGCATAGCATAAGATGGCAGGGTCTATTGCGAAGCAGCATGGTTTTATCCCGTTCGGCATTGATTTTTGTGACGGATGCCTTTCAAATTTGACACTCCTCTCAGGCTATGATACAATATAATCGATTCTTGTTTTCTGCCGAGAAAGAGGAGGAATGGTTTTTGGAAACCGCGCCCATAGGCGGGCTGATCTTCGTTCAAGTCATCCTGATCCTTATCAATGCATTCTTTGCGGCGGCGGAAATCGCCGTCATATCGCTGAGTGAGAATAAGCTGCGCAAGCAAGCCGAGGAAGGGGACAAAAAGGCTGCGCTGATGCTTGACATGGTGTTGTCGCCCTCCGGTTTTTTGTCGACCATTCAAATCGCCATCACGCTGGCCGGCTTCCTGGGCAGCGCGTTTGCCGCGGATAATTTTTCGGATTTAATCGTCTCTTGGCTGGTGGACGAGCTGCATTTTACGGTCGTCTCCCGCTCGGCGCTCAACACCATCGCCGTTGTTTTAATCACCGTGCTGCTGTCGTTTGTGACGCTGGTCTTCGGCGAACTGGTGCCCAAGCGCATCGCCATGAAAAAGTCGGATACGGTGGCGCGCTTCGTCTGCGGCCCCGTGCATTTCATGAGCAAGGTGTTCAGACCCGTCATTTTCATCCTGTCCAAGTCCGTCAACGGCGTTTTGCGGCTCATCGGCATCGACCCAAAGGCTGATGAGGAGGACGTGACCGAGGACGAGATCCGCATGATGGTGGACATCGGCGAGGAAAAGGGCGCAATCGAGGGCAACGAGCGCGACATGATTGAAAATGTGTTTGAGTTCAACAACATGACCGCTGCGGACTGCATGACCCACCGCACCGCCGTGACCGCTTTGCAGGTGAACGAAACGCAGGCGGAGGTGCTGAAGACCATCCGCGAAAGCGGCCTGTCCCGCTTCCCCGTGTATGACGAGGACTTGGATGATGTGAAGGGCACTGTCACCACCCGTGATATTCTGCTGTCGCTTCAGGAAAACCGCGCGCTGGATCTGCGTTCCGTCATGCGTCCGGCCTACTTTGTGCCGGAAACCGTGCGGACGGACGTCCTCTTCCGCGAGATGCAGAAGCGCAAAAATCATCTGGCCATCGTGGTGGATGAATACGGCGGCACGAGCGGCCTGATAACGATGGAGGATCTGCTGGAGGAAATCGTCGGCAACATCTATGACGAATACGACCCGCAGCAGCCGCAGGACATTCAGCGGCTGGAAAACGGGCTGTGGCGCATCGCCGGCTCTGCCGCACTGGAGGATATCAATGAGGCGCTCGGCTGCCGCATCCCCGAAAGCGATGAATATGACACGCTGGCAGGGCTTGTGTTCAGCTGCCTGACTACCATTCCCAAGGACGGAACGCATCCCGTCGTCTCCTGCTTCGGCCTGAAAATCGAGGTCGAGGAAATCTCGGAGCGCCGCATCATTTGGGCGAAGGTTTATTTTAAGCCGGAGGAGCAGCAGGCGGCGGCCAGTGATTAAAAAGAGCGCGGACAAGAGAAACCCTCTTCCCGCTCGATGAGTTGTAAAATCTTCCCTTCGGATTGTGTTTTTCCGAAAAAAATGGTATAATAGGTATGCTCCAAAAAGGCGTTTCTATAACGATGACTTTGAGGTGAGAAGGATGAAGAAGAGCATTTTGTTTGTGGCCGTATTGGTCATGGTTTTGGCATTGAGCGCTGCGGCGCTGGCAGAGGTCAAGGTGAGCATCAGCGATACGGAGCTGACCCTGATGCAGAAGGATAAGGCGACGCTGACGCTGACCATCACCGGTCTTGAAACGACGGACGAGGTCAATCTGGAATGCACCTTCGAGGACGAAAACATGCTGAAGCTCGTCTCCGAAAAGGTGGGTCATAAGACCTCCAAGTTTGTTGTGCAGGCGGCTGCGGATCAGATTGGCGAGACCGAGCTGTATATTTCCGGCACGGCTGGTGAAACGCAGGTCTACAAAATCGTGAAAATCACCATCTTTCCGTACAATGAAGTGCCGGAGATGCAGTGGTACAACATTCAGTACAACGAGGAGAACAATTATCCCCAGCTGAAGGTATCCATGACGGACGACATCGGCCTGTCCAACATCTGCTACATCCGTAAATGGACGGACGAGAACGGCACCGAGCAGAGCGAGATTTACGACATCATCTCCCTGTACGGCAAGCAGGAAGCGGTCGTCTTCAGGACGCTGGACAAGGTCGGCGCGTACTCCATTCAAATCAACGACATCGGCAAGGAATACAGCGGCAAGACCCGCCGCTACGACTCCAAGACGCTTATCACCCTGGTGGATATGGACGGCAACGGCGTGCCGGATGCCTACTATCTGGAGGACAAGGTGCTGCATATGGTGGAGCTGGATGTGGACGGCGCTCTCGACCCTGTGACCGAAAGCGACCCCAAGGGCACCGGCAGCGCCGGAGCAGCCGCTGATTTCGCGGTGGCCACGACGGGCGTCGCAACGCTGGTGGATATGGACAACGACGGCGTGGCGGACGCCTACTATATCGGCACCGATTACACCGAGCTGATTGGCATTGACCCCAGCACGGGCATTTTCACCGAGACCGCGCCGGGCAAAACGGCAGAAGTACCGGAAGCAAACGGCTGATTTACCAAAGCAGCCAAATCAGCATAGAAACAAAGCGTGAGCCTTGCAAAGTGACTCACGCTTTTTATATGCCTCAATATAAAAAATGCCGCAATGAAAGCGGCAAAACGGGCTTTTAGTCTGCACGGTTGATTTCTTTGATGCCCGTTCGGCCTGTTAAATAGTCCAGCGAGACATTGTACCTGTCAGCCAGCCGAATCAAAAGCGGGAGAGGAAAGGTCTGATACCCGCGCTCGTAGCGGCTGTACACAGTCTGCGCAATGCCGAGCATTTCAGCCACCTGCGCCTGCGTCATGTCGGCATCTTCCCGCATATCGCGGATGCGGGGAAAAACCATGCGCTCAACCTCCCTGAAGCATTCGGCGAAAAAGTTTCCGTACCAATCGGTACTATATTGCATTATGCCATAAAGTGTGTTATGATATGATATATTAGTACTGATGAGTACTAAAAACAATGTGCAGGAAAATTTTGAAGGAGGCAGAGCAAATGGAACAGGCGGAGAGACAACAGCTGCTTGGCTACATCAAAACGGCATATCATTTGCTTTCATAACGAACATTTCAAGCATGGCAAACGGCCGTCAAGCGTATTGACGGCCGTTAACGTATGAACTTTGTTATTTGCTGATGTGCTTGAAATTTCCCAGCGTTTCATTCACGTTCGACACGCAGGCGAAGGTATCGGGAAACCGGCTGATGATTTCCGTGAAACGGGTGATTTGGTGCTTGTTGATGATGCAGATGAGCATGGTCTTCGGCTTATGCGAATAGCCGCCCTCGACATTGACGATGGTCACGCTGTGGCGCAGCTCCTTAATCAGCGCGTCCGTGACTTCACGCGGGTGCGAGGTAATCATTTCGATTTTCCACGCCTGTTTGCCGCCCTTTAAGAGATTATCGCTGACATTGGAGGTGATGAAGCTGTAAGCGATGCAGAGGATGACCGGCTCGATGTTGAAGCCGTAAACGAAATAGCTGAGAACGGCGACCCCCACATTGAGCGCGAAAATGACGTGCATGAGGGAATACTCCGGATGCACCTTATGCACATAGGCGGCGACAAAATCCGTGCCGCCCGTGCAGCCGCCGCGCCGAATGGCGACGCTGTAAATAAAGCCGTTGATGAAGCCGGAAGCAATCGGTGCAAGCAGGGTGCTTTTCCCATCCGCGGTGTGATAAACAAAGCGCTCCACATCAATGATGTTATTCTGAAACAGGAGCAGCATGAAGGAAAAAGTCAGGGCAAAGAGCAGCGATTTGAGCGCAAACTGCCTGTCCACCAAAAAGAACGCGGCGATGGCCAGCGGGATATTGATGAGCAGCGACATATAGCCGACGCTGAAATGAAACACATACTGCACCATGGTCGCCAAGCCGTTGAGACCCGCCGGAGCAAACGCATTGTGCAGGATGAATATCTGATAGTTCAGCGCCATCAGCGATGCCATGACAACCATTAAAAGATAGTCTGCCGCCAGCCTGTGCTTCTGCGCCATGTGAGCCGTCCCCCTCTGCGCGTTTAGTGCGCCTTATTATAGCACCATTGACCGATACGGAAAAGGGTCATGTCAAAAAAGTTTTTGACGGTCTGCCGGCATTTACATTGTTGCCGCGATTTGATATAATGAGCCGCAAGGATGATAAGGAGGGAAAACGCTTTGCGTACCGAAGACTTTTTGAAAAACGTTACCGCGCTGCCCGGCGTCACGGGCAATGAGCGCGCGGCGGCGGAGTATATCGCAAAAGCCTTTGAGCCGCTGGTGGACGAGGTCTCCATCAGCCCCCTGAACTGCGTATATGCGCATAAAAAGGGAACGGGGCCGAAGGTCACGGTCTGCGCCCATCTGGATGAAATCGGCGCAATGGTTGAAAAAATCGAGGAGGACGGCGGCGTTCGCTTTTCGTTTGTCGGCGGCGTTGACCCGCGTGTCATGCCCGGCATGCGCGTGGTGGTGCATGGAAAAGAGGATTTGCGCGGCGTGGTCGGCGCAAAAGCGCCCCATCTTCTGAGCGCCAAGGAGCGGGAGGAAAACTACAAGCGGGAGGATATGTTCATCGACTTGGGAATGACCGCGGACGAAATCCGTCAGGTCGTCACCGTCGGGGACAATATCTGCTTTGAAGCGCGGTTTTTGGAGCTGCTGAACGGCCGCTATGTCACGAAAACGGCGGACGACCGCGCCTGTGTCGCCATCATGCTGCGCACGGCTGAGCTGATGCAGAAGATGAGCTGCACGGCGGAGGTGACCTTTGTCGCCACCTGTCAGGAGGAGATCGGCTGCTACGGCGCACGGCTTGCGGGCTATGCGACTGCTCCCGATTTCGGCATTGCCTTTGACGTGTGCCATGCGTATACGCCCGGCGTTTCCAAGGACAGGACGCACGATTTGGATTCGCTGGTCGCCGCCCGCGGGCCGTTCATCAACCCGTACCTTCGCCGAAAATTAGATGACGTTGCGCAGGAAAACAATGTGGTTTTGCAGACGGCGGTCAATCCGGCGCGCACCTCGACCGACGCGGATACGCTGTCGCTCACGCGGGCGGGCGTCCCGACCATCCTCTTCTCTCTGCCGCTCAAATATATGCACACCAATGTGGAGCTTTTGAGCATGAAGGCCTTGAAAGAAGGGGCGCGTCTGCTGGCCGCTTACCTGTGCGCCATTGACGAGACGTGGGGGGCGGAATTATGGAGCTGAAAACCTTATGTGAATTAAACGGCGTGTCCGGCGATGAACGGCTGGTTCGAAACGCTATCTTGGAGGCCGTGAAGCCGCTCTGCGACGAGGCGTATATTGACAGAATGGGGAGCGTCGTCGCCGTCAAGCACGGAACTGACCCCAAAAACCGCCCGCAGGTCTGCCTCTCCGCCCATATGGACGAGGTCGGCTTTATCATCACCGGCGCGACCGAGGAGGGGCTGCTTCAGTTCCGTCCCGTCGGCGGCATTGACCCGCGTGTGGTCGTGTCCAAGTATGTCAAGGTCGGCAGCGATGGGCTGGACGGCGTGATCGGCGCGTTGGCCATCCACCTGCAAAACGCGGCGCAGCGCGCCAAGGTGCTGGGCTTTGATGAATTGTATATCGACATCGGCGCAAAGGACAAGGACGAAGCGCTTCAAAAAGCCCCGTTGGGAACTTACGCATACTTTTCCACGACCCTTGAGCCGCTGGGCAAATCCTGCGTGACAGCCAAGGCGCTGGATGACCGCGTGGGCTGCTATAACCTTCTGCGTGTGCTGGAGGGAACGTATGCCTGTGATGTGACCTGCACGTTTGTGACGCAGGAGGAGGTCGGTCTGCGCGGCGCGACCGGCACTGCCTACGGTGTGCATCCCGATATTGCGCTGATTTTGGAGGGAACGGCCTCCGGCGATATGTCCGATGTTCCGAAAACCCGCCATATCTGCGATGTTCACGGCGGCGTGGCTGTCAGCTTTATGGACAATGCGTCCATTGCGGATACGGCATTGTACGCGGAGCTGCTCAAAATCGCCGAGGAAAACGGCATTCGCCATCAGGTGAAGCGCGGCGTGACAGGCGGCAATGACGCGGGCGCTTTCCAGCGCTCCCGCGAGGGTGTGCGCACCTGCGTGCTGTCCGTCCCGTGCCGCTACATTCACGGCCCGTCCTCTGTGGCGAGCTTGGAAGACGTTGACGCCCAGCTTGCGCTGGCAAAGGCTTATTTGAATCGTTTATAAGGAGGATGCATCCCGATGATGAAGCAGACATTGACCACGCTGCTGAGCGTGTATGGGCCGTCCGGCTTGGAGGGCGGCGTTGCGGAGCAGGTGAAGAAGCTGCTGGCCGGCCATGTGGACAGCGCCCGCACGGATACGATGGGCAATTTAATCGTCACGAAAAACGGTCAGGAAGGCGGCAAGCGCATCATGCTGGCCGCGCACATGGACCATATCGGTCTGATTGTGACGGACGTAGAGGAAGAAGGCTTCCTGCGCGTGACCAATGTGGGCGGTTTAACCCCGCAGGGTGTGCGCGGCCGCCATGTGGTGTTTGCCGGCGGCATTCACGGCATCTGCATGTGTCAGCCCGTGAAGAACGGCGAGCCGACCATGAACGATGTATTCATCGACATCGGCGCGAAGGACAGGCAGGAGGCGCTGCGCCGCGTTCATTACGGCGATGTGTGCGTGTTCGCGCCGGAAATCTTTGATTTGGGCGATTCCAAGGTGGCCGCTCCCGCAATGGACGACCGCTGTGCCTGCGCCGTGCTGGTGGAGCTGCTGCAGGGCTTGAAGGAGCCGAAAAACACCGTTATCGGCGTTTTCACCGTGCAGGAGGAGGTCGGCTGCCGCGGCTCGATGACGGCGGCCTATGCCGAGCAGCCCGATTTGGGCGTTGCCATTGATGTGACCGCGTGGGGCGATACGCCTGAGGTCAAAGCGCCCGCCGTCAGGCTGGGCGAAGGCGCGGCTATCAAGGTGATGGACCGCAGCATGGTGGCGACCCCCATAGTGCGTCAGGGCTTGCTCAAGGCCGCTGAAATCGCCGGCGTCAAGGCGCAGCACGAAATTCTGGCCTTCGGCGGCACGGACGGCGGCTCTATCCAGCGCTCCCGTGGCGGCGTTCCGACAGGAACAGTGTCCATTCCCTGCCGCTATGTCCATTCCGCTACCGAGGTCATTGACTTGAACGATTTGGACGGTGCGGTCAAAATCCTGAACGCTTATGTGAATATGGAACACTGACAATCAGCCAAAACAGGCGCTCCCGTTGGCTTTTTAGGCCGGCGGGAGCACTTTTTCATCAGATGCTTACGCTTTAAAAATCCAGCTTTTCAAAGGACTTTTCGCATTTTTGAACGGTCAGGGCGGTCAAAGCGGTAAAGAAGAGCGCGCCGAGACCAAGAATAAGCAGCTTTTCACCCATGAAGGCGGGGTCAGACGTGTCCAGCACATCCCGAAGGAAGGGAACGATATGCGCCAGCGTTTCAACCGACACAATGTATAAAAAGACCCAAACGCCGGACAGGGCAAACGCGATGCCCACCTTTTCGGGAGCGCGATAATAGCGGCTAAAGAAAGAAAAATTGAAGATGCCGAAAAGCACGAAGACGAATGCGAACAGTGCAATGTTCGCATCCATGCCGACGGGATTGGGCGTTCGGATAAAAAGCCTGTTCAGTACGGCGAACGGTACGCTGATCAGCATTTGGCACAGTTCCAAAATCACACTCATTAGAATCCGCACCCGCACGATGCTGCGCTTGGGGACGGGCAGAAGGAGGGAATATTCGATGTCATGCGTCTCCCGTCCCTGCAAACAGACAAAGAAAATGCCCAGCGTTGTATAGAAGAAGATGACATAGTAGGGATAGCTCGGAATCAGCAGCATGGCGGACAGGAAAAGAAACAGAACGCAGGTGGGATGGAGCGCCAGTACAAGCTCCTTTTTGAGCAGCGTTTTCATGCCTCTCCCTCCTTCTCCAAATGCACCATAATGTCCTCTAATGTCGCGGGACGGCAGGGCATCAGATTTTCGTTCCGTGTCTCAATCAGCGCGGAAACGCCGCTTTTCAGCCGCCTTGCGCCTATCAAAAGGGGCTTCTGCGCTTCTGTCGCTTCGGCAAGCAGCACTGTGCGGTAGCGCGATAAAAGGGCGTTTTTCGGCTCGGCAGCGGCGATTCGGCCGTTTCTGATGTAGGTAATATCATCCGCGCACCAGTCCAAGTCCGATGTGATGTGGGTCGAAAACAGGATGCTCACGCCCTCCTCGGCAAGCGAAAGAAAAATGTCCAGCAGCTCGGCGCGGGAAACGGGGTCAAGCCCGCTCGTCGGCTCATCCAACAGCAGCAGCTCCGCCCGATGGGAAAGCGCCAGAACCAAGGCGTATTTCACCTTCATGCCGGCGGATAGCTGCGCCGGGGTCTTCCGCTCGTCCAGCGAAAAACGGATAAGGTTTCTGCAATATGCCGCTTCATCCCATGTGTCATAAAAGCTGCGCGTGACGGCGGTGATTTTTTTCAGCGTTTTGCGCGGATAAAAGTCCGCACCGCCGGACACAAAGCCGATCCTGCGCTTGATTTTCTGCTCATGCGCGTCAAAATCAAGACCGAAAAAGCGAATGCTGCCCGCATCGCGGTGCACAAAATTCAGCAGCGTCTTGAGCGTCGTCGTCTTGCCCGCGCCGTTGCGACCAATCAATCCCATGATGCGCCCTTCCCGCATGGAAAAGCTCACATCCGTGAGCGCAAAACAGGGATAGCGTTTGCAAAGACCGCTGACCTCCAGCACATTCACGGCAATGCCTCCTCCCGATATTGACAGACCGCCATATTGACGCGCCCGTCCGATAAAAAAATGACGCCCTCGCTTGCCAGCCTTGCCCGCCGCTGGTCTGCGTACAGCCCGCCCGCAACCGTGCCGTCCTGCATGACCACGCGCTGCCACGGCACGTCATCCGGACAGCACCGCATGGCATAGCCCACCAGCCGCGCTCCATGCGGGCGACCCAGCACCCGTGCGATTTGTCCATAGGACATCACGCGGCCATAAGGGATGCGCCGCGTTACGGCATAGACCGCCTCAAAAAATCCGTCCGTCATTCCGCATCATCCTGTTCGAGCCCGCCCATCAGGTGGGCGAACAGCTTGTTGGTCGTGTTCTTCGGCGGGATGGCCATCCCCTGCCACGCATCGCCCAAAATCAACAGCGTATCGCCAGGTTGAATGTCAAAAAGCTGCCGTGCCTCCTTGGGAATGACGATTTGTCCCTTGTCTCCAACTCGCACCGTCCACGCATATTTGCCCCGCTTGGCGGCTTCCTCTTTAGAACTCATTTTCATTATTTTGTCCTTTCTTCTAAATTGTAAAAGTGCGTTTTTTCTAACTTTTGCAATTTTATGATAAGACGTTTTTCCCGTTTTGTCAATACGAATTCGCCGAAATTTCCGGCTGCTTTCCATCTTTTTGACTTCTTTTTTAAGTGACAAGTGTCTGTAAATATGCTATACTAATTATTCGGACAGGCAGCTGCTATCTCTTTCCTGTCCAGAAGGATGGAAGGCGTTTGAAAAAACCAACCAAGCAGGTAAGAAGCAATCTGCTGAATGCGCTGCTGATCTTGGGCACCATCGGCCTTGTGATTTATTTAGGCGCACGCAACGGTGATCTTACCGTCTCTTTTCAGGCCATTGCCGATGCGGATTTCCGCTGGGTAGCTGCCGCCTTTGGCGTGTGGCTGCTGAGCCTTGCCTGTGAAGCGCTGGTCAATCAGGTGTTTTTCATTCAGCAGCACCTTCACATCCGCTTTATTGATACCATGCACATCACCCTGCTGGGGATGTTTTATTCCAATGTCACCCCCGCCGCGACCGGCGGCCAGCCCATGCAGGTATTTGCCTTTAAAAAGCGCGGTCTGCCGACAGGCATTTCCTCCTCCTCCCTGGCCGTTAAATTTTTCTGCTTTCAAACGGCGCTGCTCGCGCTCGGCGCATTTCTGTGGATTGTCCAGCCGGAGTTTGTCGCTCGGTCGGTCGAAGGCGGCAAATGGCTGATTTTAACAGGCTTCCTTGTCAACGGCATTTCCGTCTTCGTTGTCCTGCTGCTGGCCATCAACCGAAATATCGTGCGTTTTTTGATTCTTCTCCTCTTAAAGGCCGGAAAAGCGCTGCACATCGTGAAGGATTTGGCCAAATCCGCCTCCCGTGCGGATGCCGCTTTGGAAGATTTTCGCTCCAGCGTGGACATGATCACACATCACCCTCTTCATGTGCTGGTCTTGCTGCTGATTTCCTTTGTGCAGGTCATCCTGCTCATGAGCGCGGCCTACTGCGTATATCGCGGGCTTGGCATGAATGAGCATCCGCACATTCAGCTTTTGACGTTGCAGCTTCTTTTGTTTATCGCCACATCCTTTACGCCCCTGCCCGGCGCGTCCGGCGCGCAGGAGGGCGGTTTCTATCTGTTCTTTGACAAAATATTCCCAAGCGACAAGCTTTTTGCCGGGCTTCTGCTCTGGCGCTTTTGCACTTATTATATCACCCTGCTGATAGGCATGGGTTCTGTCATTGCCGAGAGCGCTTATTCCATGCGGCACAGCCGCGAAAATACGGTGCAGAAGGACGGAAAGCCGTCCGAAACACCGAACAGCGAAAATGAAGGATCCGGAGGCACAAAATCATGAAGCGTTTTGCCGGTATTTTGCTGATTTTGACGATGCTGCTTTCCGTCAGTCTGCCCGCTCCGGCGGAGGAAACGACAACGGAAATCACTTTGTCCGTTGGCGAAGCCTATGAAATTCCCGAAGCCGCCATCGGCGCATGGGACAATGACGCGCCCGCCGTTGCTGCCGTCGATGGTTCTTCCATCGTTGCGCTGGCTGAAGGCACGGCATCCATTTTGATGATTTCAGATGCCGGAAGCGTCACCTATTTTCATGTGACCGTGACGGCGACCGCTGAAAAGCAGGAAGCCTTATCGCCCGGCGCTCCCCTGCCTGTGGCGGACGATGTCCCCGCGTCCATTCGTGCGGCCATTGAGCTGGCGCTGGCCGAATGGCAGGAAAACCTCGGAAAGACCTTTTCCCGCTTAGGCTCGAAAAACAAATTCTCCCGCTGGCAGTGCGGAACGGGCTCCGGCTGCAACATCGGCTGGTGCGGCGCATTTGTCGGCTATTGTCTGGACAATGCGGGTGTCCCGATGGACGGGCATAAGGAGTCCGTCCCGCATGAGGATGGAACGCCGTATGCGGTGCGTGCTGCCGGCGTCGGCAAAATTTACACGGGCTATCAAAACATGGAGCGCCTCTCCGATATACCTGCGCCCGGCAGCCTGGTCATCTACGGTAAAAAGGGCGGCTATGCCTACCTTCATGTCGGCATGGTCACGGCCGTCACGAATCTCGGCGACGATACCTACATCATTCAGACTGTCGAAGGCAATGTCTCCAACCGTATCAAACGCTACTGCTACTTATACGATAAAAACGGCGGAAAGAAGAATTTTCAAGCCTGTCCGGAGGAGTATCAGACCGCTCCCGATGTCTTTCAATATACCCCGCATAACAAGGACTGGATGATAACAACATTCTGCCTGACATGGTTTTAAGACCGTCTCAACATCAAAGGCATCACCGAATCATTCGGCGATGCCTTTCTCAATAAACGGTTTAGATATCAGCCGGTATCAAAGACGATGATTCATCATCTTGCTCCCTCACGCTGCGGACGGCGGTGCGGGCGGTTGAGAAGGAATAGCCCTGACGGACGAGGGCGGCGATGCAGCGCTGTCTTTCGTCCGGGTCACGGCTGTCGCGTCGGCGGAAAAACTTTTCGGCACGGGCAGCAGCACTTTGATTTTCGTCGTCTTCGGAAATGCTTTCCAAGGCTTCCTTGGCAACGTCCTCGCTCACACCCTTCTGCCGAAGCTCCTGATATATGCGGCGCTTGCCGCGTGTCGGCGCTTTTCGGGCAACATATTGGGCGGAAAATCGTTCATCGGATACAAATCGGCGGCTGCGGAGCGTCTCCAAAACGCGCTCTGCGGTCGCATCCGAATACGCCGCGCGAAGCAGCCTGCGGCGAAGCTCATTTTCCGAATAATCCCGTGCGGCCAAGAGATTGGCAGCGCGTTCCATCGCATGGGGATAGGCATATTTTTCGATGAGCAGGGCATATGCCTCGTGCTCAATCGGCTCGCCCTCCCGCACGCAAAACTCCTTATAAACAGCGGACGGCACGCGCAGAACATCGCCGGAGGAAAAGGCAATATCGGCCACGCCGTGCGCCCGCTTAACGCTCACGATTACGTCCACGGCCCGCACCCCGTAAACAAGGCGCTGCACAGCGCCCGATTCATTTTTGTCAAAACGCCGTGCCGCTCCTCACTGCATGCGCTGGTCAGGAGGACAAAGCCGCGCCCGCGCTCGTCCATAAATACGCCGTGCACCGCGCCGTAAGCCAGCCCCTGATGGCCGTACAGCGTCAGCCCGTTTTCCCGATAAATGAACATCCCAAGTCCCTCGCTCAGCGTCCGGTCACGCTCGCCGAAGGGCGCGATTTCCGTGCGCATAAGGGCAAACGCCGCTTTGTCTTCTGCAAGCCGATGCGCGATGCGGGCAAGCCCCTCGGCGGTGATGCACAGGTTTCCGTGCGCCAATAAATAATTATGGGTCGGGTCTATCTCGTTATCAGGCAGCGGTCGTTTCTGCCGCGCCAAGGCATCAAAATTCGCTTGTTGCGTCGGCGGAAACAGCCGCCATGCGTCCGAAAGCGTTCCCTCTATCCGCTGCGGATAGTAGCTGGCGCGGATATCGGCGGGCGCGAACAAAAGGCGAAGCATCAAAAGGTCAAACGGTTCGCCCGCCGCCTTTTCCATCACGCAGCCCATCAGCCCCGCGCCGAAATTAGAATATTCCCACTGCTTGTCCGGGCGGCGGGCAGCAAAGCAATCCGCCCAGATGCCGCTTGGCAGCGGCGCAGCCGTTTCCAGCGCCTGCAGATAGGATGCGCCGTCGATAACAGACGAAGTATGCGACATGAGCATCCGTGCGGTGATGATATCATCCGGATAATTCGGATGCCGCACGGGAAACCCCAAATACTGCCCGACATCCGCGTCCAAATCGAGCTTTCCCTCCCGCGCAAGCAGGACAGCGGCATACGCCGTCACCATTTTGGAAACGGATGCGGTGCGGAAAAAGGTGTTCTTCTCCGCAAGCGCCCTTCCCCCCTTTCGGATGCGGCCAAAGGGCAGAACGGCGCGTGTCCCTGTTTCATCAAACAGCGCAAAGCAGCCGCCGCGCACCCGCTCGGCTGAAAGGACCGTTTCCAGCGCCGCCCGTGTATCCGCATTCAGGAAGCCGTCGTCCGGCAGATGAACACGGAGACGGGGCGTCAGATGAATGCCGATGCGGTACAATGTACTGTTCAAGCGTTTTCCTCTCCTTCAGCAAAAAATCCCGACCGCCTCCATGCCATTATAGCATGAATCCGCACGGTCGGGAAACAGAATAAATCAATTTTTATCGAACAAGTCCTTCATCTTGTCCAGAAAGGATTTACGGCTTTCGTACTCCTTGCCGCTGCTCAATTCCTCCAGCTGGCGCAGAAGCGCCTTTTGCTTTTCATTCAGCCGTTTGGGAACTTCCACGCGCACCCGCATAATCAAATCGCCTTTGAGCGCGGAGCGGACATAGGGAACGCCCTGCCCCTTGATGCGGAATTCGGTGTCGTTCTGCGTGCCTTCCGGAATATGATACTTGATAGGTCCAGTCAGTGTCGGCACATCAATGTCCGCGCCGAGCGCCGCCTGGGTGAAGGAAATGGGCATATCCAAAAACAGGTTCGCGCCGTCGCGCTTAAAGAGCTTGTGCGGACGCACGCCGACGACGATATACAAATCGCCGTTCGGCCCGCCGTTGACACCCGGCTCTCCCTGTCCGTTCATGACGATGGTCTGACCGTTGTCAATGCCCGCCGGCACTTTAACGGTCGCCGTTCTGCGCTTACGGACAACGCCCGTGCCGCCGCAGGCCGTACACTTATCGCTGACGATTTTGCCCGTGCCCCCGCAGGTGGAGCAGGTGCGCACGGTGACCATAAAGCCGCCCTGCACCCGTACCTGACCCGTGCCCTTGCAAGTGGGGCAGGTCTTAGGCTGCGTGCCCGGCTTCGCGCCGCTGCCGTGGCAGGTGTCGCAGGTTTCGTTGCGGTTAAAATCGAAGGACTTTTCGCAGCCGAACGCGGCTTCTTCGAACGAGATGCGCAGCTCATAGCGCAGGTCGTTCCCGGCGCGGGGCGCATTTCTGCGCTGTGCCGAAGAGCCGCCCATGCCGCCGCCAAAAAGCTGGTCGAAAATATCGCCCATGCCGCCAAAGCCGGAGAAATCAAACCCGCCGGCCTGACCGCCCGCGCCGCCGAAGGGATTCTGCGGGCCGTCAAAGCCGTACTGGTCGTATTTCGCCCGCTTTTCGGGATCGGACAGCACCTCATTAGCCTCATTCAGCTCTTTGAAGCGCTCCTCTGCCCGCTTATCATCGGGATGCAGATCCGGATGGCATTCCTTGGCGAGTTTTCGGTATGCTTTTTTGATATCATCGGCGCTTGCGTTCTTTGAAACGCCCATCACCTCATAATAATCGCGTTTCGTTGCCACAGTTCATTTCACCTCTTGGACACACGGGAGGCAGACCGGACTTTTTGCCTCCGATCTGCCTGCCGTGCTCCTTGAATATTATGCTATAAATAGGCTTACTTCACAGAGCCGTCAGCGTTGAAGGAGCCGTCATCATTCTGTGTTCCGGCCTCCGGTCCCTGCTGCGCGCCCATGTCGGGCTGCGCACCGGCCTGCTGACCCTGCTGCTGATAGAGCTTGCCGAACACGGCGTACACCTTCTGGGTGAAGTCCTCCATCGCGGTCTTGATCTGCGCCGCATCATTGCTCTCCCGCACCTTCTTGAAAGCATCGATTTCGCTCTGAACGGAGGCCTTGTCCTCCTCGGACAGTTTATCGCCGTTATCCTTGAGCTGCTTCTCGATTTCGTAAATCAGGGAATCTGCATGGTTCAGGGTCTCGATTTCTTCCTTCTTCTGCTTGTCGGCTTCGGCGTACTGCTCGGCTTCCTTCACGCGCTGCTTGATTTCCTCCTCGGTCATGTTGGTGGAGGCGGTGATGGTAATCTTCTGCTCGTTGCCGGTGCCCAGGTCCTTCGCGGAAACATTCACAATGCCGTTGCGGTCAATGTTGAAGGTGACCTCGATCTGCGGCACGCCGCGGGGCGCGGCCGGAATGCCGGTGAGCTGGAAGCGGCCGAGGGTCTTGTTGTCATACGCCATCGGGCGCTCGCCCTGCAGGACGTGAATCTCAACGGTGGTCTGCCCGTCGGCAGCCGTGGAGAACACCTGAGACTTATGGGTCGGGATGGTGGTGTTGCGGTCAATCAGCTTGGTGAAGATATGGCCTTCGGTCTCAAGGCCCAGAGACAGCGGCGTGACATCCAGCAGCAGCACATCCTTCACCTCGCCGCCCAAGACGCCGGCCTGAATCGCCGCGCCGATGGCAACGCACTCATCGGGGTTGATGCCCTTGAAAGGCTCCTTGCCGGTCACGCGCTTCACGGCAGTCTGCACAGCGGGGATACGGGTCGAGCCGCCCACCAGGATGACCTTGTCAATCTGGTCGCAGGACAGTCCCGCGTCCTTCAAGGCGTTCTGCATCGGGATGATGGTCTTTTCGACCAAGTCGGCGGTCAATTCGTCAAACTTTGCACGGGTCAGGGTCATATCCAGGTGCTTCGGGCCGGTGGCATCGGCGGTGATGAAGGGCAGGTTGATATTGCTGCTCATGGCGCCGGACAGTTCAATCTTCGCCTTTTCAGCGGCTTCCTTCAAGCGCTGATACGCCATACGGTCCTTCTTCAGGTCAATGCCGTTTTCCTTCTGGAAGGAGTCCGCGATGTAGTTGATAATACGCTCATCGAAGTCATCGCCGCCCAGATGCGTATCACCGTTGGTGGCCAGGACCTCGAACACGCCGTCGCCGATTTCAAGGATGGATACATCGAATGTGCCGCCGCCAAGGTCGTAAACCAGAATCTTGTGCGCCTCTTCCTTGTCAAGGCCATAGGCCAGTGAAGCGGCGGTCGGCTCGTTGATGATGCGCAGGACTTCAAGACCGGCGATGCGGCCGGCATCCTTAGTGGCCTGACGCTGAGAGTCAGAGAAGTAAGCGGGGACGGTGATGACCGCCTGCGTGACGGTTTCGCCCAAGTAGGCTTCCGCGTCCGCCTTCAGCTTCTGAAGAATCATCGCGCTGATTTCCTGCGGGGTGTACTGCTTGCCGTCGATGGATACCTTTTCGGCCGTGCCCATCTTGCGCTTGATGGAAGAGATGGTGCGTTCGGGGTTCGTAATGGCCTGACGTTTTGCGATCTGGCCGACCAGACGCTCGCCGTCCTTCGTAAAAGCGACAACAGACGGGGTGGTGCGCGCACCCTCGGCGTTTGCGATGACGACAGGTTCGCCGCCCTCCATGACGGCAACGCAGCTGTTGGTGGTACCAAGGTCAATACCGATAATCTTGCTCATAATCGTTTCCTCCATGTATGTCAGTTTTGTGGTGATTTGCTTGATTCATGTATGTGAAAAGCGGTTGCCCACGTTTTCAGCGTTATTGGAGCCGTCAGCCCTCCGCGACGACCTTCACCATTGCATGGCGAAGAACGGTGTCGCCCAGCTTGTAGCCCTTTTGAAGCACCGCGCAAACGCAGCCTTTTTCGCCCTCATCCTCCGTGCCCTGCATGACGGCATTTTCAAGATTCGGGTCGAACTTTTCACCGAGGCGGTCGATCACGGTCACGCCGCGCTTTTCCAGCACCTCGCAAAGCTGCTTGTACACCATCTCCACGCCCGTGCGGATGTTTTGGTCCGTCGTTTCGGCTTGCAGGGCGCGCTCCAGATTATCCACAACAGGAAGCAGGGTCTTGATAAACTCCTTTGCGCCGTCCTCAAAAGCATCGGCTCGAACGTTCTGATTGCGGCGGCGGTAATTATCAAAATCCGCCTGCACGCGCTGTGCCAAGTTCAGGTATTCCTCCGCCTTCTGGCGGGAGGCCTCCAGGAGAGGCTTTAAATCGGTCACGGCGCTTTGCGCAGCGTCTGCTTCCGGTGCCTCATTCGGCTCAGCGTCTTCCGGCAGCTGCTCCTCCTGTGGATGAGCGGACTGCTGACTTTCGGCTGCCGCTTCCTTTTCCTTCTTCTTTTTCTTCATTTCATCCTCCATAGCCCTTATGCTACCTCCGGCGTAAATAATTCCGTCAGCGTTCTGCCGACGCTGGTCAGTGTTGTCAGCACCTTGTCATACGGCATCCTCGTCGGTCCTATGATGCCCACCGTTCCGCGGTGGGAAGAGCCGATTTGATATTGTGCCGTGACAAGGCTGCAATCCTTCAGCTCCGGCACGCCCAGCTCACTGCCGATTCGCACGGACACGGGCGCTTTGCTTTCCTTGACCAGCCGAAGCATGGTCTCCCGCGATTCGGTCACGGACAGGAAGGCCCGCGCCTTATCCACATCCGCATATTCCGGATAGTTCAGGATGTTGTGCGCACCGCCCACGGCGATGGAATCCACCGAGGACTGCTTCTCCATCTGCGCCGCCAGCTCCGCTACGCCGCCCAGCACCACGCCGTTCGCGCCGGAAAAGCGGGCGTAGGAGGCGAGCATATCCTGCACTTCCTTAAGGGTGCGTCCCGAAAGCCGCTCTGTCAGCGTTCGGCTGATGGCATACAGCGCATCCGCATCCAGCTGACTGCTGACATGGATCACCGTGTCCCGCACAATGCCGCTGTCCGTCACAATGACCAGCAGCGCCGCGCCCCGCGGCATCGGCACTAATTGCAGGGTAGCGATCCGCATCAGCGGCTGCCCCGGCATCATGACCACCGAGGTGTAATGCGTCAGTTCGCTTAAAGCGCTTGCCGTTCTCTCCACCACATCCTCAAGCTGGCGGACATGTTCCAAGATGTACTTCCGCGCCTTCTCATCCGTCGGTGGCTGGGCTTCTGCGCTCTGCATCAGCATATCCACATACAGGCGGTATGCCTTGCCGCTGGGCACACGCCCCGCGGATACATGGGGCTGATCCAGATAGCCAAGCAGCTCCAAATCGCTCATCTCGTTGCGGATGGTGGCAGGAGAGACGCCCATGTCGTACTTTCGCGTGATGGTACGTGAGCCGACGGGAACGGCGGTCAATACATAGTCCTGAATGATGGCCGCCAGAATGCGCAGCTTTCTGTCATCCAGTGTCATGCCTTCCGCCTCCGTTCTTTTTTCGACATGGTAACGCAGGAGCTTTTTTGCTCTTCTTGGTTAGCACTCGACTCCTTTGAGTGCTAACAATGATAATATAGCATGCCCCTTCCGCTTTGTCAAGGGTTTTCCGCAGAAATTTCTTTAATATTGCAAGTTGTCTTCAGCTTCATATCAGATGCTTGTAAAATATGCGTTTCATGATTGACGAAACAAAATAAACACTTTATAATTCGCAGTGTGGCGCACGCTCAGAGCGCGGCAGCGGCGCTTCAAAGCTCATTCTTCTGACAGACCGCAAGTACGGGGAGGATTCAAAGGTGCTGAAAATCGAACATTTAACGAAAATCTACAGCGGCAAAAAGGCTGTGGATGATTTGTCTCTGCACATCCGTCCGGGTGAAATCTACGGCTTTATCGGACATAACGGCGCGGGCAAGACCACGACCATCAAAGCCTGCTGCGGCATCCTTCAATACGACAGCGGAGAAATCCATATCGGCGGCACGTCCATGAAGGCAGACCCCATCGCCTGCAAGAAAAAAATCGCCTACATCCCCGATAATCCCGATTTGTACGAATTTATGACGGCCATCCAGTATCTGAGCTTTGTCGCGGATATTTTCAGCGTTCCCGTAAAAGAACGCGAGGAGCGCATCCGCCGCTACGGTGATTTGTTTGACCTGACCGAGTCTCTGGCGCAGTCCGTTTCCGCTTACTCGCACGGCATGAAACAAAAGCTGGCCATCATTGCCGCTCTTTTGCATAATCCGCAGCTGATTATCATGGATGAGCCGTTTGTCGGTCTCGACCCCAAGGCGTCGCACCAGCTGAAAATCATTATGCGCGAAATGTGCGATAACGGCAGCGCCATTTTTTTCTCCACGCATGTTCTGGAGGTGGCGGAGAAGCTCTGCGACAAAGTGGCCATCATCAAGAACGGGCGGCTCATCAAGTCCGGCACGATGGATGAGGTGAAGGGCGACACCTCCTTAGAAAACGTATTCTTGGAGCTGGAGGCCGACACATGACACGGGCATTGCTAAAGAAACAACTGCTTGAGGTTTTTTCGTGGGTCTATCGCAGCAAAAAGACAGGACAGCGCCGCTCCCGCAAAGGCATCATCGGCTTTGCCGCCCTGTATGCGGCTTTGTTTACCTTTCTGTCTGTCATCTTCTGGTTTATGAGCGGTGTGATGTGCGAGGAGTTCATCCGCCTTGATTTAGGCTGGTTCTACTGGTGCATCATGGCGCTGATTGCCGTTTTCTTAGGCGTTTTCGGCAGTGTGTTCAACACCTACAGTTCCCTGTATCAATCCAAAGACAACGACCTTCTGCTTTCAATGCCCATTCCGGCCTCCCGCATTCTGCTGGCGCGGCTGTCCGGCGTGTATGCCATCGGGCTGATGTATGAGCTGATCGTCATGCTCCCCGCGCTGATTGTATGGTTCTATACGGCGCCCTTTTCCATTCTCGGAACGATTAACGCCCTTCTGATTCCCATCCTGCTGTCCGGCCTGATTCTCGTTTTATCCGCCGCGTTAGGCTGGATTGTGGCGCTGATCTCCGCAAAGCTCAAAAATAAAAATGCGCTGACCGTCATCGTATCCCTTGTTTTCTTCGGAGGGTATTATTATCTTTCCTCACAGGCCGCCGGCATGCTGGAGGCCTTCATCCTGAATGCGGAGGCGCTCAGCGGAAAAATGCGGGTGATTTTCTACCCGCTCTATCACATGGGCTTGGCGGTGGAAGGAAACCCTCTATCCATGCTGATGTTCACGGTCCTCATCGTGCTGCTTCTCTGGCTGACCTATCTTGTCTTGTCCCGCAGCTTTTTTAAACTGGCGACAGCCAATCCGGGTACGGTCAAAAAGGCTTATAAGGAAGGCATGGTGAAGACGCGCACCGTCTCCCAAGCCCTGCTGTTTAAGGAATGGAAGCGTTTTTCCGCAAGTCCCTCCTATATGCTCAACTGCGGTCTGTGCGTGCTGCTGATGCCGCTGTCGGCCGTTTTTCTTGTCTGGAAGGCGGACAGCCTTTTGCCTCTGCTGACGAACGAATTTGCGCAGCCCTTTGTACCGCTGATGGCCTTGGGCTTTCTCTGGTTCATGCTCTCCATGACCTTCATCACGGCGCCCTCCGTATCGCTGGAGGGAAAAAGCCTGTGGCTGCTGCAATCCATGCCCGTGAGCGGCGTGCAGATCATCAAGGCAAAGCTCCGTCTGCATCTGCTGCTGGTGCTTCCGGCCGCCGTACCGCCGATATTGGCCGAAGAGGCCGTGCTGCGGCTTACGTTCCCTTACGCGCTGCTCATTCCGGCAGCCGCCCTGCTGTTCGCCGTGCTGGTCGCCGAGCTTGGCCTTGCATTCGCTCTGAAGATGCCGAATTTTCAATGGACATCCGAAACCGTCCCCATTAAACAGGGTGCGAGCGTCAATTGGACAGTCCTCGGAAGCTGGTTCATCATCCTCGTGACGGGCGGCGCGTACTACCTGCTGAGAAATATTATCCCGATGCAGACGTATTTTCTGCTGCTCTGTCTCGTCCTCGCCGCTGCCTGCGCTTTTCTTCTCCGATGGCTTTTGACCAAGGGCGCTCGTCTGTTTGAGACGATCTAAAAGGGCGGCGTTATTTCAGCCTGCCGAAATACCACCCGCAAACGCCGTTTTTCTTTGCATAGATGCCCTTTGAGCATCTGCAAATCAGCTTGAGGGTGTCCCCGGCGTGAACAGGAAGACGATAGTTCGATATATCATGACAGGCAAGACGCCCGTTTTCATCGGTAAACAGACGGCTTTGGGGCACATCCATTTCATGACCGTGATAGCGGATATGCGCCATGTCGCCCGATTCGCTCAGTTTCTCCACAAAATGGTCTCCCCAGCGGATGCTGACGGAGCGCGTACTCTCCGGCTGCTCCTCCAGCGCCTTGACCTCCGGCAGGCAATCGCAATAAATGCACTGCGCATGCTCGATATCTTCGCCCTGCGAAACCAACAGATTGAGCTGTCCCTCCCGCTTGACCCCGCAGCCGCCGTCAATGGACACGATGTGCCGCATTCGGTCAATCAGCGGCTTTTGATTGGGAATGTCGGGACGATACAGCACGACCGGCCAGTGCCCGACAATCACATATTTTTGAAAGGTCGTCGCGTTGGATAAAAAGTCATCGCATTTGAGCAGGGGATAGGGATTTTGACCGACAAATGCGGATAATTCTTCATGCGGCAGACCGCCATGCACAAAAATCAGCCGGTCTGTTTCCAAAATCGTGGGTAGCCCCGCAATAAACGACAGCTCAGGCGCAAAATGTCTGCGGATGACCTGTACCGCACGGCATACATCCATATCCTCCGAAACCTCGATGCCCAGTTCCGCGCACATTTCATGAAACATCGAGCCGCCCCACCAGCGGACGGCCTGCATGGAATACCTGACCATCCCGCGCAGCTCCCGCTCATCGTCCTTCATGAGCTGCGACAGCCGCCATATATCCACATTGCCCATCAACGGGCAGGTATTGCCCGACTCAGCCAGCCGCATCACATAGCGCAAAACGCCCAGACTGTTCCTGCCCTTCTCGACCAAGTCGCCCACGATGACCAGCACATCATCGCCGGAAAAATTTGCTTCGCACAGCGCCTTTTTCATTTCATCCAAATGTGCGTGAATATCGGACATCACCAGCAGTCTTTTCTCCTGCGCAATGTGCAGCCGACGGATCACCGTTTGCATAAAGCCTTTCCCCCGTTTCGCTCTTGTGCGCGTCTATCATATCATAGCAGCCCCGCTTTTTCAAAGAAATATGCTCAGTCCCGTCAATCGTACACATTTTTTCGTTTTTATCTTGTGTTTCCGAGAAAAAATTCATATAATAGCATTGTATCACGAAGCAATGAAGGAGGCGGCTTGCATGAGCTACATGGATGAATACAAAGCGTGGCTTCAATGGTTTTCTGATGATGCGGTGCTGGTCAGCGAGCTGGAGGGCATCAAGAACGACCCCAAGGAAATCGAGGACCGTTTTTATACGGGGCTGTCCTTTGGCACGGCCGGTATGCGCGGCGTGATGGGCATGGGCTTAAACCGCATGAATGTATATGTTGTGCGGCGGGCGACCAAAGGTCTGGCGCAGTATATCAAAGCGCACGGCGAGCAGGCCCGCGGCGTTGTCGTGGCGTTTGACAGCCGCCTGAACAGTGCGGAATTTGCCAGGCAGACCGCGCTGACGCTGGCCGAGAACGGCGTAAAGGCCTATTTGTTTGATTCTCTGCGCCCTGTCCCCGTCCTGTCCTTTGCCGTGCGGCATTTAAACGCGGCGGGCGGCGTCGTCATCACGGCCAGCCATAATCCGCCGCAGTATAACGGCTACAAGGTGTACGGCGAGGACGGCGCGCAGGTAGGGCCGGAGGCCGCCGACGAAATCACCCGTTTTATCGGCGCGTTAGCGCTCACCGATTGTCCGGCGATGGATGAAGAACAGGCGAAGGCGGCCGGACTGCTGCAAATCATCGGCGATAAAGAAGTCGATACGGACTATATCGCCATGATTAAGACCTTGGCACTGCGGCCGGAGCTGCTTCAAAAGGAGGGCGGCAAGCTCAGAATCGTCTATACGCCCCTGCACGGCTCCGGCAATGTACCCGTCCGCCGGATGCTGAAGGAGCTGGGCGTTACCCATATGACGGTCGTGCCGGAGCAGGAGCTGCCGGACGGTCATTTCCCGACCGTGACCGCGCCCAACCCCGAAGACCCCGCCGCCTTCAAGTACGCCATCCCGCTGGCGGAGCAGGTCGGCGCAACGGTGGTGTTCGGCACGGACCCGGACTGCGACCGCATGGGCGTGGCTGTCCGCGACCGGAATGGAGTGTTCCATACGCTGACGGGCAACCAAATCGGCTGTCTGCTGCTGAGTCACATTTTGGAAAGCCGCCGGAAGAACGGCACATTGCCGCAAAACGGCGCGATTGTCAAATCCATCGTCAGCACCGAGATGGCACGGGCCATCGCGGACAGCTACGGCGTCATGACCTATGATGTGCTGACCGGCTTCAAATTCATCGGTGAAAAAATCCAGCAGTTTGAGCAAACAGGTGAAAAGACCTTCCTGTTCGGCTTTGAAGAGAGCTTCGGCTATCTGTCCGGCACGAAGGTGCGCGACAAGGACGGCGTGAATGCCTCCCTGCTGCTGTGCGAGGCCGCCTGTGCCGCGATGGACGAGGGGACGACCCTGTACGACAAGCTGAACCGACTCTTTGAGACCTACGGCTGGTATGTCGAAAAGGGCGTTTCCGTGACGCTGCCCGGCAAGGACGGCGTGGCGAAGATCAAGGGCATTATGCAGTCCTTACGCGCCCATGCGCCGGAAATGCTGGGCGGTCTCAAGGTCTTGGCCGTGCGCGATTATGAACGCGGTGTGCGCATGAGCGGCGGCAAAGAGACCCCGCTGGACACCCCCGCCTCCAATGTGCTGTATTTCGAGCTGGAGGGCGGCAACTGGGTCTGCATCCGTCCGAGCGGCACAGAGCCGAAAATCAAGCTCTATGTCAATACCCGTGCGGACAGCAGGGACGCCTCCCATGCGCTGAATGAAAAGCTCTGCGAGGAAGCGCGCAAGCTGATGAACTGATTTAAGACATAATAGCAACGCCTTTCGGAATATTACGTCCGAAAGGCGTTTTTGTTACTCATCAAACCCGTTTTCTATGTTCTTCTGCCGAATGGTTTCGGGATGCGTGGGAGGGTCGCACTTGGCGCAGGCGGTCAGGCCGGAAAACTCTTCTGTTCTAAGGTCGCCGTAGGTGATTTCCGTCATCGGCAGATAGCGCTGATTGACGCTGCTGCAATTCTGGTCCGAATGATAGCTTTTTCCCCCCTGCGGGTTATAGTAAATCGGCGTACCGTCATCAGGATATTCTGTGTAGCGGCCTGTATCCTCCCAAATCAATACCTTGGTGTTGACGCGCAGATTGTCCCACAGCCACTTCATGTTCTGTCCGTTTTCGTTTTTGGTGCGCTGGACGCGGATGCAGCCGTGGCTGGCCTTCGTGCCGAGCTTTGCCTCCGTGCTGGCATAAGCATGCTCGCCCGTCTCGCTGTTGACGATGCTCGGCACCTGATGGATGAGGCAGCCGTTGTTCAGAAGCAGTCCCATATCGCAATACATATTGCCGGACCAGAAGCCGCCGGAACGGCTGATGATTAAAAATTCGCCGGCGGGGGTCTCGTTCCACGGCTGCGTCGAGGTGTTTTTGCCGGTGGATACAAGCAGGGTGCCGATGATATGCCCATTCTGAAAAATATACATGGTCTGCGTGTATTTATCAATCAGCAGCCCGTATTCCGTCAAGGGGTCGACAGTCTTTAATGCCTCGGTTTCCACATATCCGCTTATCAGTTCCGCCGTCACGCCGTAGCCGCGCTTGCTTCCCTTGCGGTAGGTCGAGCCGTAGGAGGTGTTGTAAAGCTCGACTTTCGTCCAGCCGTTGTCCAGCGTTTCAATAACATGAACGCCCTGCGACTTATAGGTGACCTCGCCCACCACATTATCCGCATCCGTGGATTTATCCGGCGTTGCGCGAACCTTGTATGTTTCCCGTGCGGTGCGTCCCTTCACGTCCAGCACGGTGATGGGCTGCATCATGATGTCCCAGATGGCTTGCTCATCGCTCAAATCGCCCAGCGGCATCGTCCAATAGCAGGTTTCATCCTCCGCCGTGGTCAGACGGCTGGGAATGACGAGATACGAGGCTGTTTCTTTTGCTGCTTCTTCACCCGCTTCGGAAACTGACGCCGACGCTTCTAGCGTCTCTTTGCTTTCGTCTGTTTCCGTGCTTTCGGCGGAGGAGGCCGAGGCGGAAACAGAGAGAGAAATCCGCAGCGCCGTGCTGCGCACCCCCTCTGCATCGCGCAGAGAGATTCGCAAGAGGTAGCTGCCCGCAGACAGAGGCATGCCGCCGTAAGCCAGCTGACAGCGGACAGTGTTTTTGCCCGCCTGAACATCCGTACTGCCGACGCGCTCCCAGATGCCGCTGATTTGCGTTTCCAAAAGCAGTTCGCCGTCCAGATTGCAGGACACCGTCGCCGTCCATTCCGTCCCCGCCCGAAGCGCGGTGGAAGCGCTGAGCAGGGAGACAGACGGCGCGTTTTGCCCTATTGTGAGTGAAGCGCTGTCCGTTTCGCCGTTCATTGCAATGCAAAGAACATATTCGCCCGCATCAAACGCCGCGCCGGACGGCTGCATCGTACCGTCCCATGTATAGTAATTCGTGCCGGAGGTCACAATCAGCGCATCCTCCAGGGTATAGACGGCTTGTCCGTCCGCATCGCTGAGGAAGAGCCTTGCTGTCCCGGCCGTGTCCGAGATGAAGGCGATTCGTGCGTCCTGTCCGGGGCGGACGGCATCCGGCAGCATGGTCAGGGAAAGCGCCTGCGCGGACAGCGCCAGCCAGCATAAAAGTGCGGCCGGCAAAATAATTCGTAAAAGTCTGCGCATTCGTTTTCCCCTTTCAAACAGAAATTCAACCGCATCACCGAACCGTGCCGTTCACGGAATGTTTATCGCATTGAGTTTCATTTTGATATGCAATGGCTTTGGCCACCATGCCGTGCGCCTTTTCCAGCAGCGCCTTAGCCTCTTCCTTCGTTGAACGGGTCTTTTCCATCACCAACGCCAGCTTGACGCTTCCGTCCGCCTGTCGGAGCAGCTCGGCCGCACGGACAGGGTCGTTCGTTTCCGTAGCGGTCATCAGCATCCGCACGGCGCGGTCACGCAGCTTTTCGTTGGTGGCCTTCATATCCACCATCAGGTTTTGGTAGACCTTGCCCAGCGCAACCATTGCGCCCGTAGACAGGGCGTTCAGTACCATTTTGGTCGCTGTTCCGGCCTTCATGCGCGTCGAGCCAGTCAGCACCTCCGCGCCCGTATCAAGTTCTACGGCGACATCCGCCTCAGCGCTCATTTTCGCATTTTTGTTACAGGAAAGCGCGATGGCGGCAGCGCCGACGGAACGCGCATAGCGCAAAGCGCCGATGCAGTACGGCGTGCGCCCGCTGGCGGCAATGGCCACCAAGACATCCTTTTCATCCAGCGCGATATTTTGCATATCCTGTACGCCGATTTCCTCATGGTCCTCCGTGCTTTCGCTGGAAAAGCGCAGAGCCCTGTCGCCGCCCGCCATCACGCCGACGACGAGGCTGCTGGGGACGCCGAAGGTCGGCGGGCATTCCGAGGCATCCAATACGCCGAGCCGTCCGCTCGTCCCCGCGCCGCAGTAAATGAGCCTCCCGCCGGAAAGCATTTTTTCCCGCACTAAGTCGAGCGCCTTTTCCAGCATCGGCTGCGCATCCTGCACGGCCTGTGCCGCTTCAAAATTTGCACGGCTCAGCATGGTCAAAAATTCATCTGCACTCGCCGTATCCATATGAAGGGAATTGGGGTTGACCTGCTCCGTTCCGAGTCTGTCCAGCATTTCCTGCATGCGTGCGTCTTCCTCCTGCGCTTCATCTGAAACAAGAACAGAACTATTATAGCATAAGCACGGCAGGATGAAAAGAGACGAATGTGGCAAGCAAAAAGCCCGAAAAAGCGCTTTCGCAGCTTCTTCGGGCATGATTTCCAACGGCGATTATTCGGCGGGAGTCTCTTCGGCTTCCTCGGCGGGAGCTTCGACGTCCAGCTCTTCACCGGGAATCTCATCAAAACTCTCGTTCAGGGCTTCGTCAGCCAGCGCCTCGCGCACGCTCAGGCTGATGCGCTTTGCTTCCGGGTCGACGCCCAGAATCTTGACGCGCACAGTCTGGCCGGGCTGCAGCGCATCCTCGACCTTGGCCACGCGGGTCAGCGCACACTGAGAAATGTGTACCAAGCCATCCACGCCGGGCTCCAGTTCGACAAACGCGCCGAACGGACGGATACGGACGACTTTGCGCTCAATGATAGAGCCGACGGGATACTTTTCTTCGATGTTGTCCCACGGCTTGGGCTGAAGCTGCTTGTAGCCCAGCTGGATGCGCTCACGCTCACGATCCAGAGACAGAATCTTCACTTCGATTTCGTCATTAATCTTCAGCACCTCGCTCGGATGACCGATGCGGCTCCAAGCCAAGTCGGTGATGTGGATAAGGCCGTCCACGCCGCCCAGATCCACAAACGCGCCGAAGTCCGCAAAACGGCGGACGATGCCCTTTACGACGGCACCCTCTTCAAGGGTCGCCCATGCAGCAGCCTTCTTCGCGGCGGATTCCTCAGCCAGCACTTCTTTGCGGCTGGCTACGATGCGCTTCTTCTGCTTATCCACGTCGATGATCTTGACCTTCATCGGCTGGCCGACAAACTGCGAAATCTTCTCAACATAGCGCTGCGCCAGATGGGAGGCGGGGATAAAGGCGCGAACGCCGTTCACATCCGCAATCAGGCCGCCCTTGATGGCTTCCTTGCCCACGGCATCAACGTACTCATGATTTTCATACTTGTTCATCAGGTCTTCCCAGACCTTACGGTTCACGATGTTGCGCTGGGACAGCAACACATTGCCCTCGCCGTCATTGACCTTGACGACCTCGACCTCAATGGTATCGCCCAGCTTGACGTCCTTGTCCACCAAATCTTCGCGCTTAATCAGGCCATCGGACTTGTAGCCGATGTTGACACAGACCTCATCGTCAGTGATCTGCACGACAGTGCCGGTCACGGTCTGACCGTTGCGGATGCGGACGAGCGTTTTCTCAACGTCGTCCATGAAGCTCTGATTGTTCTTTTCCTCCTCAGTCATGGCCGTTTCTGCAACGGGCGTGGCTTCCTTGATCTGTTCCTCGTTCATACGGGTGACAACCTCCTTAAATGACCAATCCGGTGTGGATGCGCCGGCGGCGATTCCGATTTTTTCCGTGTGGATATTTGCAAAGTGCGGCGGAAGCTCCGACGCACATTCCACCAAACAGGTGCGGGGGCAAAGCGCACAGCAGCTTTCATACAGCTTTCGTGTGTTGGCGCTCTTTTTCCCGCCTACCACCACCACCGCGTCCGACCGCTTTGCCAGCTCACAGGCGGCATCCTGCCGCAGCTGTGTTGCCGGACAAATGGTACGGCGCACCTCAAGATCCGGGAACAGCCTGTTCAAGGTCGGTTGTGTCTCCGCCCACTGTTTGGGCGGATAGGTGGTCTGAGCAACAAGCAGAGGATGCTTCAGCGCGGGCAGCGCTTCCATATCCTGAAGAGAGGAGAGAACGTAAACGAGGTCTCCGCCCATTCCTGCAATCCCGATGATTTCGGGGTGCTTAGGGTCGCCCAGCAGAAGCACGGGCAAGCCCTTTTGCGTGTGGTCATAGACCAGCGCGTGTAGTTTCAAAACGAATTCGCAGGTCGTATCCACGACCGTCAGCCCGCGAGCCTGACAATCGGCATACGTTTGCGGCGGCTCACCGTGGCTTCTGAAAATCACGACTGCGCCTTGCGGCACATCTTCGACCCTTTCCGCCACGGAAACGCCCAATGCCTTAAACTCGTTCAAAGCGGCATCATTGTGAATCAGCTCACCCAGCATCACGCAGGGTATTCCCTGCGCCTTGGCCTTCCGAGCGGCGTTTCTCGCCATCGTTATCGCCCTGCGCACACCTGCGCAGAAACCTGCATGACGGGCAATCTCGTAAGGCATAGACCCTCCGCTTCAAAAACCTCGGGCTAATAAACAGACATTCGACATGAATCCTTTAATTCCTTCTTTTGAAGTAAGAAAAAAATATTTTTTTCTTATTTCTCAAAAATCAGGCTGCGTTTAAGGCGCGGATGCCGCTGCACATCCTGTCCATCAGGCGGGCGACGGTCTCCGTGTTCATCTCCTCCGCATATAAATCCTCTACCTCCAAAGGCTTGCCGAACCAGACATCATTTCTGCAAAAGAGCTTGCAGGGTCTTTCAATCAGCACCGGCACGAGCGGCACCTTGCAGCGCAGGGCGATGAACGCCGCGCCGGACTCGATATGCTCCATCGTGGTATTTTTACAGCGCGTTCCCTCCGGAAAAACAGCCAGCACATGCCCCTGCCGAATCACGTTCACACAGGCGCGCATGGCCGCCATATCGCTGTTGTGCCTATCGACCAAAATCATGTGCAGCTTCTGCAAAACATAATGGGCGATTTTCTCTTTGCCCAGTTCCTTTTTCCCCAGGAAGCGCGTTTCAAACGGGCGCACCTTGACGGCAATCAGCAGCGGGTCAAACCAGTGCTTATGGTTGGAAATCAAAATAAACGGTGCTTCCGATGGGATGTTTTCAACGCCGTGATAGCGCGTTGGATAAAACAGCAGCATCAGGTGCGCAAATGCCCGCGCAAGGGTGAACAGAAAGGTGCGCTCCTTCTTTTTTTGCTGCTTTTTCTGCGGCTCAGACATTCCGTTTTTCCTCCACGATGCGCAATATTGCCTGCACAGTCTCCTCAAATGTCATATCGGACGAATCAACGACGACGGCATCCTCGGCCTTTCTCAGCGGGTCAACGGCGCGATGCTCATCCTGCTCGTCCCGCGCCTGCACCTCCCTCAGGATTTCCTCCAGCGGGGTGTCGTCGCCCTTTTCTCGCAGCTGATGCATCCGCCTGCGGGCGCGAGCCTCCGGCGAGGCTGTCAAGAAGATTTTCGCCGTCGCGTGTTTCAGCACCACCGTACCGATGTCGCGTCCGTCCAGCAGCATGGAGGTGTTCTGCGCCATTGCCCGCTGCGCCGCCACCATTCTCTGCCGAACGGCGGAAAACCGTGACACGGCGGAGGCAGCCTGTCCCGCCTGCTGCGTGCGGATGTTGTCCGACACATCCTCGCCGTCCAAATATGTCCTTTGGGCATTATCTGCGTAGGATACACTGATTTCCGCCTCGGACACGGCCTGACAGACAGCCTTTTCATCGTCCAAAGAAACGCCGCGCTTCAGCGCAGCCAGCCCCGCCGCACGATACATGGCGCCTGTATCCAGATGAAGGATATTAAGCCTCTTGGCGACTTCGTCCGATATGGTGGACTTGCCCGCGCCCACAGGTCCGTCGATGGCGATCAAAAGCGGCATACGGTCTCTTTCCTTTCTCTGTTCCGCAGCGGCGCCGCATCGCTGCGCCCTTGCTGCTTTCCCGCATATTGTAGTCCAACAGGCGAAAATCGTCAACAAAAAGCAAACCGTTTTTACAGCATTTCCACATTGAAAATGCCCCTCGTTTGCGAGCGGGGAGCATAAATTTTATCTTTCTTTGAGTTGTCTGGTAATATCGTTCACCTGTGAAGCCAAAGTCGCGTTGCTCTTCATATCCTCGGAGACCTTGTCGCAGCCGTGCTGAATGGTGGAATGGTCGCGCTTAAAGGCATCGCCGATGCGCGGGAAGGACACATCAGCCAGCGTTCTGCTCAGATACATGGCCACCTGACGCGGTACGGTGATTTCCCGATTGCGGCGCGAGCCCATGATATCGTCCACCGCCACGCCGTAATAATTGGCGACCGCGCCGATGACATCCTCGCAGGTGAGACGGCGCGGTTCAATGCGCTGAAAGACCTCACGCAGGGCTTCCTCCGCCAGAGACACATCAATGGGGCGCTTCGTCAGAGCCGCATACGCGGACAGGCGGGTCAGGCAGCCCTCCAATTCGCGGATGTTGCTTTCGACGCGCTCGGCGATGAGCGCCAGCACCTCATCATCCGCGTTCATCATTTCATCCCGCGCCTTCCGCTGCAAAATGGCGATGCGCGTCTCCAAATCAGGCTTTTGAATATCGGCAATCAGCCCCCACTCAAAGCGGCTGGACAGGCGCTCCTCCAAGCGCGGGATTTCCTTGGGCGGCTTATCGCTGGAAATGACGATCTGCTTTCCGGCGGAGTGCAGGGCGTTAAAGGTATGGAAAAATTCCTCCTGCGTGCGCTCGGCCTTGGCCAAAAACTGAATATCGTCCACCAGCAGCACGTCCACGTTGCGGTAACGATCCCGAAATTCGGCGTTCTTGTGTGCCTGAATCGCCGAAATCAGTTCGTTGGTGAACATCTCCGTGGTGATGTACTCAATGCGCGCCTTCGGATTATTCTTCAAAACAAAATGCCCGATGGCGTGCATCAGGTGCGTCTTGCCAAGCCCCACGCCGCCGTAAATAAACAGCGGGTTATACGCATCCGCCGGAGATTCCGCAACGGCCAAGGATGCCGCATGCGCAAAGCGGTTGTTATTGCCGACAACGAAGGTATCAAAGGTATATTTGGAGTTGAGCTGCGCGGCGGAGGCATTTTTCTGCGCGGGGGCGGCGCCGTTTTTCAGTTCCTCGGCCTGCTGCGGCGTGACGATTTTGAGTTTGAGCGGACGGCCGGCGGCCTGCGACAGAGAATTGGCGACCAGCGCCGCGTACCTTTTTTCAACAAAGGAACGATGAAAATCCGACGAAGCCTCCACATAAAAGGTATCCCCCTCAAGCAGAATCGGCTTCAGTGCGCCGGCGATCCATGTATCAAAAGAAATCGCTCCCATTTCCGGGCGCATCATATCACATGCGTCTCTCCACAGCGCTTCCGTTTCCAAGTCTCTTCCCCCATTATCATGCAAAAGAATATGCAATTGCCGATTGCATTTTGAGCGAAAAAAAGTACTCCACACGGCCGCAAAGAAATCCGCCATGTGGATAACTTTTTGTGGATAAGTCGGTAACTCCCGACCGCCTGACTTACTATATCAGATTATCCGCAGAATTTCAAGGGTGTTTACGAGATTTAAGAATTGAATGTGAACAAAACTGTTGATAACTTCCGCATCTAAGTGTTGTGGATAATCGGCGTGCTCACCACAAGAAATAGTTTTCAGCTGAGCTGTAATATGCATTTATATTTAACTTTTGAATAAAAATACGTTTTCGGCTGAATAAAAATTTTTTCTCTGCTTGACAGAGCGGCAAAAGGCTTCTACAATCAGGCTGCACGACCATGCGGAGGAAAAGCAATGGAGCAGGCGGTCAACGGCGTTACCATCCATTATGAGGTCTTGGGTCAGGGGCGACCGATGCTCATGCTGCACGGAAACGGCGAAAGCTGCGCCATCTTCACCGAGGCGGCGGAGCGGCTCAAGGAGCGCTTTACCCTTTATTTGATCGATTCCCGCGGGCACGGACAGAGCAGCCCCGTCAGCGCCTATCACTATGCGGATATGGCGCAGGATATGCACGACCTCATCACGGCGCTGCAATTGGACAGACCGATTCTGTACGGCTTCAGCGACGGCGGCATTGTCGGGCTGCTGGCTGCCATCCGCTGGCCGAAGCTTTTGGACGCGCTCATTGTCAGCGGATCGAACATTGCGCCCGTCGGTCTGGGCGTTAAGGCGCTGTTTCTCGGCCGGAAGGACTATTTCAAAGACCCGCATCCCCTAAAGCTGCTGATGCTGACCGAACCGCACATCAGCACGCGGGCGCTCAAAAAAATTCAAATCCCGACCTATGTGCTGGCCGGCAGCAATGACCTGATTACGCTTCGGCACACAAAACGCATTGCGCGGGCGATTCCTGGCAGCATACTCAAAATTTTTGAAGGCGAGACGCACGGCTCATACATCGTGCACAGCGCAAAAATCGCCGAGTATCTACTGTCTTTGCCGATATAGAAAGGACAATTTTCATGGAGCCGACGCAGGTACTGAGGCTGGTGCTGGACATCGGAGAGGCGCTCTTAAAGAGCGGCGCGGAGGTCTATCGGGTGGAGGATTCCGTCGTGCGGATGCTGAACGCCTACGGTGCGCAGCGCGTGGATGCCTTCACCATCCCCTCCTCCATTGTGGTGACGCTTTTGATGCCGGACAACGAGCCTGTCACGCAAACCCGCCGCATTGTGGGCGGAAAGACCAATTTTGACCGTTTATCCCGTCTGAACGCGCTGTGCCGCCGCATTTGCAGGGATACGCCGGATGTTGAAAAAGCCGAAGCCGAGCTTACGGATATTTTGTCTTTCAAGCCCTATCCCTTCTCCGCCCAGTTTGTCGCCTACATGGTCATTTCCTTTGCTTTTGCCGTTTTCTTTGGCGGAACGCTTCAGGACGGGCTGGCCTCCTTAGTGGGCGGCGCGATCCTGTTTCTTACGTTTCGCCTGCTTCAGGGGCTGGATATCAGCGCCGTTTTTACGCATTTGGGCGGCGCGTGCGCGGCGGCTGGCAGCGCTTTGATTTTGACCGCACTGGGCTTGGGCACACATGTGGATAAGATTTTAATCGGCAATATCATGCTGCTGATTCCGGGCATTGAGCTGACGAACGGTATGCGCGACCTGTTCTCCGGCGATATTTTAGCGGGGCTTTTGCACATCGGCGAGGCCGTCTTTCTCGCCACCGTCATCGCACTGGGCGGCGCGTACATTCTTTCGCTCGGAGGCATGGTATGACAGACGGAATGCTGCTGCAGACGCTCATGGGCGCAATCGGCGCGCTGGGATTTGCGGTGCTGTTTAATATGCACGGGCGAATGCTGCTGTTTGCCTTTTTAGGCGGTGCGCTGAGCTGGGGCGTATATCTTTTGACCGGCGGCCAGTCGCCGAATGACCTGCCGAATTATCTTTTTGCGTCCCTGACCGCAGCGGCCTATGCCGAGATGCTGGCGCGTGCCTTAAAAACGCCCGTGACGGGCATTTTAGTGACCTCTTTGATTCCGCTTATTCCCGGCGGCGCGCTCTACTACACGATGGAATCATGCATCAGGGGCGATTACGCGGATTTTTCCGAACGCGGCGTGTATACCATCTCCGTTGCCGCGATGATGGCGCTGGGCATCATGGCGGTGATGATGGTGATGCGTGTATACGCATCCGTAAAGCATCGGCTGAAAAAGTAAGCGAAATCTATCCGAGAGGCAGGGTGTCGTTTAATCAACGTCCTGCAGGAATGTACGCCCCGCATGAATCGCCGCCCGCACCTGCTCAGGCGCAGGCCCGCCGGAAATATTGCGCATGGCAACACAGGCAGACAGAGAAATGGCGTTGTAGATATCCTCATCAAAAGCAGGGGAGAAGGTACGAAGCTCCGGCAGAGTGAGGTCAAGCAGCGCCTTGCCCTCGTTCAGGCAGTGCGCGACCAGCTCGCCCACAATGCGGTGCGCATCCCGAAAGGGTATGCCCTTGCGGACGAGATAATCCGCGCAGTCCGTCGCATTGGCAAAACCCGCGCAGGCGCTCTTTTCCATATTCTCCGTGCGGAAAACGCAGCTTTCCAGCATGGCGGTAAAAATGTTCAGGCATTTTATCAGCGTATCCCGCGCATCAAAAAAGCTCTCCTTGTCCTCCTGCATATCCTTGTTGTAGGCGAGCGGCAGCCCCTTCATAACGGTCAGCAGCCCCATCAAATCGCCGTATACGCGCCCCGTCTTGCCGCGAATCAGCTCGGCAACATCGGGGTTTTTCTTTTGCGGCATCATGCTGGAGCCGGTCGAAAAGCCGTCGTCCATTGTTAAAAATCCAAATTCAATGCTCGAATACAGTACGCACTCCTCGCAAAAACGCGACAGATGCATCATGCATACGGATGCGGCGGCCATATAATCCAGCAAAAAGTCTCTGTCGCTCACGCCGTCCAGGGAATTCATGGAAACGGAGGAAAAATGAAGCTCCTGCGCGACATACTCCCTGTCCAAGGGATAGGTCGTTCCGGCCAATGCGCCGCTGCCCAGCACCATCACGTCAGCGGCCTTATATGCATTTTGAAACCGCACGATGTCCCGTGCAAACATCTGAAAGTATGCCATCAGGTAATGACCTAAGGTAATCGGCTGCGCCCGCTGCAAATGCGTGTAGCCGGGCATAATGCTGTCCGCATAAGTCTCTGCTCTGGTCAGCAGAAGTTCGCACAGCGCCTTCAGACTTTCAATGGTCGCAAGGCAGGTTTCCTTGGCGTACATATGCATATCCAGCGCCACCTGGTCATTGCGGCTGCGCCCCGTATGCAGACGTTTCCCCGCCTCGCCGATGCGCTCGGTCAGCAGACTTTCCACCAGCATATGGATATCTTCGCTCTCCGGCGGAAACGCCACGCGCCCTGCATCCATGTCCTCGCGGATGGATGCTAAGCCCGCCTGAATTTTTCCCCCGTCCTCCGCGCTGATGATACCCTGCCTGACCAGCATTTTGGCGTGCGCCATGCTGCCCTGAATGTCCTCCCGATACAGCCGATGGTCGAAGGAAATCGAGGAATGAAAGTCATCCATCATATGTTCGGTCGCCTTTTGAAAACGCCCTGCCCACAACTTCATGCGAATTTCTCCTTACATAACGATTAAACTATGCCCGCAGACAAAAGCATCTGCGGGCAAAAACATCAACGGAATATTATCAGAGCTTGGACGCCGCCGCCTGATCCACCAGAATGACGGCATTCTCATGTGCACGGAGAATGGAGGCCTGCACCTTGGGCGTGATGTCTCCCTTGACGAGCGCCTTGATCGCATCCGCCTTGTCCTCTCCCATAGCAATCAGCACAACGGTCTTAGCCGCCATGATGCCGCCGATACCCAATGAAATGGCTTGACGCGGCACCTGTTCCTCGCTGTCAAAGAAGCGGCGGTTGGCCTCAATGGTGGACTTGGTGAGATTGACAATCTGCGTGCCGTAGACAAACTGCTCTGCAGGCTCGTTAAAGCCGATGTGTCCGTTGCGACCGATGCCGAGAAGCTGCAGGTCGATGCCGCCGGCGGACTGAATGGCCTTGTCGTAGCGCTTGCATTCCGTCTTCAGATTCTTGGCATTGCCGTCCGGCACATGGGTCTCCTTCATGTTGATGCCGCAGAACAGATTATCCTGCATGAAGCGATGATAGCTCTGCTCATGGTCATAGGAAATGCCCACATATTCGTCCAAGTTGTAGCTGACGCACCGGGAAAAGTCCAGCACACCGGCCTTGTGCCACGCGATGAGCTGCCGATAGGCTTTTACCGGGGAAGAGCCCGTTGCCAGACCCAGCACACTGTCGGGCTTTTTCGTCACCTGTGCGGCGATGAGCATGGCACAGGCCAGAGAAACCTGCTCGGCATTTTCATATACATGAAGCTGCATATGTATCTCCTCCGATTCTTCATCAATGTTTCAGGCAGCACCACACCAATGAAAAGGTGCGATGAATCGCAAGCCGTGCGGCGATGCCCGCATCAGTGTATGAGGTATCCGTATGGTATTATATCATGCTTTATCGAAAAATCAACACATCCGATTCGGCACGATGAACAGATCAAGAAGACTTTATAAATACCTTTTCTGCCGGTTCGGTGCTATAAGAAAGATGAGGGACGGTGAAAAAAGTGCGCATTTTATATGCGGCGGATGAGCGCGGACTCTCGGAGGCTCATCCCGTCATACCATCAATATACGGTGGATGTGGTGGAAAACGGCGCGGTCGCGCCGGACTATGCGCAGCTTCAGCACTATGACTGCATCATCTTCGACATCATGATGCCGGTCATGGACGGTTTGGAGGCGCGGCGGCTTTATCGTCTTATCAAGCAGCTGATGACCATCGTCCATGCCGATGAGCTGCGCCGGCTTGTGCATGCGCTGACGGACAACGCCGTGCAGTACGGACAGAAAGGCGGACAGATTGAAATTGCGCTCAGCAGCACTCGCAGGCGCATCCTGCCGACCAATATGAATCCCGTTGATACGCTCCCCGCCTGCCAGCCGCAGATGCTCTTTGAACGGTTTTACCGTGCCGGAAGCACGAAAAAGCGAAACGAAGCAGGCGGGGCGTCGGTCTTTCCGCTGCGGAATCCATCGTGCGGCTTCCTAATGGAAAATGCAGAATCACCTATCCGGGCGAGCATACCTTCCGCATGAACGTCATGCTGCCTTGCGGAAAAAAGGTTGATGAACAAAACAAGGGCTGCCCGTCTCAATCAGTCTGTTTTTTTATATAGGTTTCATTACACCCGAATATTCCTCCGCTCCATATAATCCATGACATCACGGACGGTATGAAGCTGCCACATATCGCGAATCGGGACTTCGATGCCGTATTTATCCTCAAACGCGCCGACGATACTGACCACGTCCAGGGAGTTCAGTCCCAAATCCTTCACAAAATCGGTGTCCTCGGTGAGGTCGGAAATACCCGTCACCTCACAGACAATCCTGCGAATCGTATCCAGCATAGATGCTTTTTCCCCTCTCTTTGCCGCTGGCTCAGGTGATATTCCGCTTGATTTTTTTGGACGCTGTTTTTTCAAAGGGAATGTCGCGCACCTTTATCATCTGTATCTGCTTATAGGATGGAAGGGCGCTGTTCACCTTCTGGATTTCGTCCTCCAGCGTGCGCATGATTTCGTAGGCGCTCATGCCCGCAGCCAGTTTGGGATTCGGATAGACCTGCAGGGCAAGCTGGACATCATCGTCCGATTCGCCCGCATGGACGCCGTAGGCAACGGCTTCCATGACCAGCGGAATGCCCGACACATACTGCTCGATTTCCTCCGGCATGACCTTTTTGCCGTTTTTAAAGACGATCAGATTCTTTTTTCTGCCCGTGATATAGAGATAGCCGTCGGCATCCGTGTAGCCGAGGTCGCCGGTATGAAACCAGCCGTCCGAAAATTCCTGTGCGGTGAGCGCATCGTTCTGATAGTATCCGGCGGAGACGCCCAGCCCGCGCACCAGAATTTCCCCGTCCTCAAAACTGATCTCCGTATCCGGCAGCGGCAGCCCCGCCGAATCCATCCGCTGCGCCCGATTGCGGTTGCAGGTGACCATCGGCCCGCACTCGGTGATGCCGTAGCCCTCCAAAATCTGCACGCCCAGCGCGTCCATATGCCGCAAAACGCGGCCGTTCAGGTGCGCGCCGCCACAGGAAGCCAATGACAGGTTTTCGCCCATGACCTCATCCCGCGCCGCCTTCACAAAGGCCGGCATCGCAAGGCTTCTGCGCAAAGCGTGCGCGGAGAAATACGCCTCGGCCTTTTCCAGTTTTTCCTCCTGCTTCAGCAGCGCCATTGTCCGCATATACAGCGTTTCCGCCACCAGCGGCACAGCCGTCAGCGTATGGGGACTGAACAGCTTTAGATCCCGCAGCATATGCTTGAGCGAATAAGTCAGCCCGACCGTCCGTCCCTGCGAAATATGCCCCAGCACCCCGCAGGTCAGGCCGTAGGTGTGATACAGCGGCAGGGGCGTAAAGACGCGCTCGCCGACATAGACCATCGCCGCCGCGCCGCAGGCGTTGGTGAGAAGGTTTTTCTGGCTGAGCATCACGGGCTTTTGCTCGCTCGTCGTGCCGGAGGTGAAGACAATCATGGAAAGCCTCTCCCGCTCGTCCGGCTCGGCATCCCATGCAGGCAGCATCTGAAGCCGCAGCGTCCCCGCGCTCACAAGGCCGTCAAAATCCGCATCTCCGCCGGTGCCCGTCATGGCGATGATGGCGGAAAGCAGGCGTTTGCGCATCGGCTCAAAGAGCGGCAGCAGCAGGTCGTCGCAGATGACGGACGTCGCCTCGGCGCGCAGCAGCATCCGCTGAATGGCATCCTCCGTATGCTCCGTATCCAGGGGCACGCTAACGCCGCCCGCCAGCACCACGCCGAACATGGCGACCAGATAGCGGTAGGAATTGCCGCCGGCAATGGCCGTATGCTGCCCGTCCAAGCCCATTGCCTTGAGCGCCGCGGCAAAGGCCAGGGCATCCTGCCGAAGCTGCAGAAAGGAATACGCCTGTCTTTCGCCCTCGTTGGTATAGGTCACGATGACATCCTGCGTGCCGTATTGACGGGCAATGCCGTTCAGCATATCCAAAAATGTCTCGTACCGATTCACCGGATACAGCGGATAATGTCTTTCACTCGTCATATCGTCGCTCCTTTCAGTCGCTCTTTTTGATTTAATAAAAACACAATGCCTTGTGATTTTATTTCGAGATTCCTCAACCAAACAGGCTGTTCTGCTTTTCAGCATCCGTGTTCGTCAAGCGAAGATGCTCCTGCATTTCCTGATAATGCTCACGCATCATCATAACAAACAGGTCGGTCAGTTCCGCGTCAAATTGTGTTCCCCGTCCCGCGTTGAGCTGCTCAATGGCCTTCTCCAGCGGCATTTTGGGGCGATACTTGCGGTCGCTGGTCATGGCGTCAAAGGCATCGGCGATGGTGATGATGCGCGCCTCACTTGGGATGTCCCCGCCCTTCAGCCGGCGCGGGTAGCCCTTGCCGTCCATCCGCTCATGGTGCGCCGCCACGATATCGCTGATGTCGCCGAAAAGCGTCAGCTTGGAGATGATTTTTTCGCCAATCAAAGGGTGCTCGCAGATGGCGGCAAATTCCTCGTCCGTCAGGCGGTCGTCCTTGAGCAGCACCGCATCCGGCACGCCCACCTTGCCGACATCGTGGAAGAGCGCGCTCACGCGCACCCGCTCCACCGTTTGCTCGTCCATGCCCGCTTTCTCGGCAAGGCAGGTCGCGTAATAGGCCACCCTGTCGGAATGACCGCGGGTGTAAACATCCTTGGCATCGACCAGGAGACGCAGCGCCTCGATGGTCTCCATGTAGCTCTGATTGAGCCTGCTGTTCGCCGCCGTGAGCTGCGCATTCTTGCGGACGATGCTCTCATGCAAGGACGCATTCAAAATCGCCGCCGAGGTCTGCTGCGCCAAAATGCCAAGCAGCCGCGATACGTCCTCGTCCTTTACGCCCAGCGCATCGATGACCAAAAAGCCCAAGGTATCGCTGTCCTCCTTCTGCGCTTTTAACGGCGCGATCAGAAAGCCCTGCTCACGCTGCACAACGCCCGTCCCTCCCGCGCGTTGTCCCGCCTCCCGAAGCAGGGGGCGGACGCCTTTCTCGAACTGCTCCAGCGTCATGTCATACGGGCCGATGCCCATGTACTGTCCCTCGGCCTGATCAGACTCCTTCAGGAAAATGAGTGCGCCCGCCGTGTTGGAAATCGTCTTTGCGCTATCCAGGGCCAGCGCCATAATATCTCTGAGCGGCATCAGCCGGTTGAGCCTGGGGCTTGCCTCCAGAATCTGCATGAGGCCGTCCCGATAGTCGCGGATAATCCGCATCTGCCGGATGGATTTGACGCAGGATTCCACCAGCAGCTCAAGCTGGTCAAACCGGTCCGATTTTTCGTAATAGCCTTGAATGTCGAGCTGACGCAGGGTGTTTAAGGGCGGCGCCAGCTCCATATGCCCCGTTAAGAGGATGATGTACACATCCCTGTCGAACGAGCGCAGACGGGTAACGACCTCATCGCCGCACAGCGGCTCCATCAAAAAGTCCAGCAGCAGGATGTCATAGTGCGTCTCCTGCATTTTCCCAAGCGCCGCCACAGGGTCATGCTCCGTATCCACCAGATAGCCGGAGGCCTCAAAGTACGCCTGAAGCGCCGGGGTGATGTTGACATCATCATCCAGCACCATCATGCGCATTCCGTTTTTTTGTAAACCGGCACGGTTTTTACGCACGGCTCTTTTCCTCCTCCGAATCGTCCGGCAGCGGGATGGTCAGGCAGAAGGTCGAACCGTGGACGGACGTTTCCTCTAATTTGAGCGTCCCGCCGAACTTGCCGCGCATCAGCGCCGAAGACATATAAAGCCCCAAACCCGTGCCCTTCACGCCCTTGGAGGTGAACATCTCCTTGAAGAGCTTTTCCTGAATGTGCGGAGGGATGCCCGTGCCCTGGTCGGCCACGGACAGGCAGATGCTTTTATCGCGGATAAAGGCGTGTGCGGTGATTTCGCCGCCCTGCGGCATGGCGTCAATGGCATTGCCCGCCAAATTGCTGACCACCTGCACCAAGTTGTTGATATCGCCCGTTATCTTGAATGTGGGCAGCAAATCATTCACGAAGAGCAGCTTACATTTGCCGCGCTTCAGCTCGTGCTGCAGCAAGAGCTCGACCCGCTTCATCAGCTCATCCACGGTAAATTCACCCGTGTCGTTGGTGTTCATGTTGGCGGCCAAGCCCTTGACGGTGGTGATGATATCCGACATATAGGCGCAGCAGCTCCGTATTTTTTCCTGCCATGCCATCATTTCTTCGCTGATGGCCTGATGGTCCTCGTTTGTGACCTCGCTGTCGCCGATGCTCTTTTGATATTCCTCCGTTAATTTATCCAGCATGTTGACGCTGCCGGAAATGGACATGATCGGCGTTTTCAGGTTGTGTGCAATACCGCCTATCATCTGCCCCAAGGAGGCCAGGCGCTCCCTTTCCATCGAACGGGACAGGCTTTCCTGTTCGCTCCGCATGGATTCCCGAAGGCGGGTGACGTCGCGGAACATCGCCAGATACCCGTGCAGCTCCGCGCCGTTTAAGAGGGGGGTTATTTCCACCACATAGTAGCGTCTGTGCCCGTCCTGCAGGAAGGTCTGCTCATAGGAAATCACGCTGTGGGATCTGCCTGCCGATTCCACGGAGCTTTTCAGGCTGTACAGGAAGGTGCGGCTGTCGTCCTGCACCCTTTGGCACGCCTCGCTCAACGTCCGCCCCTGCACAAGGCAGCAGCGCTGGGCAAAGGTATCGGCAAAATTTTTGTTGCAGCTGTAGACGCAGTATTCATCGTCCAGCACCACATAGGCATCCGAAAGCCCTTCCGCAATGCGCTGCAGCGCCATCGGCGCAAGATTGAGAAAACCGAGCCAGTAAATCGCCGCCGCATGGCAAAGCACCGTCACCGTAAACGCCAGCGGCGTGGCGGCAATGGAGAGTGGTATCACGGCGAAGGTCGCCATACAGTTGACCGCCATCGGCACGGCAATGCTCACGGCAAACAGCACCGACTGCCGCATGCATATCCGCGAGTGGCTCTTCATGCCGTAGCGAATGATGACGTACAGCGCCGTTAAAAGGCACAGATACCCGTAAATCCCCTGCACATAGAAGTATGCGCCGAAGCGAAGTTTGCCGGAGTCAACGGAAAAGACCGTATAATAGAGATGATGGTAAGGGTTGGTGAACACCATCGCAATGGTCACGCAGGACGGAACGAGTAAAAAGCAAATGTTTTTGCCGCAGCGGCGCTTGGAAAATGTCAGCGCGATGAGCAGCGCGAAGGGAGAGAGCGTCGCCAAGCCGATATTGGAAGCGGCATCGCACAGAAACAGCGCTTGTTCGTCATCCGGATCGACCAGCCGCATGGCGATGATGGCCGCCTGCCACACGACCAGGGACAGCGCAAGCAGGGCAAACATGTTGTCGATGGGTCTCCTCTTTCCCTGCATCCTGCTCCATAAAAGGAAGCCCAGAATCAACGCAATGTCCGCCAGCATGATATAAAATTCGATAATCGGATACATTCTTCTCACGCCTCCTTCATCCCGCCGATAAGCCTGACAAGCGGCGGCTCCGGCCAGATGAAGCCGGCGGCCTTCAATGCGTCCGATGTCCTGCTCAAATCGGTCGTTACGTTTCGCTCCATCCCGTCGGCGGACAGGAAGACAGCCAGGGTAGGCAGATTGGGAGAGCTGGACGAGGTCATCCTTTCCCTGTAAAGCTGGGTAAAGGCCGCATCCGAAACGGTCTGAAGCCCCAGCGCATTCGCCAGCTCGCCCAAGGTATAGCTCTTCGTCGAGGCCAAATGATAAACAGCGCCGTCTGCCTGCATGAGCACCGTCATCGCACGGGCGCAGGCATCCACGGGGGTCAGCTCAAACCGTTCCCCAAGCCTGCTTTCCGGCACGCAGCCGACCTCATGAAGCCCGCGCAGAAGACGGCAGAACATATTTGTGCCCGCGTTCCTCTGGAATTTTCCGTCCTCCGCCCTGCCGCACAAGCGCCCGACGCGCATGATCTGCGCATCCAAGCCCTGCTTTTCCATCGCCGAAATGACGGCGGCCTCCGCGTATAATTTTGAAGCAAGATAGGCATTGTCCAAGGCGTTCTGCCCCATGTATACATCCCGCTCGCTCAGGCAGAAGGGCTGCGGCGCATGCGTCCCCGCCACGCTGAGGGTGGAGGCATGGCAGAGCGTCGCCTCCGCATCAAGGCAGAAATCAATGATATGCTTTGTTCCCTGCACATTCGTGTTCCGGATGCCGTCATCCACGGCATAATGGCGCACGTCCGCAGCGCAGTGGATGACCAGCCCCGTCCGTAAGGCAAGGTCTGCGTATTCTCTGAAGGGAAGGCCGAAGCGCGGCTTGGTCACATCGCCCTTGACAACTTTAAAGCCCATGAGCTTGTCGCCGAAATATTCCCGAACGGCTTCCTTCAGCCCGTCCGCGTCCCGCGTGAGACAGACGATGAAGTTGCCCGCCATGAGCATTTCCTTGAGGACGTGCGCGCCCAGGAAACCGCTGGCACCCGTCAGCAGAATGTCGCCGTGAGGCGGCCGCATATGCCGCTTTTCGGGTGCATATCGGGGAAGAGCGGCCTTCTCGCGCTTTTGCGCCTTTCCTGCGCTCGGCGCGGCGGGAATACCGCCCGTTAAGAGAGCGCGCTGGGCGCGTAAAGTGGGGGCATGATAAAACTCATCCAGTGTCATCCGCTTGCCCTTTTCGATGTATCCGCTCAGCACCATCAGCGCCGTTAAGGATGTGCCGCCCAAGGCGAAGAAATCATCGTCATCCCCAATGTCGGAAAGCCGCAGTGTCCGCTTCCACAGCGCGGAAATCCAATCCTCCGTCCCGTTCGGGGTTGCAGCGGGCTGCCTGCGCTCAAAGGGAAGACGCTCCAGCGCCCGCCTGTCCGTCTTTCCGCTCACCAGACGCGGGATTTCCCGAAGCGTGTCGATTCGCGCAGGGAGCATATAAACAGGGAGGCGCTTTTTCATGTCAGCCGTCAAAGCCCGCTCGTCATAGCCCTCCGAGGGGACGACAAGCAGGCGGAGCGCCTGCACCTCTCCGTCCCTGCGGACGGCCACCGCCGCCGCTTCCTGTACGCAGCCGCTTTCCAGCGCCGCGCTCTCCAGTTCGCTCAATTCGATTCTGTGCCCGTCTAATTTGATTTGTCCGTCCCGCCGTCCGGCAAACGCCCATTCGCCGTTGGGGAGCAGGCGCACAAGGTCGCCCGTCTTATACATTTTTTCGTTTGATTGAAACAAATCGGGCACAAAGCTGCCGTCCGTCAAGTCCTTCCTGCCCGCATAGCCCAGCGCCAGACATTGACCGGCGATATACAATTCGCCCAGCGCCAGCGGCAGCACCTGCTCGCCCTGCTCGTTCAGGGCATAGAAGCGGCAGTTCGCATCGGGACGGCCGATGGTGATGCGTCTGCTCTCGTTTGTCACATCCACCCATGAACAAAGCACGGTCGCCTCCGTCGGCCCGTACTGGTTGATGATTCGCGCCCTAGTCTGCGCCTGTATCGCATTTTTCAACGAAATGGTCAGCTCTTCGCCGATAAGCAGGATTCGGCGGACATTCTGAAGGCTGCCTCTGAAGGCATGGCTGGTCAGCCCCAAGCGCATACGGGACGGGGTCATCTGCATTAAATCGACCTTGAAGGCATCGATTACACCCGCCAGACGTACGGGCATCAGCATCTGCTGGTCATCCGCCATGACCACCGTGCGCCCCAAAATAAGCGGCAGCCATGTTTCGGTGACGAACACGTCAAACATATCCGAGGTCGCGCACAAAACCGTGCCGCAGTCGGCCAATAAGCTCTCGGCCTCCGATGCCAAATTGGACAGCGCCGAATGCGGAACAACGACCCCCTTCGGCGTTCCCGTCGAGCCGGACGTAAAGAGGATGTAGGCGGGTGATGTCGGCTCAGGCGGCGGCAAAAAACGCTCCGGCCTGTCAAAGCAGAGGGCGAGCTGCCGAATGTTCTCACTGTCCGCAAAGGGAATGGCCTCATCCGTCACCACGACCCGCGCCTTCGCCGTTTTCAGCATCTGCAGCAATCTGTCCGCAGGGAAAGAGGCGTCCAGCGGCAGATAGGCGCAGCCCGCTGCCCAAACGCCAAGCAGGGCGGGCAGCAAATCCAAGCCCCTGTGCAAAAGAATGCCTACGCTTTCGCCCTGCTGCAAGCCGTTTTCCGTAAGGTAGGCGCCGAATGACCGCGCCTTGCGGACAAGCTCCTGATAGGTGAGCGACCCGCAGGTGTTGACCACCGCCACATGTCCCGGCATGAGCAGCGCGACCTCCTCGATGCGCTCCGGCAAGGTGGCTCTGTCGATGGGCGTTGACCGTCTGCGTGGCCTGTCAAACAGGCGTACCCTATCGACCGACGGCAGCATGGAACGCATGGTGAGCGGTCGATCAGGCAAAGCAATGCCGTTTTCCAGCAGAGCCGTCACCGCTCTCAGCACAAATTCCGCCGTCGTATAGGCAAGGCGGGCGGCATCGAAGGAAAGCTCCAGCCGATAGCCCTCGTCCTCGCGCACGGTCTCCAGGGAAAGCAGCGCCTTCACCGCGCCGTACGCAAAATCCCGCCTTATGAGCGGAACGCCGCCCAGCTCAAAATGCTCCGGAGAGGCGGGCAGGAAGGAAAACAGCGTGTCATACAGTGCCTCGCCGCTCCTTGTTTCGGACAAACGCATCAGCTCGGCAGGACGGATATCCATATGGTCGAGTGCGCCCAGCGCTTTTTTGAACACCCCGCGAACGGTGTCCGCAAAGGTGGCTTCCGTTTTCAGCATTAAGGGGAGAGTACGGACGAACGAGCCGGAAACATCCATCCATTCGCCGCCGCGTCCGGCCATCGGCGTCCCGATGCACAGGCTGTCCGTCCCGCGAATCCGTGCCATAACCGGCATAAACGCGGCGCAGAGGACGGCATACGGCGTGACCTCCAGCGCCCGCGCCAAGGCATCCGTTTTGTCGGAGGTTTCTTTGGAAAGGGTGCTCTTTAATACGGCGCAGACGGAAGATTCCTCCGTGTGATAGTCCGGGGGGAATTCCGGCGCACGCTGATATTCCCGAAGCTCACCGCGCCAGTAATCAAGCGTTTTTTCATCCGCTGCCCGCTCAGAGGCTTGCAGCGCATAATCGCGGTAGCGAAGCGACGGCATCGTTACCCCCTCGCCCCGATAGAGCGCATCCAGCCGCCGCACCAGCAGCGCCCCGCTGATGCCGTCCGACACGACGTGCGGCATATCGACAAAGAGGGTCTGCCTGCCCTCCGCATCCGCATACACGGCGGCGCGGAGCAAGGGCGCAGCGCTCAAATCAAACGGCCGCACAAAGGCACGGAAAGCATCCTCCCATGTTTTGCCCTCGGCCTTTTCAAGGGTCAAATGCGCCTCGCGATGATATTTAGCCAGAACCTGCCCGTCCCGCTGCACAAAGGACACTCGAAGCTGCTCGTCCAGGGAAAGCAGGTCATTGAACGCCTTTTCAAGGCGGGTGGCGTCGATTTTTCCCCGCACCTCAAACGCGCCGGGCATATTATAGGTCACATGGCCGTCCATCAGCATCAGCGCATAGAAGTTCTCCTGCGCCGGAGAAAGGGGATATTCGTCCCGCTCGATGGCGGGAATATCAGACTGATTTTGCGATTTTTCCGGCGTTTTCCGCTGATTCGGCAGCAACGCCGCCGCCAGCTCCCGCGCACTTTTATATTCATGCAGCGCCGCCGCGGGCAAATCCGTATGCAGGGTTTCCCGAAGCCGCGCCAGCGTTTTCAGAGCGCTTAAAGAATCCCCGCCCGCCTTAAAATAATCGTCCGTCACACCGAGGTCGTCATTTTGCAGGGTTTCCCTAAATATTTTTAAAACAGCCTGTTCCGTTTCGCCGTCCGCCTGTGCAGCCTCGCTTTTGATATCCGGCAAAGCGCGGACGTCGACCTTGCCGTTCTGCGTCATGGGCAGGGCGGACAGGAACATAAAGCGCTTCGGTACCATATAAACGGGCAAAACGGCCAAGAGTCGCGTTCGCAGCTTGGCCTCGTCCAAAGGGGTTGAACAGGCGATATAGGCATTCAGCCCGTTTTTGCCCATCACGACACAGGCATCCTGCACATCCTCCTGTGCCTTCAGCGCCGCTTCGATTTCGCCCGTCTCCACGCGGCGGCCGTTTAGTTTGATCTGACCGTCCCGCCGCCCCAGGCAAATCAGTTCGCCCCGCTTGCTGATGCGCCCCAAGTCGCCCGTTTTGTAAAGTCTTTTCTCAAATGCCGTGGAGACGAACGCGGCGTCGGTCTTCTCCGCATCGCCCCAATAGCCCAAGGAAAGGCAATCGCCCGCAATGCAGATCTCGCCCGCAGCGCCCGTCGGCACGGGACGCAGGGTATCGTCCAGCACATAGATGCGGCAGCCGGGCAGGGCATGGCCGCAGGTGATTTCATCCGCCTCATTCAGCATCTTCGCGCTGACGCATACGGCGGCCTCCGTCGGCCCGTATTGATTATAGATTCGCGCATCCGTCAGGCGCTTTAAGCGGTTCAGCAGCGTCTGCGGGAAGCATTCGCCGCCCAGTACTAAACTCTCCGCGTGGTGCAGGGCACTTTGAAAGCGCTCGCTCTCCAAATACGCCGTCATGCGGGAGGGCGTCATGGACAAAAAGCCCGCGTCATAGGAGCGCATGAGCGCCGCCAGCGCGTCCGGGTCGTTCATTTCTTCTTCAGATGCAATGACGATGGTGCGGGCATTCAGAAGGGCTGCCGCGCTTTCAATAAGGAAGGCGTCAAACGCCGCATTGCACAGGGAAAGAACGGCGCTCCGCCCGTAAAACGGCGCCATCTGCGCGGCGAAATTGAACAGCGCCTTTTCCCCGACCGCCACCAGCTTCGGTTCGCCCGTCGAGCCGGAGGTCGCCACGAAATAGGCGGGCTGCTCCCCTTTGACAGCATCCGCCGGATGAAGCCGCTGCAATGCGCCGTCCGCAAAAACGACCGTTGCATTCGCCTTTTTACGAATTTTTTCAAGCCTTGCGGCAGGCTGATGCAGATCCGGCAGCAGGAACGGAACGCCTGCCAGCATCGCGGCGCACAGAGCCGTGAAGAGCGCCCTGCCGCGCTTTTCCTCTATGGATAATACATCCCCCGCGTGAAGCCGGGCAGCAAGCGCTTCGGCATCTTTCAGCAGCGTTTCGTAAGTCGTGCGCTCGCCCCGCTCGATGACCGCTGCTCGCCTTGGATAGCGCAGCGCGGTCTGCAAAAGCGTCTCCCGCACACTGCCCTCGGCAGCCTGACCGCCCGCCAGCGTCAGCGTACTGTCCACCTCCGCCGCGTCCATGAGCCGAAGCGAGCCCAAGGGCGTTTCGGGCGCTTCCAAGGCGGCGGTCAAAATCGTGAACAGCGACCGGACGAGTTTTTCCGCCTCCGCCTTTTCGTAAAACTGCGTTAAATAGTCCGCATCCAGCGTAAGCTGTTCGCCGTCCGACGAAATATGCAGGCACAGCTTTTCCGTCTGACAGCCGCTGTAATACCAACGTCCGTTGAAGGAAGCCTTCATATCTCCCGCCGCCGTCGTCACGCCCGCCTGAAAGGACAGCACCGTATCAAACAGCGTTGCTCCGCCCGTCAAGCCTTCAAGCTCCGAAAAGGGCAGACGCTCATGCCGCAAAAGCTCATACCACTGCTCGTTCAGCCCTTCCGTAAAGCGGGAAAAAGGCATATCAAGCGGCACATCCGCCACCATCGGCAAAGTCTGAACGAACATGCCGGGCGTTTTTTTATCCTGAACGGTGCGGCGGCCCAATACAGGCACGCCGATGCAGGGCTTTTCCTCGCCCGACACGCGCTTTTTGTAAATCATCAGAGCGGACAGGAACAAAAGAAAGGGCGACATGCGCTGATTGGCGCAGAAAACATTCGCAAGCCGCGCCAGCATCCGCGGCAGGCGGAAGGAAACCCTTTCTCCCGCCGGACTGAAGCACGGCAGCTTTTCGCCGCTTGGCTGAAAAGAGGATATTTTCTCCCGAAAGAATGCCGAATCCGCCTGATGCTTTTCGGATTGCAGGTACGCCTCTTCTTCCGCAACGTGCGCCGCATAATCGGGCATCGCGTCCTCCGAAAGCGTTTCTCCGCGCAGAAGGCGCAGATACGCTTCCACCATCGCCTGAAGCAGCAGCCCCTGCCCCCACGCATCGGAAATCAGGTGGTGCATACACAGCATCACGCCGCCCGCACGGGGGGACACGCGGTAGACGGCGCAGGCATATAAAGCGCCGTTCCGCACCCGCATGGGCGCAGAAGCGACCGCCTGAAGCCATGCCTCCGCTCCGGCGGCATTCTGTGAAAAATCATATTCGGAAAGCTGCGGCTCAAAGTCAGGCGCAAGATACTGCTCAGGCTTTCCGTCATGCACCGAAATGCGGGTGCGCAAAACCGGCACGCGTCGCAGGACGCTTTCGGCAGCTTTTTTGAGCAGCGCCAAATCGACCTGACCCGTGACCTCCAACGCACAGCAGATATTGTTTTGCGGCGTGTCGGGAAAGGCATTTTCAAGCCTCCAGATATTCATCTGACTGTTGGACAGCGAAAAAAACTTTGAATCGTTTATCGGTTCGCTCATGCCAACACCCCTCTTCTTTCGCAAAAGTCACCCGAATTTTATTATAATAAGCTATCCTGCCGATGTCAAATGCCCGGCAGATATTTTTTGAAAAATTTTTTCCCGTTTTTTCCATGCTTCTTTTCGGCAGTACAGTGAAAAAACAAAATTCACGGTTGACAAACAAGAAAAGACGCTGTATCATACGCACATACCAAACCTGTGAGAAAGAGAAGTAAGCAGGATGGCGTCTGGCTCAGAGAATCGCGGCCGGTGGAATCGCGGTGCAGAGGTGCTTGCCGAATGGACTTTCGAGGGTGCTCCCGAACATGAGTAGGGAGTGACGGGAACTGCGCCCGTTATCAAGGCAGCATGTGTGATGGCACATGGAGAAGAGGGCTTTTTTCAAAGCCGAAATTGAGTGGCACCGCGGTACATCCGCCTCAAGCGTTTGCTTGGGGCGTTTTTGTTTAAAAGCCCTCAGCCTGACCATCAAGAACATTCCGAAAATCGGAACACTTGAAGGAGGAAACCATGATGAAAAAGCTGCTTGCGCTCGTTCTTTCCCTGACCCTGATGATGACCCTTACGGCTGCGACGGCCGAAAATGTGACCATCGGCATTTCCCAGTTTGCCGAGCACGCTTCCCTGGACAACTGCAGAGAGGGCTTTTTGCAGGGCTTGGCCGAGGCAGGCTTTGTCGAAGGTGAAAACCTGACCGTTCTTTATGCCAATTCTCAGGCCGACAGCGGTACGGCGACGCAGATTGCGCAGTCCTTTGTCTCTCAAAATGTCAATCTCATCTGCGCCATCGCAACGCCCAGCGCACAGACGGCCTACAACGCCGTCCTGTCCGCCAAGGCCGATATCCCCGTGGTGTACACCGCCGTTTCCGCGCCCATTGAAGCGGGTCTTGCGAACGATGACGGAACGCCCATCGGCCTTGTAACCGGCACGAGCGACCTGCTGCCCGTCAAAAACCAGCTTTCCATGATTCGCTCTCTCCTGCCGCAGGCCAAGACAATCGGCCTGCTGTATACGACCTCCGAGACCAACAGCGAGGTGCAGGCCGCGCTCTATGAGGAGATGGCGGGCGAATACGGCTTTGATATCGTCTGCGGCACGGTGACCTCAGGCGCCGAAATTTCTCAGGCTGTGCAATCGCTGCTGCCCCAGGTGGACTGCCTGTCCATGCTGACGGACAATACCGTGGTCAGCTATCTGACCGTTGTGCTGGCCGCTGCGGAGCAGGCGGGCAAGCCCGTCTTCGGCAGCGAGGTCGAACAGGTGGCGCTCGGCTGCGCCGCCGCCGAGGGCTTGGACTATGTGGCGCTTGGACGGCAGACCGGCGAAATGGCCGCCCGCATCCTGAAAGGCGAAAGCGCCGAGAGCATCCCCTATGAAACCATCCGCGACAGCGCCCTGTACATCAATTCCGAGGTGCTGCATGACCTTGGCATCGAATTGCCCGAAGAATTAGCTTCCCGCGGATATACGGATATGGCGGAATAAATTCTCGGAAAAGAGGAGAGCGTCTCCGGGGCGCTCTCCCCTCTCCATGCGAAAGGCTGAAGGACATGGCAGACGGCAGAAGCGCGGCGGTCAAGGCGTACTACGATGAGAACGCGCTCGGGGAGTGGAACCGACTTTCGGAACATCCCTTTGAATTTGCATTGACCACCTATATGATGGAAAAGCATATTCGTTCGGGCGAGAGCATTTTGGACATCGGCGGCGGTCCGGGGCGGTATGCCGTGCATTTTGCAAAAATGGGCTGCGAGGTCACGCTGGTTGACCTGTCGGAAGGCAGCATCGCGCTGGCCGAAAAAAAATGCGCGGAAGCGGGCGTTTCGGTTGACCTTCACGTTCACAACGTTCTGACCTTGGACGAATTGCCCTTAGGAAAATTCGACCATGTGTTCCTGATGGGACCCTTATACCATCTGCCGGACATGGGCGACCGCCGCACGGCAGTCGCTCAGGCGCTCAGACGCCTCAAAATCGGCGGGCTTTTGTATACCTCATTTATTCTTGATTTTTCCGGCTTCATTCAGGACATGAAAAACGGTCCCGGCCTTCTGCCGGAGGATTTGAAAAGCCCGATTTCAAGAACGCTTCAGGATTCCGTGCTGCACGGAAGGGACTATTCCGGCCCTGCCTTTACGACCATCTGCTTTATCAACCAGAGCAAAATCGTTCCTTTCATGGAGGAATTTCCGCTGGAAACGGTGCATCTGTTCGGGCAGGAGGGCTTTCTTGCCCCCAATGAAAAGCAGCTTTTATCCTATCCCGCCAAGGAGCAGGCGCTGTGGGTGGACATGGCAAAAAAATTTATCGAAGCGCCGCAGCTTCTTTCCTATTCCGAGCATGCCATGCATATTGGCCGCAAACTGAAGGACGGTTGACAGACAATGAGCATTCTTTTGAACACGCTGGAGCAGGGTCTGATTTACGCCATTATGTCGCTGGGTGTCCTCATCACCTATGTCATTTTGGATTTCCCCGATATGTCGGTGGACGGCGTCTTTCCCTTGGGCGCGGCCATCTCCGTGCTGATGGTGACCAACGGCTGCGACCCGGTGCTGGCGCTCGTTTGCGCGGCGGCGGCGGGCGCTGCGGCCGGACTTTTGACGGGTCTCATTCATGTCAAGCTCAAGGTGCGCGACCTGTTTTCCGGCATCATCATGATGACCGCGCTGTACGCCGTCAATATGCACATCGCCGCCGGCTCTTTGACGGCGGGCAAGGCGAACGTCCCTTTTTTCAGCACCAAGAAGGTCAAGTATGTCACCATCTTTGAAAACAACCGGCTGACGGACAGTTTCCCCGAATGGTTGGAGCCGTACACGGTGCTGATTATCGTGCTGTTAATCGTATGCATTGTCAAGCTCCTGCTGGATTTATTTTTAAAGACCCGTGCGGGTTATCTGCTCCGCGCCGTGGGGGACAATGACACGGTCGTTACCTCGCTGGCACGGGACAAGGGCAGCGTTAAAATCATGGGGCTGATGCTCTCCGGCTCGATGGTCGGTCTCTCCGGCGCGGTGCTTTGCCAGCAGCAGCACACATTTGAAGTTTCCATGGGCACGGGCGCGATAGCGATGGCGCTGGCTTCCGTCATCATCGGCACGAATTTGTTCAAGCGCGTCGGCTTTGTCAAATCGACCACGGCGGTCATTTTCGGCTCCATCATTTATAAAGCATGCGTCGCCATTGCCATTCGTGCGGGCGTTCCCGCCAGCGATATGAAGCTGATTACGGCGCTTCTGTTCCTAATCATCCTTTCCTTAAGCGGGAGAGAAAAAAGGCGGTTGAAAAAGCATGCTTGAATTAAAGAATATTCATAAGACGTACAACCCCGGCACGGTGCAGGAGCAATGCCTCTTCTCCGGCTTTTCCCTGACCATTCCAGACGGGCAGTTCGTGTCCGTCGTCGGCAGCAACGGCTCCGGCAAAACAAGCATGCTGAACCTGATTTGCGGCAGCATCGAGCCGGACGCGGGGCAAATTCTCATGGACGGTCGGAATATCATCAAAGATAAGGAATTTATCCGCGCCCGTCAAATCGGCCGCGTCTATCAAAATCCGTCGATGGGCACCTGCGCGCAGATGACCATCTTGGAAAACCTCTCTTTGGCAGATTTTAAAGGCAAGCACGCCGGCCTTCAGCGCGGCACGGACAGGCGCAGGATTGACCACTATAAGGCGCTCCTTCAGCCGCTGGGTCTCGGCTTAGAGGATATGCTCCATGCCCGCGTCGGCTCGCTGTCCGGCGGACAGAGACAGGCGCTTGCCCTGCTCATGTCCACCATGACGCCCATTTCCTTTCTTATTCTGGACGAGCATACCGCCGCCCTTGACCCCAAAACCGCCGATGTCATCATGACGCTGACGGATAAAATCGTGCGTGAAAAGAAGCTGACCGCCATCATGGTCACGCATAACCTTCGCTACGCCGTCGAATACGGCGACCGCATCCTGATGATGCATCAGGGGCACGCCGTGCTGGACAAGGCGGACGCGGAAAAACAGGCCGTCCGTATCGAGGATTTGCTGAAAATATTTAATGAGATAAGCATTGAGTGTGGGAATTGAGTAGACAACATTTTTTCGCAAAATGCCTTCATTTGAGGGCATTTTTGCATTCCTGCGGTAGCATCCGACAGCATATTGTGTTATAATAAAATCGGTTGTTCGGATGCTGTTAATGCGTATAATTGATGATGGAGGTGCAGCATGGGACTTTTTGATAAACTATTAAAGCGTGAACAGGCGCAGCCTGAGACAACAGCCATTGCGGAAACGACAAAGACCTTGAAGCCGATGGATGACTCCGACATCGAGAAGTCCATTGCCGAAAAAATTTCCCATTTGAGCGAATACAAAAAGTTCCCGCTGACCGATGTAACGGCCTTGGGCGGTATCTTTTCTTCACTTGTTCCCGCCCTGCGGACGGTGACACAGACTGCAACGACGGATGGCCCTTTCTATATGCCTATTAATTTAGGCAATTCGACGCTGAGACAGTATAGCAAAAATGAGCCCGATATATTGTCACCATTCTTTGATAAAAACGGAAAGTCCAAAATGGCAAAATTTGTTAAAGTAGAGTCTAAAAACGTAACCACAAGCTCTGTTATGCCCATTAATCCCATGATGATGGCCATGTCGTTGATGATGGTGGAAATCGACCATAAGCTGGAAACCATTCGAAAAACACAGGAGGACATTCTTTCCTTTCTGCAGGAGGACAAAAGGGCGAAACTGCAAGGCGATTTGAATATGCTCTCCGATATTTTGGATAAATATAAATTTAATTGGGATAATGAGCAATACAGAAGCAATTATCATATGAAGGTGCTGGATATCAAGCAGAGCGCCGAACAAAATGTCATTTTTTACCAAAAGCAAATTGCCGATAAAATCGACCACCTGCCATCCGTGCTTTTCGATCAGGTGCTTCGAGATGCGATGAGCAAAATCGCCGATAATTTTCAGGATTACAATACGGTACTTTATCTGTTTGCCTTCTCTTCCTATCTGGAAGTGATGCTGCTGGGGAATTTTTGCGAGGATTATCTAAACTCCGTAGCGCATAGAGCAAAAGAGTATCAGACGAACTATCAAAAGCAATTTGAAAAGTGCCATGATTTTAT